>NZ_CABVGP010000002.1:2194517-2506233 GCF_902497555.1 Amycolatopsis camponoti | reverse complement strand
TTTCGGTCGCCTCGATGTCGCGTTCAACAATGCCGGTATCGAACAACCGCCGGCACCTCTCGTCGACATCACCGAGGAGGACTGGTCACGCCTGATCGACATCGACCTGCGTAGCGCGTTCTTGTCGATGAAGTACGAGATCCCGGCCATGCTCGAGCACGGCGGCGGGTCCATCGTCAACACTTCGTCCGGTGCCGGCGTGACCGGGATCCGGGGGCAGGCCGCGTACGTCGCCGCCAAGCACGGCCTCATCGGCCTCACGAAGTCCGCGGCCTTGGATTATGCCGCGCAGGGGATCAGGGTCAATGCGATCTGTCCGGGCATCATCGAAACGCCGATGATGGGCAGGTTTTCCGGCGGCACCCCGGAAGGACGGGCCCGGGTGATCAGTCAGGAGCCCGTCGGGAGGATGGGCAGGCCCGAGGAGATCGCGTCTGCGGTGCTGTGGCTGTGTTCCGACCTCGGCGGGTTCGCGACCGGGCACGCGATGGTCGTCGACGGCGGCCAGACCGTCGGAATCTGGAACTGACGACGGCGCCGTGGGCCTGGCGCCGCCCTTTCGGCCGGCACCAGGCCCGCGGCCCGGCTCTCATTGTCAGCGGCCGCCACGTTCGCTACGTGTGAGCGGAAAAGAGGTGTAGACGAACGACGCCGGCCTCGATTGCGTGTTCCGAAGATCATGCTTGCTGTCTCGCAGCACGATCGAGTCCCCGACGCTCAGGGTGACCTCGCCACGCTCCAGAATGACGTCCAGTTCATCGGTGAGCATCGCGATGACATGCAGGGACGGGTCCGTGTGCAGGTCCGGCTCCAGGACTGCGGAGCCGGTTGCCGCCGGCACCGTGAGAATGCGGACGACCGCGCCCTCGGTCGGCGCGGCCGGCCCCAGTGTCCACTCGGACTCCTACAGGTCTTCGCGCTTGGCCGGGATATCTCGTTGCTGCCACAGTTCCTGTAGCAGGATCCCGTTGGGAAGCCGGGTGCGGGGAAGGTTCCGTTCGTCGGCGACGACCGTGGACGACGCAGCCTCGTCGTCCCCGACGATTACGCGGCGCGCCGTGGGCGGCAGATCGCGGGTCTCGTGCTCCATACGCCTTCCTTGATCCGCCGAACTGAAGTCGACAAGTGGCGCGTCAGCGAAGCACGCTGACGTGAACAGCCGAGACCACGCAGGGTTCGTGCGCACGATTCCGCCAGGCGTGCTTGGTGCCGCGCTGAACGATCGTGTCGCCCTGCCTCATCGTCGTCTCGCCGGTGTCGAGCAGAACGCACGCTTCGCCGGATATCACGGTGACGATGTCGATCGTGTCCGTCGTGTGCATACCCGGGGCATCCGTCGGATCAACGGCGTCACCGGCACCCGACTCGGCCAGGATTCGCGCGTAGCCGCCCTCGTAGTCCCATTCGCTGTCCGGAGCGAAGGCCGTGATCACGTAGTTGTAGCCGGCCGGCGGCGGCGGGATGACCGAGGCGCCACCGGGGCCGTTCGCCGCCATGACCGGGGTCGGCACTTCCGTCGCCTGCCACAGGTGGTTGCGGGTATAACCGTCAGCGACGAGACGATCGGTCGTCGGCCCATCGCTCACGAAAGCGGACTTGCCGTCGGCATCCAGTCCGGTGACGATCAGGCGCGATTGAAATTCGCGATGTTCTCCGGCCATGCTTGATTCACGCTCAAGCGCTTCGAATACCGGCGCGTTGTCCACATAGATGCGCTGGTCGACGAACTGCTCGTCGACGATGGTGATCTTGGAAGCCGCGTTGATCTCGATCACCGCGCCGCCGCGGAGCGTCCACCGTCCAACGGACTCGAAGAAGACGACCCCGCCCTCTTCTTCCCAGGCGTTCACGAGGTCGTGTTCCAGCGATACGACTCGGTCGAGCATGCCCTTGAAAGCCGCGACGATGTTGTCTCGCCCGTCGATCTCCGGGCTGTTCCCGAATTTCAGGGTCATGTTTTCCGCGTAGTATGACCCGAAATCCTGGGAATCGTTGGTCGCCATGGCCGCGTAATACCGGGTCAGCAGTCCGACCTTGTCAGCAGCAGCACGCATGGCGACCAGCCCTTCGACGTAGAGGGAAATCCGTATATTTCACTGACAAGCATGTTCAAAATATCCTGTATTATGAGACTTTGTCAATGTCGTTGCCGCGGTTCGTGCTCTGACGTCAGCGGGCCACGTAGCCGCCGTCGACCGGCAGAGCCACGCCGACGACGAAACCAGCGCCGGGGCTGCACAGCCAAAGGACGGCTTGCGCGATCTCCTCCGCGGTGCCGAGCCGGCCGATGGGCTGATTGGCCTCGGCCTCGGCGCGGTCGAGTTCACCCTTGGCGATCATGTCGCTGACCATGAGGGTGTCGATGGTGCCGGGGCAGATCGCGTTGATCCGGATACCGCGCGGGGCGTACTCCAGGGCGGCACTCCCGGTCAGGCCGATCACCCCGTGCTTGGACGCGTGGTAGGACGCCCGGCCCGGGATGCCGACGAGGCCACCCAGCGAGGAGCAGTTGACGATGGCTCCGCTGCCCTGCGCCCGCATGTGCCGCAGCTCGTGCTTCATACAGGCCCAGATGCCACGCAGATTGACCGCGTTGACGCGGTCGAACCGCTCGGCGGGCTCGTCGGCGGCGTCGCTCGGCGGGATCTGGATACCGGCGTTGTTGTAGGCCAGGTCGAGCCGTCCGAAAGTCTCGACGGTCCGATCGACCGCGGCGGCGACCTGCTGTTCGTCAGCGACGTCGCACCTGAGCGCCAAGACCCGGTGCCCCGCGGCGGTCAGCTCCTTCGCCACCGTGTCGAGCGCGGCCGCATCGACGTCGGTGACCGTGACCGCCGCGCCGGACTCGGCGAAGGCACGGGCGGTGGCCAAGCCCATGCCTGAGGCGGCGCCGGTGACGAAGGCGACCTGGCCGGTGAAATCGTAAACAGGGTTCATGTTCGTCTTCCTCGAGTTCAAGGGGCGGTTCGATGGTGCCTCGCTTCGGCAGTGCCTACGACGCAATCAGTGACGGAGACGAGCCGAAAGGTTCTCTCGAAAGGTGTACCGACAGAGGACCCTTCGCGCGGGCTGCCGGACTTAGGGTGGCGGGGTGGACAATCGTCAGGAAATACGCGAGTTCCTCGTCTCGCGGCGGGCCAAGATCACCCCGGCGCAGGCCGGGCTCCCCACCGGGAGCAAACGCCGGGTGCCGGGACTGCGCCGCAGCGAGGTCGCCGCGCTGGCCGATGTGAGCGTCGAGTACTACGCCAAGCTGGAGCGCGGAAACCTCGCCGGCGTCTCGGCTTCCGTGCTGGACGCGGTGGCCCGGGCGCTCCGGCTCGACGACGCGGAACGGGCCCACCTGCTGGCCCTTGCCCACGCGGCGGACGGCACGACCGCGATCCTGCGGCGGCGGCCGAAGAGCGCGCAACGGACTCCGCACCGCAGTCTGCAGTGGGTCCTCGACGCGGTCACCGGAGGACCCGCGTTCGTCCGCAATGGACGGATGGATCTGCTGGCCGCGAACGGCCTGGCGCGAGCCTTCTACTCCGAGATCTACGCGAGCCCGCAGCAGCCACCGAACTTCGCCCGGTTCCAGTTCCTCGACCCGGCCTCGCACCGGTTCTACCCGGACTGGGGGTTCTTCGCCGACGTCTGCGTCGCGATCCTGCACACCGAGGCCGGCCGCAATCCACACGACAAGGGCCTGCACGACCTGGTGGGCGAGCTGTCGACCCGCAGCGACGAGTTCCGCACGCGCTGGGGCGCGCACAACGTCCGTCACCACGGCACCGGCTCGAAGACCTTCCACCACCCGGTCGTCGGCAACCTCACCCTGGCCTACGAAGGTCTCGAACTGGCCGCGGAACCCGGCCTCACTCTCACGATCTACACCGCCGAGCCGGGCTCGCCGTCGGACGAAGCGTTGCGCCTGCTCAGCTCGTGGACGGCTACGCGAGAAGCCGAGCGATCGGCTCAGCCCTCGGCGCCGCGTGGGGAAGCTTCCCAGGACGCGAGGAGCGCCAGCGCTTCCGCGGACGGTGAACCGGGTTCCGCGGTGTAGACCACCAGTGTGAGCCCAGGTTCAGCCGCCATCGCCATCGTCTCCCACGTCAGCGTGAGATCTCCCACGATCGGGTGACGAAAGTGTTTTTCGCCGGCGCCGTGGCGCCGGACGTTGTGCGCGCCCCACCGGCCGCGGAACTCGTCACTGCGCGTGGACAGTTCCCCGACCAGGTCGTGCAGGCCCTTGTCGTGCGGGTTGCGGCCGGCCTCGGTGCGCAGGACGTCCACGGTCATGTCCGCGGCCAGGTCCCAGTCTGCGTAGAACCGGCGGGCGGCGGCGGCGAGGAACTGGAAGCGGGCCACATTCGGCGTTGAGCCCCCGGCGTACATGTCGCGGTAGAACGCACGGGCGAGCTGGTTCTCGGCCAGCACGTCCAGCCGGCCGTTGTTGACGAAAGCGGCCCCGGCGGTGATCGCGTCGAGTGTCCACTGCAGACTCCGGTGCGGCATCCACTGCCTGCCGGGTCGCCGCCGGGGCCGGGCGAGCACGTCGGCGCCCTCGGCGGCCTGGGCCAGGTGCAGCAAGTGAGCGCGTTCGGCCTCGTCGAGGAGAAGCGCACGGGCGACGGCTTCGAGGACCGCGGGCGAGGCACCGCCGAGGTTTCCGCGTTCGAGCTTGGCGTAGTACTCCACGCTGACATCGGCCAGCGCGGCGACCTCGCTGCGGCGCAACCCGGGCACGCGGCGCCGGGTGCCACCCGGCAGCCCGGCCTGTTCCGGGGTGATCTTGGCCCGCCGGGAGACGAGGAATTCCCGGACTTCGTCACGATTGTCCACGGAGCGAACGTACGCGCCACCACGACACGATGGGATGTACTGCCGGTACACCCCACGTCAGTGACTCGCTGCCCGCGCGAAAAGGCGCTTGTCTGAGAGGGCAGGGGCCTTCGGCCCATCACCGCCACTCGAGGAGTCATCCATGCGCGGAGCTGTCATCCACGCTCCCGGCGACGTCCGGTTCGAACAGCTCGACGACCCGAAGATCGAGCAGCCGACCGACGCGATCATCCGCACCGCCGTCACCTGCGTGTGCGGCTCGGACCTGTGGCCCTACCGCGGCGTCGAGCCGATCGGTGACCCGCACCCGATGGGCCACGAGTACGTCGGCGTCGTCGAAGAGGTCGGCAGCCAGGTGACCGCGGTCAAGCCCGGCCAGTTCGTGGTCGGCTCGTTCGCCACCTCGGACAACACCTGCGCGAACTGCCGCAACGGCTGGCAGTCCTCCTGCCTGCACCGCGAGTTCATGAGCACGTGCCAGGCCGACCTCGTCCGCATCCCGAACGCCCAGGGCACCCTCGTGGCCACCCCCGAGCACCCGGACGACGCGTTCCTGCCGAGCCTGCTGGCCGTGTCCGACGTCATGGGCACCGGCTGGTACGCCGCCGTCGCCGCCGAGGTGAAGCCCGGCGCCACCGCCGTCGTGGTCGGCGACGGCGCGGTCGGGCTGTGCGGCGTCATCGCGGCCAAGGAGCTCGGCGCCGAGCGGATCATCGCCATGAGCCGCCACGAATCCCGCCAGAAGCTCGCCACGCAGTTCGGTGCCACCGACATCGTCACCGAACGCGGCGACGACGGCGTCGCCCGGATCAAGGACCTCACCGACGGCATCGGCGCCGACGCCGTCCTGGAATGCGTCGGCACGGCCGAGTCCATGCGGCAGGCGCTGCACGCGGCCCGGCCCGGCGGCAACGTGGGGTTCGTCGGCGTCCCGCACGACGTGCAGATCGCCGGCGAAGAGCTGTTCTTCTCCCACGTCGGCCTGCGCGGCGGCCCGGCGCCCGTGCGCCGCTTCCTGCCCGACCTGATCGACCGGGTCCTCGCTGGGCACATCGACCCCGGCCCGGTCTTCGACCTCACCCTGCCCCTGGACCAGGTCGCCGAAGGCTACCGGGCCATGGACGAGCGGCGCGCCATCAAGGCCCTGCTGACCCCCTGACCGAAGACGGAGGACGACCGGTCCCGGCCGCAGCGACGGCGGTGCGGCCGGCCCGGTCCGGCCTCCATTCCCCCGTGAGGAGAGATCTTCCATGCACACCGGGACCACTCCCGGCCGCCTTCCTGCCGTCGTCTGGGTGCTCGCCGCCGGGACGTTCCTGATGGGAACCACCGAGTTCGTCGTCGCCGGTCTGCTGCCCGAGCTGGCCGCGGACCTCGACGTCAGCGTCTCGCAGGCCGGCCTGCTGATCACCGCCTTCGCACTGGGCATGATCGTCGGCTCGCCCACCATGGCCCTGGCCACCCTGCGGCTGCCGCAGCGCCGGACCCTCGTCCTGGCGCTGGCCGTGTTCAGCCTCGGGCACGTCGTCGCCGCGCTCAGCGGCTCCCTCGTGATCGTCCTCGCCGCCCGCGTCGTCACCGCCCTGGCCACCGGCGCGTTCTGGTCCGTCGGCTTCGTCGTCGCCACCGCCGCGGCCGGTCCGCGGGACTCGACGCGGGCCATCGGCGTCATGATGGGCGGCCTGACCCTGGCCAACGTCATCGGCGTGCCGCTCGGCTCCCTGGCCGGCCAGCTCACCGGCTGGCGCGGCCCGTTCTGGGCCCTGGCCGTGCTTTCCGCGCTCGCCGCGGCCGTCATCGGGCGGTTCATCCCCGCTCGCGAGCAGCACGCCCAGGTGTCCGTCCGAGCCGAGATCCGGGCTCTGCGCCAGGGCCGGCTGTGGCTGGCGCTGGCCGCCGCGATGCTGATCATGGGCGGTGTCCTGGCCGCCTACACCTACCTCACCCCGCTGCTGACCGGCCGCGCCGGCATCCCGGCCGGCGTCGTCCCGCTCGCCCTCATCGCCTTCGGCGCCGGTGCCCTCGGCGGCACGGCGGCCGCCGGCCGGCTGGGCGACCGGCGGCCGCTGACGACCACCATCACCGCGGCCGCGGCCACCGCCGTCGTGCTGTTCCTGATGATCCCGCTGTCCACGAGCCCTGTCGCGGCCGTCGTCCTCGTCTTCCTGATGGCCCTGACCGGATTCAGCGTCAACCCGGTCGTCACCGCGCTCGCCGTCCGCTACGCCGGCGACGCGCCGACCCTGACGTCCGCGTTGAGCACGTCGGCCTTCAACACCGGCATCGCGGCCGGGACAGCCATCGCGGGCTCGGCGCTGGACTCGCTCGGGGTGACCGGACCGTCCCTGGTCGGAGCGGTCATCGCCGCCCTCACCCTGTTGCCCCTCACCGTCCTCGCGGCCCGATCGCGCGCCACGAAACCGGCGGCCCTCGACCACGAGAAGCACGAGAAGCACAAGAAGGAGGAGGTCGCCGTACCGTGTTGACCGAGCCGGCCGGGCAAGATACCGGCAATTCGCCCGCTTTACCAGGCACTGCCCGTACACCTCTTGTCAGAGACTCCTCCACCTCGCGGGCACCTGGTTGGGTCGACGCCATGTCCCCCGAATCTCCCTTGCCGGCCGGTGGCACCGAGGCGGAGTCGCCCACGGCCCACTCCCGGCGGACGTTCATCGCGGCGTCGGCGGTCGGTGGCGCCGTCGCCGTGGCCGGACCGGCGTTACTGGGCGCCGCGCCCGCGGCCGCCGCGGGCGCGGGCGCGTCGAGCAGCCAAGTTTCCTTGACCGTCAACGGAACCCGGTACACCGTCACCGTGGACAACCGGACCTCGCTGCTGGACCTGCTGCGCGAGCACTTCGGCTTGACCGGCACGAAGAAGGGCTGCGACGCGGGCGCGTGTGGCGCCTGCACGGTCCTCGTCGACGACCGGCGGGTCAACGGCTGCCTGACGCTGGCGGTGCGGCTGGACGGCGCGCGGGTCACCACCATCGAAGGTCTGTCACCCGGCGACAACAGGCCACTGCACCCGTTGCAGCAGGCGTTCGTCGACCAGGACGCGTTCCAGTGCGGGTACTGCACGCCCGGGCAGATCATGTCCGGCGTTGGCTGCCTCAAGGAGGGACACACCGGATCGCCGGAAGAGATCCGGGAGTGGATGAGCGGGAACATCTGCCGCTGCGGCTGTTACGTGAAGATCGTCAAAGCCATCCAGCAAGCGAAGGGCTGACACCGATGGAGTCCTTCTCCTACACCAAAGTGCCCGACGTCCGGGCCGCCATCGCCGCCGGGCAGCGGGGCGGACGGTACATCGCCGGCGGCACGACGCTGGTCGACCTGATGCGCGAGACCGTGGAGCGCCCGGGTGCGCTCGTCGACATCACCAGGCTGCCGCTCACCGGCATCTCCCCCACGCCGGGCGGCGGCCTGCGGATCGGCGCGCTGGTGCGGATGGCCGACGCCGCCGCCGACCCGCGCGTGCGATCCGCTTTTCCGGTCGTCTCGGAGGCCCTGGAGCTGAGCGCGTCCGCCCAGCTGCGCAACATGGCCACCATCGGCGGGAACATCATGCAGCGCACCCGCTGCGCCTACTTCCGTGACGTGACCGCGAACTGCAACAAACGCGAACCGGGTTCGGGCTGCGCCGCCCTCGACGGCTACAACCGCGGTCACGCCATCCTCGGCGGCTCCCCGGCATGCGTCGCCACGCACCCGTCGGACGCCGCGGTCGCGTTCGCCGCCCTCGAGGCGATCGTGCACCTGCAAGGCCCGGTCGGCGAACGCACCATCCCCTTTGCCGACTTCCACCTGCCGCCGGGCAGCACCCCGGACCGGGAACAGGCCCTGCGGCCGGGCGAACTGATCACCGCCGTGGAGCTCCCGGCCCTCCCACGCCTGTCCCGGTCCGGCTACCTCAAGGTGCGCGACCGGCAGAGCTACGAGTTCGCCCTGACCTCGGCCGCGGTCGCCCTCCAGATCCAGGGCGGCGTGATCCGCGCGGCGAAGGTCGCCGCCGGCGGTGTCGGCACCGTCCCGTGGAAACTGCCCGCCGTCGAGCGGCACCTGCTCGGCAAACGACCGTCGGACGCGCTGTGGGCCGAGGCCGCACAGCGAGCCGCGGACGGCGCCCGGCCACTGGCACACAACGGATTCAAGGTCGAGTTGCTCAAGCGCACGGTCGAACGCCAGCTGCGCGTCGTGGGAGGCACCCGATGACCCAACCCCGCATCGCCGTCGGCACTCCGCAGTCCCGAGTGGACGGACGGCTCAAGGTGACCGGGCGCGCGCTCTACGCCGCCGACCACCCGACCGACGGCGTCCTGTACGCGGCCGTGGTCGACAGCAGCGTCGGGCGCGGCCGCGTCACGGGCATCGACGACCGCGCTACCCGTGCCCACCCTGGTGTCCTGCGGGTGATCAGCTACCTCAACGCTCCTCGACTGCCCTATGTGGACAATCCGGGGTCGAACAACCCGGCGCCGAACTCGCGGTTGCGCGTCTTCCAGGACGACCGCGTGCGGTTCTTCGGCCAGCCGGTCGCCGCCGTGGTCGCCACCACCCACGAATCCGCCCAGCAGGGCGCGCGCCTGGTGAAGGTGTCCTACGCCGCCGAGCAGCCCGTCACCGACCTGGCCACCGCCCCGGCCGACGAGCCGGCGACCTACGCGCGCGGCGACGCCGACAGCGCGCTGAACACCGCACCGGTCCGGCTGGACCTGACCTACCGAACCGCCCGCAACCACCACAATCCGATGGAACCGCACGCCACCATCGCCCGCTGGGACGGCAACCAGCTGACGGTGTGGGACAAGACCCAGTGGGTGGTCGGTGGCACGCAACAAGAACTCGCGGCCGTGTTCGGCATCCCGCAGACCTCGGTCCGGGTGATCTCCCCCTTCGTCGGCGGCGCGTTCGGCAGCGGCCTGCGGGCCTGGCCGCACAGCACCATCGCCGCGCTCGCCGCCCGCGAGACCGGCCGTCCGGTCAAGCTCGTCCTCGCCCGCCGGCAGCTGTACTTCGGCACCGGGTTCCGGCCCGCCTACTCCTACCGGCTCCGGGCCGGCAGCGACCGCACCGGGCGGCTCACCGCGATGACGCACGACATCCGCGGCGAGACGTCCAGCTACGAGACGTTCACCGAGGCGATGCTGGCGCCGGGCCAGATGCTCTACAGCATGCCGAACGTCCGCCAGGCGTACGCCACCGTGCCGCTGGACGTGAACACCCCGATCTGGATGCGCGGACCGGGCTACGCCTCCGCCGCCCTCGTCATCGAATCCGCGATGGACGAACTCGCGCACCAGCTCGGCATCGACCCCATCGAGTTGCGCAAGCGCAACGAACCCGCGGCCGACGAATCCACCGGGCAGCCGTTCTCCACCCGCCGGCTACGCGAATGCTACGACGTCGGCGCCCGGGAATTCGGCTGGCAACGGCGCAACCCGAAGCCGGCGTCCACCAAGGACGGTGACTGGCTGATCGGCACCGGCATGGCCGCCGCGGTCTACGACACCGCCCGCGCCCCCGCGCAGGCCCACGTCCGGCTCAACGCCGACGGCACCGCGCTGGTCCAGGCCGCGACCAGCGACATGGGCCCCGGCACCTACACCTCCATGCCCCAGGTCGCCGCCGACGCACTCGGCCTGACCATGGACACCGTCGAGTTCCGGCTCGGCGACTCGCTCATGCCGCCGACCCCGCCCCACGGCGGCTCCATGACCATGGCCAGCGTCGGTTCCGCCGTCCAGGACGGCTGCGACAAGGTCCGCCGCCAGGCGATCACCCTGGCCGTCAACGACCCGCGCTCTCCCCTGCACGGCGTCAATCCCGACGACGTCATCGTCCGGAAAGGACGGATGCAGGCGAAGAACGACCCGACGCGCGGCGAGACCTACCGCCAGGTGCTGGCCCGCAACGGCCGCGATCACCTCGAGGTGATCGGGTCCTGGGCGCCCTCGGAGCAGAACCGGTTCTCGATGTACGGCTACGGCGCGGTGTTCGCCGAAGTCGCCGTCGACGCCCGCCTCGGCCTGGTTCGCATCCGGCGCATGCTCGGCGTCTACGACGCGGGCCGGATCGTCAACCCCAAGCTCGCCGACAGCCAGGCCCTCGGCGGCATGGTCGGCGGCATCGGCGCCGCCCTGCTCGAGCACACCGTCACCGACCCGCGCGACGGCCGCATCGTCAACGCCAACCTCGCCGACTACCTCGTCCCGGTCAACGCCGACGTCCACGATCTCCGCGCCATCTACCTCGACGGCGAAGACCGCGAAGCCGACCCGCTCGGCGTCAAGGGGTTGGCCGAGCTGGTGCTGGTGGGCGTGGCCCCGGCCATCGCCAACGCGGTCTTCCACGCCACCGGACGGCGGATCCGCGACTTCCCCATCACCGCGGACGCCCTGCTGTGAGGGTGGTGGCGACCCAGCTGGCCAGCAGCTGGAGCCGTTCGGTGGAGGGCGTGTCGGGAGGTACTGTGTACGCCGTGAGGGTGAGCCCGCTGTCCGCGGTCAGGTCCATGGCTTCGAAGGCGAGGGTCAGCTCGCCGACCACCGGGTGGCAGAAGCACTTTGTGCCCGTCCGGTGCAGCCGGACGTCGTGGGCGGCCCAGCGGGTGCGGAAGTCTTCACTGCGGGTACTGAGCTCCCCGATGAGGTCCGACAGATCCCGGTTGTGCGGATCACGACCGGCCTCGGTGCGCAGGATCGCGACTGACGTGTGGCAAGACTTGTCGTAGTCGGGGAAGTAGTCGCGGGCAGCCGGGTCCAGGAAGCCGAACCGGGCGAGGTTGGGCAGCGACACCGAACTGGTACGGGTGGAACTGTCGAACACCGGCGAATACAGCGCGCGGCCCAGCATGTTGGTCGCCAAGATGTCCAGGCGGCCGTTGCGGACGAAGGCGGCCGTCGTCGTCATGCTGTCGAGGATCTGCTGCACCACCGGCCGCACCCGCTGCGGCGACCGGCGGCGCTGGGCTGCGGCGGTGCGCGGGCGACCGGCGGCGTTGGCGGCGCGGGCGAGGTCGAACAGGTACACGCGTTCGGCCTCGTCGAGCTGGAGAGCTCCGGCGATGGCGTCGAGGACGCTGTCGGAGACGCCGGCGAGATTGCCCTTTTCGACGCGGGTGTAGTAGTCGGCGGAGACACCCGCGAGCATGGCGACCTCTTCGCGGCGCAGGCCCGGCACCCGGCGGTTGCCGCCGTAGTGCTGCAGGCCGGCCCGGTCCGGAGTGATCTTGGCCCGCCGGGTGACCAGGAAGTCGCGGACCTCGGTGCTCTTGGCGTTCACGCCTTCCACGGTACGACGGCGCAAATCATTGAGGGGGGTTCTGCTGGAACCCGGAAAGACACGACCTCCCGCCCGCGTGCGCGCCGGCGTTTGCTCGTGGGGTGACCCCTTCCGAGACGACCACGGTCCAGCCGGTGACCGGCGGTGCCACCGCCACGGTGGCGGCAGCCCTGCTGGGCTTCTTCGTCGTCACCTTGGACGGCGTCGTCGTGAACGTCGCCCTGCCGGCCGTACGGGCCGACCTGGGCGGGGGCATCACTGGACTGCAGTGGGTGATCGACGGCTACACGCTGATGTTCGCCGCGTTCCTGCTCTCGGCCGGATCGCTGGCCGACCGGATCGGCGCGAAGCGGGCGTTCGGCCTCGGCGTGGCCGTGTTCGTGCTCTCCTCGTTGGCCTGCGGCGTCGCTCCGACCCTGCCCACGCTCGTGGTCTGCCGGCTCCTGCAAGGTGCCGCGGCGGCCGTGGTGATGCCGTCGTCGATGGCTCTGATCGGCCAGGCGTTCCCGGATCGGGTGCGCCGGGCGCGGGCGGTCGCCGTGTGGGCGATGGGCGGCGCGGTCGCCTCGTCGGCCGGGCCGGTGCTGGGCGGCGTGCTGACGCTCGCGAGCTGGCGGTGGATCTTCCTGATCAACCTGCCCGCCGGAGCCGTGGCGCTGGCTCTGCTCGCTCGAGTGGCGCCTTCGGCACACCACCGGGTGCCCTTCGACCGGCCCGGCCAGATCACCGGGGTCCTCGCCATGGCCGCGTCGGTCTACGGCGCCATCGAGGCCGGTCGGGCCGGCTTGACCGCTCCCCACGTCGTGGCCGCCTTCGTCGTCGCCGTCGCGAGCATGGTCGTGTTCGTGCTGGTCGAACGGCGAGTCGCGGCTCCGATGCTGCCGCTGGAGCTGTTTCGATCTCGGATCGTGGTCACGGTGGTCGTGATCGGGTTCGCGTTCATGGTCGGCTACTACGGGATGCCGTTCGTGCTGAGCCTGCTCCTGCAGAACCAGGGGCTGTCGGCCGTGCGGACCGGCGTGGTGTTCCTCCCGATGATGCTCGCCGGGCTCGTGCTGACCCCGCTCGTACCGCGCGTGACCGAACGGACCGGGACCCGGCCGGTGGTCGTGACCGGGCTGGCGCTGATGACGGCCGGTCTCGCCGTCGTCGCCCTCCTGCTCGCGACGACACCCACCTGGGTGATTGCCGCGGTCATGGTGCTCGTCGGGCTCGCCGGCCCGACCGTGATCCCGCCGGTCATCGCGGTGCTCCTCGGCGCCGTCGATGCGGCGCGCGCCGGCACGGCCAGCGGCGTGCTCAACACCAGCCGCCAGCTCGGCGGCGCGCTGGCCGTCGCCGTGTTCGGCGCCCTCTTGAACGCCCCGTCGGGTCTGGCCGCCGGGATGCGGGTCAGCCTCCTGCTCGCCGCGGCCGTCGCGGCGGCAGCGGCCTTCGCCGCGTTCGCGGGACTCCGCACTTCCCACTAGAAAGAAAGGATCGTTATGACCGATAATTCCCAGCCCGAGCCGTCCGGCGCGCAGAAACTCTTCGGCGACTTCGCCCCGGCGCTGGTGCACTTCACCGACGACGTGCTCTTCGGCGAAGTGTGGAAGCGCACCGAACTGACACCGAAGGAACGCAGCCTCGTCACGGTCGCCGCGCTGGCCACCAACGGCAACACCGAGCAACTCGTCTTCCACCTCGGCCTGGCCAAGGAGAACGGCAACACCGAGACCGAGCTGATCGAAGCGATCACCCACCTGGCCTTCTACGCTGGCTGGCCGCAGGCCATGGCGGCCATGGCGGTCGCCAAGAAGGTCTTCCGCAGCTGACCCCCCAAGGAGAACACCGTGGACTTCATCCCCGTCAACGAGACCGTCAAGACCCCGGCCGAACGGTTCACCGGCGACGTCTACCTCACCATGATCAAGACACCCGAGCCGCCGTCGCGCTTGGTCGCGTCCCTCGTCCGATTCACCCCCGGCGCCCGCACGAACTGGCACTCCCACGCCGTCGGGCAGACCCTCCACGTCACCGAAGGCGCCGGCCTGGTCGTCAACCGCGACGGTCAGGTGATCCGTATGCGCGCCGGCGACACCGTCTGGACCCCGCCCGGCGAGGAGCACTGGCACGGCGGCACGAACACGAACTGCATGAGCCACCTCGCCATGCTCGAAGGCCCGGAAGAAGGCGGCGACGGCACCACGTGGCTCGAACCCGTCACCGACGACCAATACCGCACCGCGCACGACGCCTGACGAGCGATAGCCTTCTCCGGCGCGAGTCAGCCGGGTTAGTGCGTGGTCGCGCCAGCGCCCGCGAACGCCAAGAACGAGACCCGCTGCCCGGCCCAGCCGACGAGACTCCTCCACAGCGGACGACTACCGGACGGCAGTGGCGAGCGCTTCTCTGATCTCGTCCTTCGCCAACACCGGCAACCGCAACTCGTCGCCGAAGGCGGAAACGCCTCCTTTTCCGTGATCCGGGCCAGCCGCCGCCCAGCACAAACACCCGACTCATGACCACCATCCAAGCCCGCCGCCGGCGTGCACAGTGGACCCGGCGGCCCGGCCACCGCTCCCCGAAACATGCTTCCCGGCAGCGAAGGCTGACAACGTTTCCCGCGAACGGCCAGGCTCGGGGCTTCCGCGGTATTGCCCGCCGCCGGTCCGGCCAGCGGGGTCAGGACCAGGCCAGCTCCCCGTGGCGGGACACAAAGCGCCCGGTGCCGGCGACTACTCTAGATACCTCGACCCGCTATGCGAAGACGCTCCATTCGCGCGTATCAACTTCACGAGCGTTCGCGATCGCTCTGCGCTGGCCGGGGTGACCACCGAGATGCCCGCATTCCGCGAGGAGATCTTCGGCCCGGTCGCACCCGTCGTGGTAGTCCGCGACGCCGACGAAGCGGTCGAGGTCGCGAACGCCACCGAGTACGGCCTGGTCGCAGCGGTGCAGACGGGCTCGCTGGAGCGGGGCCGCGACCTCGCCCAGCGTCTGCGGACGGGCATCGTGCACGTCAACGACCAGACGCTCAACAACGACGCGTACGCCCCCTTCGGCGGCACGGGGGCGTCCGGCAATGGCGCTCGGTTCGGCTCGCAGAGCAGCTGGGACGAGTTCACCCAGTGGCAGCGGGTCACCTACCGGGAGGCAGCGCACCCGTTCCCGTTCTGACCTGGAGACCTCAGAGTGGCCGGAGCAGGCGTACCCCCGAGTCGGCTCCGGCCACCCGATGCGTTCCTGGACGCGGTCATGGAACTACACCTTGCTTACGCCACCGGCTGAAGAGCCGCCACGCGTCGACGTCCTGATCGCCGACGAGCCCCTCGGCACGAAGCTGTGCCAGCAGGCGCAGACCCGCTTCGTTCTCACCAAGCAGGACCAAGCGAGCCAGCTCGAATTCAGGAGGCAGCGGCTCGGTGTCCCAGGCGGCGACCTCGTCGCGGATCGCGTCCACACCCAACCGCTCCTGTCGATCGAGCCAACTATCCACCCGACGGCGCTCACCCTCGACCTGATCGGCCGTCAGCACTCCCGCAAGCAGGTGGTAGCCCTCCGCCCGAAGCCACGCACCCTCGGCAACAGCCTCTTCGGCCCAAGCCGCTGCGATCCCGACCAGCTGGTCAGTCAACTCCGGACGCCGACGAGCAAGAAGCTGCCCGATCAGCCCGACGGTAACGGTCTCGCACAGGTCAATGACCTGATGCATGTACACCGACGTGGGCTCCAGCGAGCTCCCAGCCGGCGGCGCATCGGACACCCGCGTCCGGTAGCGGTGATCGACCAGTCCTTCCCGGTGAACCAGCAGATGACGACGCTCGAACAGCTCGACCACACCCGGCCAGTCCGCACTTCCGGCCGTGACGTCGACGCCCAGAAGGCTGTTGAGATTGGAACGCCACGTCTGGAGGCCGCCCCCCATCAGCTTCCGAACATCGGTCTCCAGTTGTGGATCGCTGATGCCGGAATAGCTACCCTGGCTCATCAGTTCGCGCCGCATTATCCGGAGGACGCAGACCTCGACTTGACCGCAGATCGCCGCAAGCAGCGCTCGCAGCAGGAGCGGTTTGCGCGGACGGCGAAGGGTTGCGGCGACGTACGCCGCGACGTACAACTCAGCTCCAGGCTGCCCAGCGAACTCCGTACGCAGCCGAGTAGCGATTTGCTCGACAATCGCGTCGGGCTGGAGGCGCCGGGCGATCATTGCGAACGGATCAGCCGTCATTTCATCAACAGCAACGCCTTCACCATCGAACGCGGCCGCGACGTGCGCGCTCGCCTCTAGGTCGGCCTCGGCGAAGATTTCCTCCACCCGGCTTCGGACGTCCGAGGGGGTGCCGGCCTGCCGTGCTGCGTCGTCGGCCACTTCCCTCGGTGAACGGGTATCGGAGCGCGCGGCGATCTCATCGGCAACCTGGATCAGCTCACGGCACCCAACGGCAAAATCGCGGACGGACCCGAGTTGCAGGAACAACTCGACCTCATCGGGCGTCTGGCCGGACTCCGCGCGAAGTGCGGCATCGGCAGAGGGTTCGTTCACTGTGGACCTTTCGATCTGGGCAGTCACCTGAGCCCACCCTGCAGCGCCGCAGGCGCGACACCGAGCAAGCATCCTGGACAAGTGCCACACCGGCCAGTCGATTCCATGCTGACGTGGCGTGCGCTGCGCCGGATGTCTGTAGCGGACCGAATAGGGCGTTATACAACCACCGAATAACCTGTTGCCCTCTCGCAGCTACGGGAGCTCCGCGTCCACCTGCAGGCAGCGATCAGTGGCCGGTTCCATCTGCTGTGTCGTCGACAGCCGCAGGTGCACGAGGGAACGGATCTCCGACTGGCCAATCCTGGGCGAGTCCCAACGCTGTGTGCGGCGCCGCTGCCGCCGGTCGATGGTCGACCTGGTTTCCCACGAGTCGCGCCGTCGACCACGTCGGCAGGACCGGTGCGGGGAACGAGCCTGCGCGAGGGCTCAACCACAAGGTAGGACTCTTCTTCGTCCAGGTCCCGGGCGCCGGATTGTCGACGGTGAGCACTCCGCTCACCAACGAGTGCTCGTCATCCCGACCCGGCTTCCAGTAGCCGTCCGCCGCCAATGTCAGCGTCGGTCCGGCTCCGGCGTCGGCGCGATCGATCGTGCTGCCGTACAGGGACGCTTGAATGTCTTGATCTTCGACAAATGCGCCCGCGACACCTACAGCGACGATGTAAGGAAGCCCGAGTTCCCCATACCTCGCGCCCTTTTTCTCCACCGCGCCGAGCACTGGCGAACCATCGATTCGGAACATGCTTACGCCCGGGTAGATAGCGATGATCCGTCCGCTCCGCGAGCCACGACGGCGCGGTATGGCACTGAACGTTATCGACCAGCCAGCCTCACGCCAGGTGTACCTCGGAGAGCGTTGACGCGCCTCTCGCGCAGCAACTTGCCCCGGGGCCAGACCAGACAGCCACTGCGACAGTTCCGCCTTCAACCCCTTCTGCGGCGGCAGAGTGCGACCCACCGTGTTGATCATCATGGACAGAACGAAATCCGCACTTTCGACATTCTTCTCGACCGCGTCCCGCAGCTGAGCCGCCAGCCGACCGTGCCGAGCGTCATCGATCCGTTCGGCCGTCCAGATGGCTTCAACGACGAACTGCTCGCCATCACGGGAAACCAGGAAGTCCGGCTTCCTCGCCCGGGTGCCCATGGTCGGCTCGATCTCCACCGAACACCCGGAGCCCAGCAACGACTCGTGCACGTACAGCTCCCACAGCGCCGAATGGACATTCGCATCGACATTGCGATCCATGAGGCGGCTGCGGATACCCTTTTGATGTTCCAGGGGCAGGTGGGAGCACCAGACGTTGATGACCTCGCGCACTTGGTCCCAGTAAGATCCCGCGATCCGATCCAGGAATCCGGCCTGCGTCTCCATGGCTCCTTGCCGCGATGCGTCCGTCCTGCGCCAGCCGCCGTAGACAGTCATGACTCCGTCAGTCTTCCTGCCCGGCGGCGCGCCGCCGAAGGTAGTCGACGTAGTCAGCTCGAAGAACTGGGCGACAACGGGGACGTTTCCCGGCGTTGATGTCGCGCACGTACTGGCCGAGCCGTTGCGGGTTCTTGCCGGACCAGCCGTTCGCCAGGGCCCACCCCTCGACGGCTTCGGCGTCCATGTCGATCCCGGCGTCACGCAGGGCGAGAAGCGTGCTCACGACGTGATCTTTTTCGAAACCCGCCGAGATGGTGTTGTTGTGGTTCACCGAACGGGTGAGACTCGTCAGTGCCTCAACCACGACGCCATCAAGCCCAGGCGTCAGCTCGGCCCACGGCGAGTCGTCGCCGAGCAGGGTCGGCCGAACTGCCGACACCCAAGGTCTGATCGCGTCCTCGTTCCAGGTGAGGACGCACAGGGCTCGGACACGGGAGCCGCCCTCCTGGATCAACTGTCCGATGTCGGGCATATCCGGCCAGGCCATCAGGACCGGACCGCCACTGCGAAGATAACCGCCACCGCGTCCGGTCACGTGCTCGACATTCCGGTAGCGAGCGACGAACTGCTCGAGTCGGCGGCAGTTCCCCAGGTTGGATTTCAAGTGGGTCCACACGGAGATAGTGTCGTCATCCTCCATGTGCTCGCAGCACCAGTCGATGGCCGCGTCCAGTCCTTCGTCGTCGTAGCTGGCAACCGCTATCGGATAGTCCACAATGCGATCGGACATGTTCAGTCCTTGCTCTCGCTTTCCCCACGATGGTACGGACAGGCCCCGACAAACTCGGGCGGCCACGCGCCGTCCTCGCCATCTAGGGCACCGCCACGTGCACTCCTTCGGGTAATTCCGCGCATCGGACCAGCAGGGCCGCAGGCTTGGGCAAATTGATACCCGTCGACATGATGAAATCGACCGGTTGATCCTGGGCCAGGTCGAACGGGTCGTCAGGCAAGCGCATGAGGCGCTCTCGGGGGTACTTGCCGGAATCCACCCGGATGTCGGTCGCCGCGGCATCGCCGACGTTCTGCAGGCGATATCCGGAACCGGTCAAGTGGGTGAGTTCGAACTTCGGCCGCCGACTTGCCTGCACATCACGTCGCTCCTGCCTCCGATCAAGGACCTTCGTGACGCGTCCGAGCACGAACCCGCCCACGAGGGTGAAAGCCGGAACCGAGATCTGCAACCACAGCGGGGTGTCGCTCATACAGGTGAAGTCGCGCGGCACGTGCTGCCTGTTTCCAGCGGTTTCAGGCCGCCCAGTGGCCGGGCCCGATCGCGCCGTACTCGTGGTGGACGCTGATGTGCCCGGCCCGGCGGATCGCATCCTCTCGAGCACGGCCACCGGCTGCCTTGAAGACGACGACGTCCTCGTGAGCGATCAGGTGCAATGGGAGCCCGCTCTCACGCTGCTTGCGGATGAAGTCGCGTTGGAAGAAGCTCCCGCGCACAACCAGCCCTTCGTCGGCGACTCGAGCGAGTAGGGCCACGCATCGCTCGACCGGAATCAGCCCGGCCGCGGCTCCGCAGGCCGCGACTTGAGACGGTAGATCGATCAGCTCGGCGTGCTCGCGCCACGGGCGCACCGTGATCGCCACGTGGCCGCCCGGGCGCAGGACACGCGCGCAGGCGGTGAGGATGCGGGTGAAGCCGGCCAGGAGCCGATGGTGGCCGACGTTGGCAAGATTGCCGCGGTCGAGCGCGCTGCCGTAGCGGTAATGCCGCTTGCTGACCTTGTCGACTCCGGCCTCCCGGTCCGTGTTGACCAAGCCGTGCACCGACGGGCCGTACGGCGGCGAGGTGACGACCAGAGCGACCTGGCCGACGTACTGCTCCGGCAACAGCGCATTGAGTTGTCGGGCGTCGCCGCGGACGACCTGGCCGTCGTGGTCGTGGTCGTGGCCGCGCTCGCGGGCGAAGCGCAGGTTCGCACCGGCGATGTCGGCCCAGTGGGGCTCGTACTCAACGCCGACCGCACGGCGGCCGAGGTCGATCGCCTCGACCAACGTGGTGCCGATCCCGCACATCGGGTCCAGCACCACCTCCCCAGGCTTCGTGTACCGCTCGATCGCGTGCGCGGCGACGGCGGGCAACATCTTGGCCGGGTGCGCGGTCGACTCCGGCACGTACCGGCCCTTGCGCTGCGCGGCCGGCGACGTCTGCGCGGTCGCCCACACCGACACCGGCAGCTCGTCTCCTCCCGTCGACGCGCTGGTGACCGGGGTGTTGTCGAGGGCGTCGATCAAGACGCGGGACAGCGGCATCGTCGGCTCGTCGGCCGGCGACGGCGTGGTGGTGGTCATGGCGGTGCACCTGTCCTTTGGTCGGCTGGTCATCGGAGGTCTTCGGGGTGCGCAATTGCGGTGTGGGCTTGTGCGAAGACGAGCACGTCGCCGTGCACGCGTGCGTGTCCCGTTGTCGCCGAGCCGACCAGCTGTGCGCTGAGGGCCGCTTCGTTGGAGACCTGCCGTAGAGGCTCGGGCATCGGCTGCAGGCGGCCGCCGTGGATCGGGGTGAGCACGGTGACGATGTGCTGGAGGTAGAGCAGGTCGGCGTTTTGCGCGGCGACGATCATCGGGCCGGAGGGGTGGATCAACCGGCCGGTTGACCAGTCGCTGTGGGTGTAGACGGCGAGGACACCGCCGAAGGCGAGCGCGCGAGCGGCGGCGAGTGCCAGTACCTCGGCCGAGCCATCGGTACCGCGCTCCGGCGGCATCGACGCGATGACCAAGTTGGCCCGATCCGCAGCCATGGCTCCCAACCGAGCACCGTCGCCGGACTCGGCCCGATCCTCCGCTACCTCCGCAGTGCCTGCCACCGACGAGCTCGTCGGCGCGAGCTCCTCGACTATTGCATTGCGACCCAGCGCACGGACGGCGTCGCGTGCACCTGTCAGCGCACCGTCGCCGGCGAGGCCCCGGGTTTCGGCTGCGTGCGCCGGCCATGGCGCGAGCACGACGCAATCTCCGGGTCGGGAGAAGCTGGTCGTTATCGCCTCGATGATCGGCGCGGGCCAGGTGACCGCTGGGTCGATCGGGTTGGGGCCTGCCGTCCACACGGTCGGTGGAATCGGCGCCAGGGTGCGAGTGCGGTTCACGTGCTTGGTCGTTTTCGCGTCGGGGCGTGACCGCTCGCGCGAGTCTGCGGGGTCGGGTGCACCCGGGTACGGGATGCCGTTGGCGGAACGAGAGCGACGTGGACGGGGCGAGTCGTCACGGTTGGACGGTCGGCTGGTGCGTCGGGTCACGGGTGGAACCTCCGGAGGCGGGCCACCGACTGTGAACGTCGGCGGCTTCTGCGCTGTCGCCGGCTAACTCCGGAAACGAGGTCGGCAAGAGACACCGCCGCGCCGGATCCGACTTCGCCCAGCGTCGTAAGCCGCTCGTAGCCGGCGCTTCACCGCAGCTCCGGAGCCCGATCGGGCACCGCCTTCGATTCCCCGAAACGATCTTGAAACGGCTTTGACACGGCTCTGACCTGGTCTTGAGCCGATTTTGAGGCGCCTAGCCCGGCTTCCTGACGACGTCACCTTCCGCTCACTCAGGAGGCCGTCATGAACCAGCGCTCGTCACCGGACAAGCCCGTATCCCGACCGTCGCAGACGCGCCCCCGCAGCCTGCATGGCGAGCCTGGCGTCTTCGACAGCGCTCGCACTGCGTTCGCCTGGTTGGTCACCGGACCGCACCCGGTCGCCCTAGACGGCCGCCAAGTGCGCGGCCTTCCGCCGCGGCCAGTGCCGCTGGATGAGGTCGGCGCCCTGACCGTCGCAAAGGGATGTCCACAGCAGACGCGGGACGCGGCATGGACCGCGCTGGTGACGCGATCCCGCGCCGAGGGCGGGACGTGGACGGTCGCGTGCGTCGGACTGGCCCTGCCGGTGCTGCTGCCGGTCGCGGCGAAGCTGACCAACCGTTTCCGCGGCGAGGTCCACGACATCCACGCCGCAGTGCTGACCGGCTTCCTCGAAGCCCTCACCGACGTCGAACTCACCCGGCCCGCCATCCTCGTCCGGCTGCGCTGGGCCGCCTACCGCGCCGGCCACCGCACGTTGCGCGAGGCACTCGACGCCGCGTCCCCGGTCGCCGACCTCGGCGCTCGCGCACCCGGACCGGAACACCTCGGCGGACACCCGGACTTCGTCCTGCTCGCTGCTGTCAAGGCCGGCGTGCTCACCGTCGCGGACGCGGCGTTGATCGGCGACACGAGGTTCGGCGAGCTGTCGCTGGCCGACGCCGCACACGCCCGCGGCCAGACGTACAAGGCGGCCCAGCAGGCCCGGCACCGCGCCGAGCGCAAGCTCGCCGCCCACCTCAACGCCCTCGACGAGAACAGCGCCGTGTCACGACCGGGAGTGCGTCGCGCGCCGCGGCGGAATGTCGCCGGTGAGCCAGAGACGACGCGGCGGCCGGTGTCTCCCCGCTCGCCGAAATCCGGAGTTGGTGACCGCGGGACGCGACTGCCCGCGCGCCCTCGCCCATCCCGGTCCACTTCGGAACCGGGCGCCGTTCAGGAGGCGTCCTCATGCGACTGATCTCGCACCGCCCCAGCCACCGCACCCTTACTCGCCGCCCACCGAACCGGCGCAAAGCTCACACGAACGCCACGTTTTCGGCTCGCGCGACGAGCTACCGGCGCCCTGGTTTTGTGCCGGAAGCTCCGACGTCTCCGACACCGCTGCGCCGTCGCTCGGTCGTTCTACTCGGTTGCACACTGGCCGCTGCGGCGCTGCTGCTCGGCGCGTCTGCCGCGCACGCCGAGACGGTGCAGTACGTCGCGCTCGCGCAGTCGGTCGACCAGGTCCTCTCGAATATCCGGACGTGGATCATGGGCATCCTCGCCGGCGTCGCCCTCGTGTTCCTGACCATCGGCGGCCTCCGCTACCTGATGGCGTCCAACGACCCGGGTGAGATCGAGAAGGCGAAAGGCGCGTTCAAGGCGTCCGGCATCGGGTTCGGTCTCGCCGCACTCGCGCCCCTCATCGTCGAAATCCTCAAGACCATCGTCGGCGGGGTGTAGACGATGCCCGCCCACACAATCACCCCGAGCAGGACGTCCCGGCGAACACGACGAGACCGGCGCGTCTTCTGGCTCGTCGTCCTGGCGGCGCTCCTGGTGGCCGTGCTCAGCGCAGTCGCCGTCGGGTCCGCCACGGCCGGCCAGCAGTCCGCCGCCGCAGCCCAGCTCGATCCGGCGCAACCGCCATTGCCGTTCCCGCCCAACCCGGATTGCGCGCCGGGTTCCGCCGAGCCGGCCTGTCACCTTCCGAGCGCGAGTTCGGTACCGCCGATTCCGGCGACGCCGTTGCCGCCGATCACCACGCTGCCGGCACCGCCCTCATGCTTTCCCGGCTCCTTGGCCGGCGGCTGTGCACCGCCGGGCGACACCGATGCGCCGTGTCAGGGGCCGAACTGCATTCCGCAGCCCTCCACGCTCGTCCCGAGCGCGCCGCCGCCGGTTCCGGTACCGAACGGTGTGGGCGACGCGGCGGAGTGCGGGCTGACCGACTTCACCGGGTGCATGGTCGTCGCCGCGAGCGCGATGTTCGCCGCGGTCGTCGCCGCCGGGCTGAACCCGTTGCTCGAGCTGCTCGGCAAGACGCTGCTGACCACTCCGGAGCCTGATCGGCTGCCGGGTCTCGGCGCGGTGTGGACCGGGTCGTGGCACATCCTGCTCACCGCCTACGTGATCCTCGTGCTGCTGGCCGGGCTGATCATCATGAGCTACCAGACCCTGCAGGCCCGCTACACCGTCAAAGAACTCGCACCCCGACTCGTCACCGGGTTCCTCGCCGGCACGCTCTCGCTGTTCCTGGTGACCAAGGGCATCCAGGTCGCCAACGCGCTCTCCGCTGCGGTGCTCGGCGAGGGCACCGACCCGGCCGCGATGACCCGCAGCTTGATCACGATGGTGCAGAGCTCGCTGCACGGCGGCGGCCTGTTCCTCGGCATCCTCGGGCTCGGCCTGGTCGCGATGCTCCTGGTCCTGCTCGTCGTGTTCGTCGTCCGGGTCATGGTGACGATCCTGCTGATCGCCGCCGCGCCGATCGCGCTGATGTTCCACGCGCTCCCCCACACCGAAGGCATCGCCTACCTGTGGTGGAAAGGCTGCGGCGGCGTGCTGGCCATCCAGATCGGACAGTCGCTCACGCTCGTGGTCACGGTGAAGGTCTTCTTCGCCCCGGGCGGGTTCACGCTCTTCGGCCCGACGATCTCCGCGTTGATGAACCTGCTGCTGTGCATCGCGCTGATGTATGTGCTGATCAAGATCCCGTTCTGGTTCCTCGCCCCGCTGCGCTCCGGCCGCCCCTCCATGCTCGGGCGGATCGCGCGCGGCGTGATCGCCTATAAGACGATGGGCTTGCTCGCCGGCGCTTCAGCCAGCCGCGGTGCCTCGCGACCTCGTACCGGTGGGCCGAGCGCACTGTCGGATCCGCATGCAACGCGGTCCGGGCAGTTCATGCTGCCGATGAAACTGCGGCGTACCACCGGCCAGGCGAGGACCGTGCGCCGAGGATGGGACGAGCTCCCCCGCGCCGGCGCCCTTGATGGAACACCGGGGCCGGGCCAGCTGTCGTTGTTCACGACGCGTACCGGCGACTCAACGGTAAAGGCGAACCCGCGCGCGCTGCCGCTGAAGGATCTGTCGAACGCGCTGCCCGCGGACCAGCTCGGGTTGCCGATGACCGTGCGACGCGATCCCGACCGCACCCCACGACGCTCGCTGGCCGACGACCTCGCCGCGCCGACGCCGACCACTCGGCCGCCGCGGCAACCGGGCCTGCTGACGCCGGACGGGCGGATCAGCCGCAACGCGCGTCCGCCGGCGAAGCTGCCGAACGCGCTGATCGCGCCGAGCGCGGGCATGCTGCCGATCCACCTGCCGCCGCAGACTCCGCGGCCCGCGCGACGCGGCCTCGCCGACGAGCTCGGCCGGACCACCCGCGCGCCGCAGACCGGGCCAGGCCTGATCACGCCTTCGGGGCAGATCAACCGGGCGGCCCGTGCTCACCGCCGTCCTGCGCGCGACGCGTTCAGCGGGAACCGGCCGCTCGCGTCCGGGCAGTACCCGCTCCCGCTCGGCCTCCGCCGCCAGCCGAAACCCGAGCCCCCGGCCGCGCCAATACCGGCGCGGAAGCCGGTCGGCAAGCAGTTGCCCCTGCCGCTGGATCTGCCGCCTCGGCGGCGCCGCCCCAAATCGAAGTGAGGTAGCGAGGTCATGTCCCGTCCCGTGCGCATTCCCGCCGACGTCGACCGCCCCGACCACGTGCTCGGCCCGCTCACCGCGCGGCAGCTGACGATCCTCGGCGTCACCGGCCTGCTGCTCTACGCCCTCTACGGCGCGACCCGCGGATTTCTCCCAGTCCCACTGTTCCTGCTCGTCGCGGTCCCGATCGGACTCGCGGTCACGGTCATCGCACTCGGCCGCCGCGACGGCGTCGCGCTCGACCGGCTGCTGCTGGCCGCGATCCGCCAGCGCCGCACGCCGCGCCACCAGGTCTCGGCGCCGGAAGGTGTCGGGCCGGTCCCGGAATGGCTCGCCGGTGACCACGAGCGTGATGACGTGGCACCGACGCCGCTGGAGCTGCCCGCGCGCGGCGTCGACAACGGGACGACCGCCGGTGTCGTCGATCTCGGCGACGACGGGCTCGCGGTGATCGCCGCGTGCTCGACGGTCAACTTCTCGCTGCGCACGCCCGCCGAGCAGGAGGCGCTCGTCAGCTCGTTCGCGCGGTACCTGCATTCGCTGACCGCGCCCGTGCAGTTCCTGGTGCGTGCCGAGCGGCTCGACCTCTCCCCGCAGATCGCCGAGCTGCGCGACCGCGCCGGCGGGCTCCCCCACCCCGCGCTCGAAGCCGCCGCGCTCGATCACGCGGACTACCTCGCTCAGCTCGGCCAGCACGCGGACTTGCTGCGCCGCCAGGTGCTGCTCGTTCTGCGCGAACCGACGCGTCCCGCGGTCGTCGACAGCGTCAGCTCGACCCTGGGACGCCTGCGACGCCGTCCCGCAGCGCCCGCGGTCGATCGAGCAGCGCGGCAAGCCGCCGAGCAGCGGCTCGCCCGGCGCCTCAACGAAGCGGTCGAGCTGCTCACCGCAGCCGGGATCGTCGTCACCGCGCTGGACGCCGCGACGGCGACCGGAGTGCTCGCGGCGGCGTGCAACCCCGACACCTTCCTCCCGCCCTCGGCCGCGCTGACTGGCGCCGGCGACGTCGTGACCGCCGCCCCGGTAGGCGACCTCTACGACGACTTCGAAGGCAGGTGAGCGAGATGTCCCGCACCCGGCATCCCGGTTCAGCGGCCGCGACGTTCACGCCGGACTCGCTCTCGATCGGCACGCGGCACCTCGAGGTCGGCAACGAATGGGTCGCCTCCTTCGGCGTCACCGGCTACCCGCAAGAGGTCTACCCCGGCTGGCTCGCCCCGCTGCTGACCTACCCCGCCCGCCTCGACGTCTCCGTCCACATCCAGCCGGTCGACCCGGTCACCGCGGCCAGCGGCCTGAAGAAGCAGCGGGCCCGGCTGGAGTCCTCCCGCCGCCACCACACCCGCCACGACCAGCTCGACGACCCAGACCTCGACGCCGCAGCCGAGGACGCCGCCGACCTGTCCCGGAGGATCGCCCGCGGCGAAGGCCGACTGTTCAAGTTCGGGCTCTACCTGACCATCCACGCCCCCGACGAGCAAGCGCTCGCGGAGGAGGTGTCGGCGTTGCGGTCGTTGTGCGCGTCGCTGCTGCTGGACGCCAAACCCGCGACGTACCGGTCGCTGCAGGGCTGGGTGACCACGCTGCCGCTCGGGCTGGACTCCCTCGGTCTGAAAAGGACGTTCGACACTGCCGCCGCGTCCGCAGCGTTTCCTTTCACATCCCCCGACCTACCCGTCACGGATCCGACGTCGACCTCGCCCAGTGGCGTGCTCTACGGCTACAACGTCGGCTCCCAGGGCCTGGTGCACTGGGACCGGTTCACCTGCGACAACCACAACTCCGTCGTCCTCGGACGATCCGGCTCCGGCAAGTCCTACCTGGTCAAGCTCGAAACGCTGCGCAGCCTGTACCGGGACATCCAGGCGTTCGTCATCGACCCCGAAGACGAATACGCCCGCCTCGCCGACCAGGTCGGCGGCGCCTACGTCCACCTCGGCGCCGGAGGCGTCCGGCTCAACCCCTTCGACCTGCCCATCCACACCACCGCATCCGGCCGCCGAACCGCACCGCAGGACGCACTGAACCGGCGCGCCCTGTTCCTGCACACCGTGCTCGCGGTGTGCCTGGGCGCCGAGCTGACCGCCGGCGAACGCGCTGTCCTCGACACCGCGCTCATCGCGACCTACGCGAACGCCGGCATCACGACCGACTCACGGACCTGGACCCGGCCCGCGCCGCTGATGCTGGACCTGCGTGACACCCTGGCGGTCACCGACGACGGCGCGGACCTCGCCGCTCGGCTGCATCCGTTCGTCGACGGCGCCTTCGCCGATCTGTTCTCTGGCCCCACGACCACGACGCCGGACGGGCATCTCGTTGTGTTCTCGCTGCGGGACTTGCCCGACGAGCTCAAGGCGATCGGCACGCTGCTGACCCTCGACGCGGTCTGGCGGCGGGTGTCCAACCCGGCGGATCGTCGCCGGCGGCTGGTGGTCGTTGACGAGGCGTGGCTGCTGATGCAGTCACCCGAGGGCGCGAAGTTCCTGCATCGGATGGCGAAGACCTTCCGCAAGCACTGGGCGGGTCTCACCGTCGCCACCCAGGACATCGACGACGTTCTCGGCAGCGAGCTCGGCCGCGCGATCGTGGCCAACGCCGCCACCACCGTGCTATTGCGCCAATCTCCGCAGGCGATCGATCAGATCGCGGTGACCTTCAACCTGTCCGAGGGTCAGCGTCAGTTCCTGCTCACCGCCGACCGCGGCCAAGGACTGCTCGGCTCCGGCACCGAATGGGTCGCCTTCCAAGCCCTCGCGTCGCCGACGGAGAACGTCCTCGTCACCACCGACCCCGCTGAACTCGCCGAGATCACCCAGGACTTCGGCGACCCCGCGATGGACGACGTCGTCGACCTCGGCCCCGAGGTCGCCTCGTGATCCGGCCCGAGGGATGGGTCGGCGGCTACCTGACCGATCCGTGGGGCGCGGTACACCAGCTGCTCGCGGAAGTCCTCGACGTGGCGTGGAGCTGGGGCCCGATCGCCCTTCCGGTGCTCGCGCTCGTCGCCGCGGGCCAGGCCGTCGGCCGACGCTGGTGGCGAGGCCGCTGCCACGCCACGCTGGTTGCCGACGCGCGGTGCGTCACCGTGCTCACGCCACCCACCGTCGATCCCGCCGGCGGCGTCCTGCTGTGGTCCAACCTCGTCGGGCTGCTGCGGCCGAGCTGGCGACGCTGGTTCAGCGGACAGCCGCACCTCGCGTGGGAGTACCGGTTCTCCGAACACGGCGTCACCCTGCGCCTATGGGTCCCCGGCGTGATCCCGCCTGGCCTGGTCGAGCGCGCGATCGAAGCCGCCTGGCCCGGCGCCCACACCCGCACCGTCCCCGCCGACCCGCCGCTGCCCGCACCCAAGACCGGCCTGCACGCCATCACCGTGGGCGGGCAGCTGCGGCTCGCGCGGCCGGAGGCGCTGCCGATCCGGATCGGGTTTGACGCCGACCCGATCCGCGGCCTGCTCGGCGCGCCGGTCGGCCTCGGCCGCGACGAGTACGCCAGCGTGCAGATCCTCGCCCGCCCGGTCACCGGCCGACGGGTCAGTCGAGCACGCCGCGCCGCGCGGCACGTGCATTCCGGCGCGTCCGGCCGGCTCGGCGGCCGGCTGCTCGACCTCCTCACGCCAGGCGCGTCGGCAGCTCGGTCTGGACGTCCGCGCGATGCTCGACGGATCAGTCAGGATCCGCAGCTGTCGCTGGAGTACTCCGCGCAGAACCGGGCGATCGTCGGCAAGCAGCGCGGCTCGCAGTACGAGATCGTCGTCCGCTATGCCGTCACCACCCATCTCCCAGTCGACGCCGACGAAGCCGACGTCCGTCGGACCCGGGACACCGCCCGCGGCCAGGCGCATGCCCTGGCAGCGAGCTTCGCCGCCTACACCGAGCACAACCACTTCCACCGACTCCGCCTTCACCACCCTGCCCAAGCCGTTGCGACCCGGCGGCTCGACCGCGGCGACCTGCTGTCCGTGCCGGAGCTGGCCGCGCTCGCACACCTGCCGATCGACGCCGAGATCCCGGGTATAGAGCGCGCCGGCGCGAAGGCCGTCGCGCCACCGCCAGGCGTCGCGGTGCCTGGCCCGGAGGTCAAGCCGCTCGGGGTCGCCGACTCCGGCCACGCCCGCCCGATCGGGCTACGCGTGCCAGACGCCCGCCACCACCTGCACGTGCTCGGCGCCACCGGGTCCGGGAAGTCGACGCTGCTCGGGAACCTGATCCTCGACGATGCGGACGCCGGCCGCGGCATCGTGCTCATCGACCCCAAGGGCGACCTCGTCACCGACGTCCTCTCCCGGCTCCCGCGCGAAGCCGCGGGCCGGGTCGTGCTGTTCGACGCCGACTCCCGGCAGCGCCCGCCCTGCCTCAACCCGCTCGAAGGCGGCGAGACCGACCGCGAGGTCGACAACCTCGTTTCTGTCTTCCGCCGCGTCTACTCCGCGTTCTGGGGTCCCCGCACCGACGACCTCATGCGCGCCGCCTGCCTCACCCTCCGAGCCCAAGACGGCGTGCCCACCCTCGCCGACCTGCCCAAACTCCTAACCAGCGAGGCCTTCCGTACCCGGATCACCGGCGGGCTGAGCGACCCGGTGCTCGCCGGGTTCTGGGAGTGGTACGACGAGCTCACCGACTCCAGCCGCAGCCAGGTCATCTCCCCACTGATGAACAAACTCCGCGCCTTCCTGCTGCGCCCGTTCGTCAAGGACGCCATCGCCGGCGGCCGCTCCACCGTCGACATGCACGACGTCCTCAACGAGGGCGGCATCTGCCTGGTCCGGATCCCCAAGGGCTCCCTCGGGGACGAGACCACTCGGCTCATCGGGTCCGTAATCGTTGCCCGGACCTGGCAGGCCACCACCGGCCGCGCCTGCGTCCCGCAGCGAGAGCGGCCGGACGCGTCGCTGGTCATCGATGAGTGCCACAACTTCCTCAACCTGCCGTATCCGATCGAGGACATGCTCGCCGAAGCCCGCGGCTTCCGGCTGGCGATGACGCTCGCGCACCAGCACCTCGGGCAGCTCCCCCGCGAGCTCAAGGAAGGCATCTCGACCAACGCGAGGTCGAAGATCTTCTTCAACGCTTCCCCCGAGGACGCCCGCGAACTCGCCCGCCACACCGGGCCGCGGTTGTCCGAGCACGACCTCGCGCACCTCGGCGTCTACCACGTCGGCGCCCGCCTGGTCGTCCACGGCGCCGAGACCGAGCCGTTCACGATGACCACCTCGCCGATGCGCCCCGCCGTTCCCGGGCGAGCCAAAGAGATCCGCGCGGCCATCCGCAGCGCCGAGGCCACGCCCCCGAGTCACTCGCCGTCCTCGCGACCTGCAGCACACGGACGCAAGACCGATCCCCGCCGCGCACGCCGTGACGCTTCGACCGGAGGTTCGCCGTGATCACCACGACCACCCGGCAGCACCAGCTGCGCCAACACCTTCCCGGCCGGACAGCAGCCCGCGCTGCCAGCTCAGTCGAGCACCAGGCCGCACTCGCCGCCCGCCTCACCGCCCGCGACAAGTGGCTGCTGGCCCTGCTCTACGAACACCGCGTCCTGACTTCCACGCAGATCCAGGGCGCTGCGTTCCCGTCGAGCCGCTCGACTCGTCAGCGGCTGCGCGAGCTGTACCTCTGGCGCGCCGTCAGCCGGTTTCAGCCCTTCCGCCAGCTCGGCTCGGCACCGATGCACTACGTTCTCGGGCCAGCCGGCGCCGCCGTCCTGGCCGCCGAGCACGGCTTGGAGGTCAAGGACCTCGGCTACCGGCACGACCGCTCGATGGCCATCGCCCACAACCAGCGCCTCGCCCACACTGTCGGCGTCGCCGACTTCTTCACCTCCCTCATCGCGCGCAGCCGACGCCATGACCCTGTTCGATGTGGTGAGGGGGTCACGGCGTGGTGGTCGGAGACCCGCTGCGCCCGCCACTTCGGCGACCTCGTCATCCCCGACGCCTACGGCCGCTGGCACAGCGCGACCGGTGAGCTCGAGTTCTTCCTTGAATTCGACACTGGCAGCGAGTCGCTGACCAAGGTCTCCCGCAAGCTGCTCGCCTACGCACGGCTCGCCGACTCCACCGGCATCGCCACCCCGGTGCTCTTCTGGCTACCGACCAGCCGCCGCGAGGCCGGCGCCCGTTCCGCCCTCGCCCGCATCCACGCCGACCTCGACCAGACCGCCGACGTCCCCGTCGCCACCGCAGCCGCCGACCTCCTCAACTCGGATGCGAACTGCCCGAGCCCGGCCGACGAGGTCTGGCTCCCGCTCAACACGACGTCCTCGAAACGGACTTCCCCGCGGTACAAACTCGGCGAACTGACGCGCGCCTGGCCGGCCCTCGCTCCGGCGGCCCCTGACTTCGACGACGCGATCGCCCCGACGTCCGGGCAGGCCGTCGCCTACCGGCTGCCGCCGCCCGCTCCCACGCCTCCGAACGCCACGCCCAGCCGAACCCGCCGTCCCGGGCCCTGATCACGCGAGGAGTCTCTTCATGGGATCGAAGATCGCGGTCGGCGTCGCCGTTGTGCTCGCGATGTTTCCGGTGCTGTTGGGAGCCGTGCCGCAGGCCGTCGTAATGGCGTTCACCGGCAACGGGAGCACGACCTGCACGCCCGGAGGGACGACTACCGGCTCTGTGCCCGGCTATGGGGCCGACCAGCTCGCCAACGCGGCGATCATCACCTCGGTTGGGAAGGAGCTGCAGGTTCCCGAGCCTGGCTGGGTCATCGCGGTTGCGGTCGCCATCCAGGAATCCACCTTGCGCAACCTCGATCACGGCGACCGGGACAGCCTCGGCCTCTTCCAGCAGCGTCCCTCTCAGGGCTGGGGCACGCCCGAGCAGATCGTGGACCCGACCTACGCGGCGACGCAGTTCTACCGGCACCTGCAGGCCTTGTCCGGCTGGCAGCAGATGAGCCTCAACGACGCCGCCCAGACCATCCAGCGGTCCGGCACACCCGACGCCTACGGCCGCCACGAGACGGACGCCGAGGCCATCGTGGCCGCGGTCGCCGGCGTGGCCTGCGAGCACACCGGCGCCGGGGGCTGCGCGAACATCGCCGCGCCGACGCCCGCCGCGCTCACCGCCATCAACTACGCCTGCGGACAACGCGGGCTGCCGTACGTGTGGGGCGGCAACGGCCCCGAGGACGGCGACGCCGGCTTCGACTGCAGCGGCTTGACCCGAGCCTCCTACGGCGCAGCCGGCGTCCCGTTGCCGCGGACCTCGCGCGAGCAGTACGCGGCCGGACCGCATGTGCCCGCCGGCGCCCCGCTGCTTCCGGGCGACCTCGTCTTCTACGCTACCGCCGGGCGCGTGCATCACGTCGGCCTGTACATCGGCGGCGGCAACATGATCGACGCGCCCGACTTCGGACAGGCCGTGAAGGTGGAGCCCTATCGCCACCCCGGTGACGACTACATCGGCGCGACCAGGCCAACCGCGCCCCGTTGACGCTCCCACATAAGCACTTCTGGGCGACACGTGTGTCTTGTTTGGACAATGGCTTGACATGAAGCGGCTGACGGAGCGTCCATAGACGTGTAGCCCGAACCACCGGATGCGCACCGGCGGGCGAACGCCCCGGCCGGGGCATGACCATCCACCGCTTCTGCCGAAACGGAGCTGTCATGCCCGAAACCCAGAACACCCAGCCGAACCACACCAAACCCGACACCGCGGAAACGAAGGTTCGCCACGCCCTGGAGGCTGACCCCGGCACGACTGCCGCAAAGCTGGCCAGCGCTGCCGGAGTCGGGCGCTCCACAGCCACGAAGATCCTCTCCCGCTGGGCCGCCGAGGGACTGGTGACCCGAACCACCGGCAAGGACCAGTCGGTGCCCGTCACGTGGACCATATGCAACGAACAGAACGACGACACTGCCGAAGTCGCGGCAACCGGCGAAGACGTGCCCGCCACAGCAGATCAGGAGAAGGACGCTCCCGCCGGAGACCCTGCCGAACGAGAAGCGGATCCCTCGTCCTTGTCCGACCCCGGCGCCAGCACTGCCTCGGACACGGTGACCTCTGCGGATCCGACGGCCGACACGCCGAAGCAGGAACGCCTGCCGAAGGGCGGGCTTTACGAGCTGGTGAGGGAATTCCTGCAGGCGCATCCTGGCGAAGAGTTCGGCCCCGCCAAGATCGGCACGGAACTGGTCCGATCCAGCGGCGCGGTGAACAACGCCCTGGAGAGGCTCGTCACCAACGGGCTGGCAACGAAAACGTGCGAGGCACCGAAGCGCTTCACATCCAGCTGACTGCCCAGCTCAACCAAATAGGGGCGGATCGCCACGATGGCGATCCGCCCCCATTTGTACTGGCCCCAGCAGAAAGGTCACTCCGTCGCCCGCTGGCTCACCTCGGCCGGATGAGGAAACACGCACTCGTCGTCGCAGTCCTGCGCGCCAGCTGTGGCGATGAACGGACAGTCGCCTCGGTGGGCCTTGGTGAAGGTGACGCTACCGTCGGGGTGCTCGAGTATGTGCAGTGCGCCGCCGTGGCGATACGCCCAAGCGATGTCGTCCGGGTCGATGCACTTCTCGCCATCGAAGCCGTAAGTCGTGGCCAGCAACGCGCTGATCGCACCGTGGACATGGGGTGAGATGGTCTGAGTGGCAGGTGGGGCAGCAAGAATTTCGGCGGCCCTGCCGAGGAGACGCTCGGTCAGCGTCTCGAGAGCGGTGGCAGCATGGACGTCGGCGCTCGGCCGCGGCGTGTCGTGCCACCAGTTGCTGGGAGCGTCAGCGGCGATGCTTGTCCACGTCATCTGGTCGCTGAGCACCTCGGCGACAGCGAAGCTTTGGTTGATGTAGTCGCCGCGCTCGATGCGTGCTCGGAGCGTGCGTCCGGCAAACTCGACGACGCGGGTGTGGTGGTAGCTGGTTGGGGTAGCGCCGGTCGCTTCGTCGCGTTCGGTCATCGAGGCGTTCATCGTGGTCTCCTCCGTCTTTGCGTGTGATTTGTTGGTCGTGCGGGGTCCATTCAGGTCGTCAGGTCGAGGCAAACCCCAACAGGCGAGCCAGCTCTGGCGCGATCACGGCAGCGCGATCACGAGAAACAAGAAATGACATCTCCACGTATGGCGAGCGAGTGTTCAACTGGATGCGTGATTCCCCGTCGTCGAGTCGACAGACGGTGAGGCTCGACGGCCCGGGCACGACACGTACCGGGCCGCCGAACGCTTGCGCGAGGTCGAGCGCGGCCGCGCGTTCTTGCGCCAGTCGCTTGTGGCGTTGAGCGTTGCGCTCTCGGATGCGGCCAGCCCAATATCGGTAAGAGGGAAGGACATCTTCTTCGAGGCGGTCGGCGACCTCCTTGATCGGAGTGCGGGTCTCCACCAGCACCGGACGCGGTTGATGTTCTTTCGGGAAGAACCAGCCTGGTGGGTATTTCGTGCGGTGGTGGACGTAGCCGTCGGGTTCGGACCAGCCGGTCGACGATTCGTCCTCGTCATACGGCAGGACGGGCTGGAGGGTGTAGGCCCATGGTCGGAGGTTCTTGACCGGATCAACGCGAAGGGCTTCGCCCGCTGGGCCGAGGAGGACCGTGCCGCCGTAGAGACTCTTCATGTAGCCGGAGTGGCGCAGGTAGGTCACCAGGCCCCACGCCCCTTCGAGTTCGGATGTCAGACCGACTGCTGCACTGATGATTCGTTCTTCGCGGGTCGGCATGGTGGCTCGCCTTTCCGTAGATATTCCAGGTAGTTACGGTGGTGGCTAGGGTTTCGCGCGCGCCGGGCCTGGCACGGGTTACCGGCGGGCGGCGGCACGCAGGGCAGTGGTGGCGGCGTGCCCGATGGCGCGGGCGGCCGTCGTGGGGTCGGTCAGGACGTGGACGGTGGCCCCGTCGAGCGGGGTGTCGAATTCGCTGGTGGTCAGCCACAGCACCGCGCACCCGGACGTGCGGAGCCGGTCGAGCTTCTTCTGGCCGTTGCGGCGCGGGTCGGCGCGGTAGTTCCCGTCGGACACGACGACCACCAGCCGGGCCGCGCCCGGGCGGGACAGGCCAAGAGAACCGTCGAGGGCGTCAAGCGCTCGGGGAATGTCCTCGTAGTTGTCGTCGGAGTGGAACTCGGTGACCTCGGCCGGCGGGTTGCCCGGCCGGGTCAGCGGGCGGACGTGGTGCCCGAAGATCACACTCGCGGTGTCGGCAGGCACCCGGGTGTGGCGGGCGGCGTTGGACAGGATCCAGGCCGCCGAAGCCACGTGAGCGCGCGCCCAGCCCATCGAGCCGGACACGTCGCACGCGATCCCGACCCGCAGCGGCGGCACGGTGACTGGTGTGCGGATGGTGCGGGTGAACGGCTCGGCGGTCACCACGGCCCCGGCGGCACGCTGGGCTTCGGCGGCACGCACACCGCGCATCCGCAGCCGTCCCGGAGGCACCTCCGAGGCGGAGCGCACGGCGACGCGTTCGCGGGATCCGGCGGTGTCCAACGCCCGCGCGAGCACCCGCGCAGCCGTGCACTCCTCCGGTGTCGGTGGCCGAGTGCCTGCCGTCCGGGTGTCGCCACCACGGGGGCCGCCGGTGCCGAACACTCGCCGCGCCACCTGCCCCGCTTTCTTCTCGGCGGCTTCTTCGTGTTCCTTCGCGGCGGCGGCGACGGCGGCCGGGTCCTCAGGTGCCTTCTCGCCCGCGACCTTTGCCGCCACACCGTCCAGCACGGCGGCAATGGCGTCCGCCAGCGGTGACGGGCTGGTGGGGGCTCCGGGTCCGGGTGAGCCGCCGGACGGGTCCGGGGTGCCGGGAGAGGCAGGGTGCGCGGCCGGGTCTGGGTCGTCGGGGTCGGTGCCGAGGATCTCGCACCACTGCCGCCCGAGGTCGAGCATCTCCTCGCCCGCGTCGTCGGCGGTCCGCAGCGCCTGTCGCCACACCGCCCGCAGTTTGCCGAGGACGTCCGCGCCGAGCACGTCCTCGACGACCCGGGCGAGCGGGTAGACCTCGGCATTGGTGAGCACCCCGCCGTCCGCCCGTCCCAGCAGGAGCGCGGCGGAGCGCGCGGCGTCGGCGGGGGTCATCTTCGGGGCGGTGGCGGGGTCGGCGTAGAGGTGCAGGTCGGTGGCGACGATGCCGTTCACGCAGGCGCGCAGCCAGTGCCGGTCGTCCGGGCGGCGGCGGATGTGCGCCGCTTCCATCCGTGGCTCTTCCAGCAGCATGGCGGCGGCGACCACGGCGGGCGGGGCGTCGTCCGGGGGTTCCCATGCGGTGTGTTTGGCGTGGCCGCACTCGTGGGTGAGGGCACCCCACGCTGGGGCGTAGCGGGGCCGGTCGGACAGGTTGGCGGGGTCCACGGTCGCGGGGTCCACCCCGAGGTGGTCGCCGTCGACTTCGATCAGCGCTCGGTGCGGGTAGAAGCAGGCCGGGGCACCGCCACCCGCACCGGGCGCGACGCTGACCACGAGGTCATCACGGTCGGCGATCACGGGGACCTCGTCGGCGAACGCGGCGGACAGGGTCAGCCACTCCGGTCGCGCGGGAAACACAGCGGCACCGGTAGCGGTCGGGTCGGCGGTGAAGTGGGTGCTCATGGCGCGGGTCCTTTCGCGACGGTTTGCGGCGTGAGGAGAGTCAGGGTTTGGTGGCAACGCGGGCACCGAGGGCCAGCGGGGTGACGGTTTTGCCGAAGACGTCGCGCACCACGGCGGCGACGGTCACGCGGTCTTCTTCCGGCGCGATACCTACGAGGTTTCCGGCGGCGGCGTCGAGGTCCCACGCGTCGGCGAGTTTCTTGAATGCCAGCAATTCGCGCAGCTGGGGCGCCCAGCCGATCTCGCCCTTTTCCTGTCGGGTGGCGAGGTTGCGTGCCACCCGTACGGCTTTCTTGTCGACTCCGAGTTGTTCGGCGAGGGCGTAGTCGCTGGAGACCTGGATGTGTACGGAGAACCGGGAAGACAGTGCGTCGGTGAGGATGGCCCCATGGACACCGGGGTTGTGTCCGGCGACGACGTAGAACCCGGGTTCAGCCTTGACGACTTCGCCGCCGTTGGCCTTGACCACGATTTCGCGGCGTCCGTCCATCGCGGGGTAGACCACGGCGAGCACGGTCGGCGGGATCAGGGTGGCGTCGTCGATGAACAGCGGGACCCCCTCGCGCATCGCACGGACCAGCGGCCCGTGGACGAACACGAAGTCGCCGTCCGGGGTTTTGGTGTAGTCGCCCACCAGATCGGCGACCACAGTGTCGCCGTCACCCTGGACCGTGAGGCAGTCGTTGAATGCTGCCTCCACCACCGAGGTCTTTCCGGTGCCGGGTGGCCCGTACAGGAGTGCGGCGACCCCGGCGTCACGTAGCCGCGCCAGCGCGGTCACGTCCGGCATGCCGGAGAGCAGCCGGGGGTGGTAGTCCATCCCGTTCGGGCGTTTCACTGGGCCGGTGACCTTCCGCGCCGGACGGGTCGGGCTACCGCCCGTGCCGGACGGGGCGGGCGTGGTCCGGGGCGCGGCGGGTGCCGTGGCGGGCGCTTTCGGGCGCGGCGCGCGGGGTGTGCGTGGCGGTGCGGGGGTGATGGCGGATGCAGCGGCGGCCGCTGTCGTCGCGGTCGCCCGGTAGGCCAGTGGCGTGGCGGTGGCGAGTTCGGCTTCTCCCCTGTCGGTCAACGCTTTGCAGGCGTTGCCGACGGCGCCGGATGAGCGGTTCAGGGTGTGCGCGATGGCGCCCGGGGTGTGAGTGTTCGCGGGGTGGTCGGCCAGGATCTTGGCGACCATCGCGCGGAGTTCGCCGTTGCGGAGCCGGGTCGCCGTCCCACCCGCCGGGGTGGTCGGCCCGGTGGCGGGTGCCGTGGCTGGCGTGGTGGGCGTGGTCATCGCGGGTATTCCTTTCCAAGCGAGTGGCGTGCGGGCGATACGACAAACCGGAACGGTTCTTGATTTGATTTCCGGGTTTCCGGTGGCCCAACAAAAGTAACTCGACAAAGCAGTCGCGCACAACGCCTTTCCACACCCCATTCGGGTGACGAATTCCCGCCTCCGCCAAAGGCTATCGACCATTTCATCGAATCGTTTGCACAGGTCGCAGGCGCAGAGCAGCCGGCCAATACCCCACAACACAAGGAAATGGGCATTCTATTTAAAAGAAACAAGAAACGAATGGGGACCACCAACTCAAGGCGAGATGACCATCGGAGCAGGACCGTGGATGGATGATCACAGCGGTTGGACCGACGAGGCGGGCCTGATGTGCTTACCTGCTTGTCGCCAAGCGAGTCTGGGATACCAGCGGATCCCTGCATGCAGGCGCTGACCTGCGCGAATGCGTGTACCCGGAGGATCCGCCTTAGGCGGTCCACGGAACACCAGGGCGATCGGCACCCACGGGGGCACCCCCGGCGGCCGTCGAGCACTCGACGGATGAAACCCCAGCCCCAATGACTCCAGCGAATGAGCCGCTCACAAGGCATGCGTAGCGCCTTGCCCGTCGACGAGAAGCACCGCAAGAGCCCGGCGACGACACGCCGAACGACAACAACTTCGAACGGAAACACCGAGGGACTTTTCTACGCGATGACTATCAGTAGGTCGACACTAACATCAGCCGTTGCTGCTCAGCTATTTCACCGTAGAGGTATTTATAAAGTCGCCTACAGGACGATTCAGGCCTTCGGGACCGCCATACCGGCGTGGAGCTCTCGTAGGCGCTCGGCGAACTCGATTGTGGCGCTGGTCGGTGTTTCGTCGATCTCGGCGAGGCGTGCTTCGAGCAGGCGCAGCGTCCTGGCTATCGCGTCGTGCCGGCCGAGGTTGTGTTCGAGACGCATGATGTCGCGGTAGAGCAGCTCGTTGTGCGGGTCGAAGTCCCGCGCGGACTCCAGCAACTCCAACGTGGACTCGGGATCACTCTGAACCCGCGCGCGTGCCAGGGCAGCGACGGCGTCGAGGGCATCGCGGCGAACGCCTTCCCGCAGCGCAGTGATCCATTCGGCTTCGACGCCGGCCGCCAGCTCGCCGCCGTAGCTCGCGACGATCGCGGCGTAAGCCGCGGCTCGTTGCTGGTCATCGGTCGTGGTGCGGCGTCGAGCGAGCGCGCCGGCGAATACCCAGTAGTCGACCTCGACGACAGCGGGTTCGAGGCGATACCGGCCGTGCTCGGCGACCACGAGATCGCCGAGGTCGGGCGAGGTGGCGTTGTCGACGGTGCTTCGGAGACGGGACAGGACAGTGCGCAGCACGGCAGCCGGGTCCCGCGCTGGGCGGTTGGCCCAGAGGCTGTCGATGATCGCGGCCCGCGGAACTCCCTCCGGATGGAGCGCGAGGTAGATCAGCAACTCCCACAGCCGTCGCGACAGGCTGCCGGTGACTTCGACCGTGTGATCCGGGCTGGCGACATCCGGTCGCCATGACAACGTCGGCTGCCCGAACACCGACAGCACCAGCGGCGTGACCGCATCGTGCTGGGATTCGACGGTCGGCACCGGAGCCGGCTCAGGTATTGCTTCGGCCCGGTCGGGTGCCGGAAGGCCTGCGATCTCCAACCCGTGCGCGGACTCGGCCGCAGGCTTGAGGTGGTCGTCGTCGGGAAGCCCGTGTGCGGCATCGAAGAGGGCGAACAGCTCGTGAGTCGCGGACTCGGGGAGGGTGAAGGCTCGCCGGCCGCGTAACGGCTCCCCTGGCCCGGGTGACGTGGCGGTGATGGCACCCGTCGAGTCCACGTAGGCCGTGACCCCGGGATGCCACTGGCCGAGTAGCAGCACGCTCGTGCTCGCGCGGCTGTCGGCGAGGGCGTGCTGCAGTCGGTTGCGGTCGGGTTCGCCGGCCGGCGCGCTCGCCAGGAGGATTCGGCGCGCGCCGATGACGGGGCTCTGGCTAGCGATGAGTGTGAGCGCGGCGGCGAGGTCATCGACGAGGTGGACGCAGCTCGGCAGGTCTGCGACGTGGTCCGGGACGCCGAGTAAGCCACGCAGATCCGCGGCCGGCGCCATGACCTCCGGGTCGCGCGCGGAGGTCATGGCCGTGAGCAGCAGCGCGCGGGCCGCGGCATGGCTGCCGGGTCCGATGAGACCGAGACCGTGCGTCTCCGCGAGGTCCAGCGCCAGTTCCGCGGCGGTCTCATCGGCGGGTCCGCCCAGTTCGGGCGCCGCACCGGGCTCGGCGGCGTCGCCTTCCGAATCCACGCCGGCAACATCGGCCTCGTCGAAGTCGGCTTGAGCGTGCTGGTGCGCCAGGTGTAGCTGGTAGACGACCGGGGAAACGGACAGGTCGTCGCGCTGGCCGCTGCCGGGCCGGTAGCCGGCGCGCTGACGTCCCCGGGCGACCAGCAGCGCCGCGCTGATCGCGCCCGCCAGCCCGAGACCGACGTAAACCTCGGGCTCCCAGGACGAGCTGGACCTCGGAGCAGCGGCGGGAAGCGCGATCGGGCTCGGCGGGGCGACGGTCGCGGGCTTCGCCGGTGGAGGCTGCAGCTGCGGCGGTTTCGGCTGGACGGGCCTGGTCGTCGGCGGTAGCTGGATCTGGTCGCCGGGATGGATCAGGCTGGGCGAGGTGAGCCTGCGACCGCCCGGCTGGGTGCTCATGGTGTTCAGCCGCCAGATCTCCGGCCACCGGTCGCCGTCTCCGAGGCGGCGTTGCGCGATCCGGTACAGCGAATCATGGACACCGTCGCATGGCCGACGCACCATCTCGACGTCCTCCGCCAAGCCGTCGGAAGCCGAGGGCGCGGTCACCGACGAGCTCACGCTGGACAGGGCCGAGCTGCTTCCTCCGGGCGCGGCGACGGCGCTGCGGCTGATGAACGACACGACGACGGCGGTGATGAGCACGGCGGCGGTTCGGCGGAACGGGCTGCCGCGACGGGCGAAGTCCGGTCGTCCGGCAGCGAGGACGAGGTCGCGTACGCACCCGGCCAGCTCGAGGATGAACGCGGCCCACAGCAGCCACGCGCCGCACGCGAGCACGTCCAGCAGCAGACTTGTCGACGGCGAGGCCGTCAGCACCTCGCCGAGTTCCGCCATCGTGGGCAGGTGATCCGGCAGGGGCCAGCCGATGAACCGCACCAGCGCCCACGGCAACCCGGCGCACAAGCCGGACAGCAGCGCGAGCGCCACGCCTCCTTGCAGCAGCCGTCGCGCTCCGCGCAGAACCGCACGACGCGCTCGCCGCAGTCCAGCTCTGGCCTGGTGGTCTGCAGGCACAACGGCGTCCCAGCTCAGCTTCGCTGGCCTTGGACGACCGCGTTCTGCAGACCGGGTGCCAGCGGCTTCGGTCGAAGTTCCGGCGGCGCGGGTACCGGCGTTGCCCCGGGATGCGGGTCCGGTTTCGGCCGACGGCTGCCGGGCGGACGGCCGCGCCGGGCGCGGGGCTTGCCGGCGGTGAGCCATTTGGTGAGGTCGGCGGTCGGGACATCGGTGAATTCGGCCAGCTCGTCGACGCTGACGACATCCGCCGCCGCGGCGAGCACGGTGCCGAGCTTGCGGTCGACCTCGATCAGCTCCTCGGCCAACGCGGCCCGGCGGCGCGCCAGCTCGCCGACCTCGCGGGCTGCAGCCGTCCTCCTCGCACTCTTCTCCGCGTCGGCTTTCTCGACGCGTCGTTCGATCTCGTCGGTCGTGATCATGCTTCCTCTCCTTCAGGGCTCGAGCGTGGTGATGCCGCGCTGGGGGTGTGCAGCGCCGCTGCCGTGGACGCCGATCGCCGGGATGCCGATGAGCGACAGTAGCTGGGTGCGCTGGCTGGTCGTGACCGTGACCGTCACGGTGTCGACCGTCGCGGTCACCTCGCCGGAGGCGCCGACTCCGGCGAGATACCAGCGGGCGAGCTCGTCGGCGTCCGCGGAGACCAGCCGCAACGCGCCGGTCGCCCGGTACGCGGCGAGATCGATCGCTTGCGCGCCGGCCCGTGCCGCAGATTCGGCCTGCCCGGTCGCTCGGACCTTTGCGGCGAGCGCGAGTCCGCCGTCGAGCCCCAGGCCGGCCAAGGCCAGCAGCCCGAGCACGAGCACGACGACGAACGCCGAGACCTGGCCTTCCTCTGCTCGCCACCACGCCGCACGACGGGCGTCCATTACGTTCCTCCGGTGGCTGGTTGGGAGCGATAGGTGTCGATGACCTCGCTGGCCGTGGCGCTCAGCGTCCGGCTGCCGGGCACCCCCAGGACGAGCGCCTGGCCGAAGTCGACGGTGCAGCGGACGCTGACGAGGACGGTGCTCCCCGGGCTCGCCGAGGTCGTCGTAGCGACCGCGGCGTCGCGACAGACCAGCCCAGCGTGCACGAGCGCCAAGGTGGCGGTCGCTTGTGCCGCCGTGCTGGCAGCGACCGGCGATCGCTGCAGACTCGCGGCGCGCGCGGCCTGGTGCGCGGCGTCATCGAGCCGCAGGCGCGCGTCGACGCCTCGGTGGACGACTACGGCGACGAATACCAGCAGCATGACCAGGACCGGTGCGATCAGGACGGCCTCGGCGGTCACCGCCCCGCCTTGGGCACGCCACCAGCCGACCACCCGCCGGAGCTGCACGGCGTTCACGGAGCCGGCTCCGCGGACGGCAGTTCCCACGGGAACCGTCCAGCGCCTGTCAGGTCTCGAGCCGCGGTGACATATGCGAAGACGGACTTCGGCAGTTCCTCGGCGACCTCGACCACCCGGCGGATCGACGCGGCGTCCAGCTCGGCGCGGAGGGCACGGGTGTGCTGGACGAGCTCAGTGTGGCGTAGCTTGGCTTCCCACTCACGGGCGAGCGTGACGCATCCCTGGAGGTGGAGGACCAGCTCGTCGAACAGGGTGTCGAACTCGGCGATCACCGCCGCGGTCGTAGCCGCGAGATCGGCCTCGTCTGGCATCGCCGCGAGCCGCGCGGCGTGCCGGCGAGCAGACGCCGTCCGGGCCAAGCGAACCAACGCATCCCAGACGACTTGGTGGACACGGTCAGGCAGCCCGGGGTCGAGCCAATCGCGTGCCTTCGAGCCGTGGAGTTCGCTGGTGAGCTCGACCAGCAGCCCGGCCGTGTGCTGCGCTGCTTTGCCGAGGTCCGCGAAATCAACGCTTCGGAGGAAGAACTCGCCGGGAGAACGCTCCAGACGGCAACGGCGTCCATGCCGATGCTCGTGATCGGTCGACAGGCAAGCTGCGGTGACGATCGCATCGCAGAAGCCGCTCAGCACTAGCGCAATGGCGCCGCCGATCGTCAACGCCCCGACGAGGGTTCCTCCGGCAGCGACACCCAGCGCCAGAGCCAGCAACCCCGCCGCACAACGAGCCGAGAAGAGTCGTTCGAGGAAGGTGCGAAGAACCAGCCGCCGCCAACGTTTCTCTGTTAGCGCGGGATTCCACAACACGGTGTCCGGTCCGTCGACAAAGTCGCCGACGGTCACTGACTCCGGCTTTTCGAGCAGTGGCATGGCTTCTCTCCCTTCGATCAGACGTCCGGAACGAACCTTTCGACCTCGCCGGCAGCTTCGGCGTGCACGTGCAGGTGCACGCCGGGCAGGACCGCGACGACCTCGCCCTCCACACTCACCGACGCCGAGGTCGAAGTACGGACGACCTCGATACGCGGCGAGCGCAGGGGTCCACGGACCAAGTCGTCGAGCAGCCGCTGGCCGGCGTCATGGCCGGCCGAGGTGGCGCCCTCCTGGACGCGGGTCACCGACAGGGCTTGGGAAGCGGCTGCCTGAGCGACGTGGACGGCGTGCGACCAAAGTGCGAATTGGACGATCGCCAGCAGCGCCAGCAGCAACAGCGGCGTCGCGATCACCAGCTCGGCGCTTACCTCTCCCCTATCCCCCGCCAACGCACGACGAAAACGCGCAATCACGTCAGCCGCCAAGGCCGAGGTCGATGCTGTTCGCCTTGGCCGTAAGCTTCGCCGCGATGATCGCGATCAAGGCGATCGCCAACACGGCCATGAGGGCCGTGACGATGACGGTGGTCGTGATCTCGCCGCGGTCGTCGTCCGCGAGGGTTCGCAGGATGCGTGCGGTGATGAGGTTCCAGAGAACTCGAATGTAGAGCAGCATGGTGTCTCCTGTGGACGTTCAGATCCCGTTGAGGACCTGCGTGATGGCTGGATACGCGATGAACCCGAGGAAGCCGAGGAACAGCAGGGTCACCGGCAGTGCCATCCGTTCGGTCGCGGCCTGCGCCTCGGCCTCGGCGTCGGCTACGAGATGAGTTCGCAGCGCGCCGGCCTTGGCGGACAGCGAAGCGCGGATCTTGGCGCCCTCGGTGCCGGCTAGGGAGATCGACGCGGCGAGTTCGGCGAGCTCGTTGATGTCCAGCTCGTCACCGAGCCGGCGCAGCGTCGTCCAAGGCGTGGTGCGCGTCAGCTGGGCGGCGGCGAGCGCGCGACGGAGTCGGGTGAAAGCCGGTCCGCATCCGACGCCCGCCGCCGCGAGCAAGGCCGACTCGATCCCCGCGCCGCCCGCGAGGGTGACCCAGACGAGGTCCAGAAACGCCGACAACGCGGCGCGGAACTCTGCACGTGCACGCGCGGCTTTCGCCCGGGCATCAAGGTCGGGTAGCAGAAAGCCCGCCGCGGCCAACACAACCGCGGTGACGAACGGGAGCTCGAAACCGAGCCGGAGGTCGCCGAGGGCAAGTAGGCCTTGAAGCAGGAACGGCGCCAGCAATCCGGTACAGCAGAGCACGAGCTTCACCGCCAAGTGCGCATCGACGCCACGGCCGAGCACGCGTAGATCGCGTTCGAGGCCACTCCCCGGCAAGCCGAGCGCCCGCAGACCAGGCAGGAGGGGCCGAGCCAAGGCCGTAGCCCACGTCGCGTCGGCAACCTCGACGAACGAACCCGCTCCTGAAAGCCGTCCTTGAAGTGTCTGCCGTGGAGGGATCGCCCAGGCCAGGATCAGCCACAGGCCGAGTCCGGTTCCGATACCGATCAAGACGACGGCGATCATGCTCACTCACCTCCCCACAAGGCCGCCGTAGCCGGTTCCGGCTCCGGTTGCTCACGGAGCGAGAGCAGCCGCGGCGCAGCCCGACCAGCCACGATCCGGGCGAGCCAGCCGAATCCGGTGCCGAACAGCGCGCCGATTCCGAGCAGGACTGCCTGTCCGAGCGGGCTGTCATACGCCGTGAGGTAGGCGCGGTTGAGCACGACGACTCCGATGGCAAAGACGATGGTGGTGCCCACGATGACCCGGACCGAGGTGCGCGTGCGGGCACGCCCGGTTTCGACGCGCGTGCGCATCGCTGCTTGTGCCCGAGCGGTTTCGGCCAGGGAGCCGAGCAGCTCGCCGAGCTGGCGAGCCTGGTTCTCGGCCGCGAGGATCAACGACGCGATGACCAGGTCCGCGGTCGAGTCGGCGACCTCGTCCGCCAGCAGCCGCAAGGCCGGCGCAAGCCGCTGGCCACTCTGCAGCCGCACGGCGAGGTTGGCCACGTCGCCGCGAATCGCTGCCGGCGCCAGCGGGGCCGTGGCGAGGATCGCCTGCTCCAGGCCAGCTGCGGCTGAGAGCGTGTCGCGCAACATCTCGGTCCACGACGCCACGGCCTCAATGCGCGCGACCCGGCGGACGTGAGCACGATCCGGTCCGACCAGCGCAGGCAGGAACCAGGCCGCGGCGGATGCAAGAACTCCTCCCACAACCCAGCCGGTCGCCGTGCCGGCAAGCAGGCCGATGCCCGCCGCGAGCGCCAAACGAAAACCCCAACGCCGATCGGTACGCCAGGGCAGCTCTCGGCCAGCCGGACGTCGTCCGGTCGCCAGCTGCGGCCGCCGAAGCCCGACAAGGATGAACAGCAGCCCGACGGAAGTCCCGAGCCCGATCACGCAGCCGATCACGGTGCTGCTCATGCTGCCCACCACCCGTCCGGCTGGGCGAGCAGTTCGCGGTCGAACCCTGCGTCGATGAGGTCGTCGAGCGTGTCGGACCGGAGCGCGCCGGCGACCGGACGTGCTCGGAGGTCGGAGCCTGGGCGGTAGATCTCGTTGGACACGACGGTGCCGCCGTCAGCATCGACTACCTCGCGGATCGAGGAGACCACCCTGGTCGTGCGATCTCCGGCTTTGGTCAGATGGACGACGAAGTGCACGCTGGACGCCACGAGCAAGGCGGTCGCCTCCAGCGGCAGCCGTTCAGCGCCTTGTGCGGCGTAGGACGCGAGGCGCGTGAACGCGATCTTCGAGCTGCTCGCGTGCAGGGTCGCCATCGAGCCGTCGTTGCCCTGGGACATCGCGTTGCACATCGGGATGACCTCGGGCCCGCGGATCTCGCCGACGATCACGCGGTCCGGGGACATCCGCAGGCCCCAGCGGACGAGCTCGGCCTGGCTGATCGCACCGGCTCCCTCGACATTGGCCTCGCGTGCCTGCAACGCCGTGACGTCGGCGTGCTGCCTCGGATCGATACCGAGGCCAAGCTCGAAGGCGTCTTCGATGGTGACGATGCGTTCGAGGGGGTCCATCTCGGCCGCCATGGCGCGGAGCAGGGTCGTCTTGCCGATTCCGGTGCCGCCGGTGATCAGGACGTTCTTGCGAGCCCGGACGAGCGCGCGGAGGAATCGCTCCAGGCCTACGTCGAGGGTGCCGCGACGGCGCAGCTGGGCGAGGGAGGTCGTGAGGTAGCCGTGGCGGCGGATCGAGCACGCCGTGATCCCGCCGGCGGTGAGCCCGAGCACGGCGAACAGCCGCTCGCCTCCCGGGAGCTGGAGGTTCAGCGAAGGAGAGCCACGGTCGAACCGGCGCTCCTCCGAGGACGCGCGCGCCGCGAGGGTGCGGATCAGGTCGGTCAGCTCGCCGTTCGAAGCCGCGATCGGAGCTACCTGAGCGCGGGTGCCATCGGAGTACTGCACGAAGACGCGGTTGAAGCTGTTGACGTTGATCGTCTCGACCGCCGGGTCGTCGAGCAGTGGCTGCAGGCCGCCCATCCCGAAGACCTCGTCCAGCACGGCGTCGGTGACACTGGCTTCGACGTCGGTCGGAAGCAGGACACGGCCGGCCTGCAGCTCGGCTTCGCTGTGGTCGGCGCTCGCGGCGAGGAGAACTTCCCGGGCGAGTTCGCGTCGGCGTTCGCCGGTGACCGTCAGCGCGTCTCCACCGACGCGGCTTGGCAGCTCACTGGCGAGTGCATGACGAAGGTGAGTGCGAAGCCGCCCCTCCGGATTTCCGTCGGCGGCGCGTTGGCGATGTTCATCGAGCACGGTCATGACGAGACGTCCTTCCTGAGCACGGCGCCGTTGTGTGGCAGTTCCGGCGGGACGACGCGGACACCGGACGTCCGGATCTGCTGAGGTGGCACCCCCGAAACCTGCGTTCCGAGGGCGGCCGGAACGCCCGTGGCTTGCGTCGGGACGGTCCCGCCGAGCAGGCTCCGAGCAACCGCCCCAGCCGCTCGCACGAGCCCGCCTTTCTCCCGTCGTCCGGCCACGGCATGACCGGTGAGCGCCGCGGCCGCACCGGGATTGTGGGGAATCCTCGCCATGACCGGGATCCCCAGCTCGCGCTCGACCTCGGCGGTCGAGTGCCCTTGGCCGGCGAGCACCAGGCAGGGACGTGCGGCAGCTCGTCCCAGCTCGTGCAGCCGGACAGCCAGGTGCGCGAGCTCATCGCTGTGGGTGCCGGAGACCAACAGGAGAACGTCTGCCTTCCGGATCACCGGTTCTGCGGGTGAGCCAGGGTCCATCCGGCCGCAGTCGACGAACAGCGCCACACCTGGCAGCTGCCCCGCGCCGTACAGGGGCGAGCCAGAGGCCGTCACGCCGCTCAGCGCGGCGCGTGCCTGGTGACTGCCGGACGGGCCGGGCATCACGCGCACCTCGCCGACCAGTGGCTGTGTGTGATTCCAAACTGCCTCGGGCTCGAGCTGGCCACGCGCTGCGGCGGCCAGGCTGAGCAGGCCGGGTGACGGCGGCAACACGAATCGCTGAGCAAGATCCCCGCCCGCCGGATCGCATTCGACCACCACGCGGCGGGCAGCGGCCGGCCAGTTAGCGGCCAGCGCGACGGTGAACGTGGTGACGCCCGGCGATCCCTTGACGCTGGTCAACGCGATCAACATCAGCGATCACCGACAGCGAGCATGACCAACGAGACCTGGCCAGAAGGCACTCGGGCGAGCGCCGGTGCGCTGGTGCCGGGCAGCTGCAGCGAGACGACGGTGTTCTGGTCGATCTCCGCTTTGGCGACACCAGTCACCGTCGCCGGCCAGGTTGAGTCGCCGCCTGCAGGCTGCTCTGCCGGAGGCGAAGCCACCGATGACGTAACCACGAGGACGGGAGAACCGGGCGCGAGCTCCAGCGGGAACTGGCCGGGCTTCAGAGCGACCGCCACGACGGCGTACCCGGCGGCCGGAATCATCGACGGGCCGAAGCTGCCCGGGGTAAGCAGCGAGCCGACGCCGAGGCTTGTCGCCATGCGCCGGCCGAGCACTGTCGCTGCCTGCCCGGCCGGGACGATGGCGACCATGTCGGCAGCCGAGACCTCCACCTCGCGGACATCCCCAGGCTCGAGGGCGTGTCCGACGCTCAGCGGGCGAGCGACGGCCAGGACCGGAACTCGGTCCTGTGCGGTGCTCGACCACCAGAGCGCGCCGCCGACGCAGACCACGACGAGCAGGACGCCGACGAGCAGGTGCGGCAACCGCCGATGCGGACGGCGACCGGTCGGCACGGCCGTCAGCCTTCCCTTCTTTCCGACCCACGACACGGAACCCACCTCGGATTCGGTGCTGTGGTCGTCGGTGCGGATGCTGGTCACGAGTTGCCTCCAGGCATGGGTCGACCGCGCCGTGCACCCAAGCGCATGCACGGCTGAAGCGGAGATTCGAATGTGCGAGTCCGGCTGGGCCGGTCAGCGCTTCCCGGTGCCGAGCGCCTGCACCTCGGCGACGCGGAAGGCGGCCGAATCGGAAGTCGTCATGTCCGGGAAGGTGCCGCTGGCTCCGGCACCCGACCACACGACGGTCCAGTGCGCGGTCGCGCGGACAGCGAATTGGTGGGCCGGTGCTGAAGCTGAGGACCGGTGATAGGTATGGCCGCAATCCGGCGAGGCAGCTGCGGGATTCCGGCCGGCTGAGAATGGAGTCCCTGGTCCCGAACAGCTCACGTTCGCGCCATCCCCCATCGACCACGAGACGGAGGTCGGCGTGGCCACCGCTGTCACCGAGACACCGGGGACGGCTGCCGTTGCTTGCTGCGCATCCCAGCTACCGCGGTCCAGCCACAGCCAGGTCGGCAGGCTCACGAGCTTCTCGCCGATGGGGTTCGCCTGGATGCGCGGAGACGGCAAACGCAGCTGCGCCCGGGCCTGCTCCGCCAGCTCTTGCGGCGAGGGCAACACAGCTTCTGCCGGAACCTGTCCGTCCGGGAGCCAGATCGGGGCTCGGTACAGGCCGTCATGGACGCCCGGGCCGGAACATCGGTAGACGTACCAAGCTCCACCGGCCTGCGCGGGCACGAAGGCGGCCAGCAAGCCCATCCCTGGGTTAGTGCGATGGGCGACGGTCTGCACACCGTTGGCGGGTGGTTGGTAGTTGCTGCGGACGTATGAGCAGTGCGCCGAGGTGTCCTTCCCGCCGATGATGCTGTCGCCCGAGGGCGGCTCCTGCCCGGGCGCCGGGCGTGGCGCTCCAGGTTTTCCCTGCGCCGCGGGTGGCTGTGGTTTCGAAGCACCACCGCGTCCGGCGCCCAGTTCGCACGACGGGTTTCCGCCTTGTCCACAGTGCACATTCCCCCAGCCGTCCGCGACGGCAATGGGCGCCAGCGCCAGGACCAAGCCGCACGCGACTGCGGTGGACGCCGCGGTCCTGGTCACCCTGAGCATGACCCGACCTCGTGTACCGCGAAGGTGGTGACCTTCCAGGAGCCGTCGACCGCCCTCTTCACCAAGGCCTCGATCTGCCGGCGGCCTCCGGGGCCGTCGTCGGCGGGCTGCCCGTTGTCGGCGCGGTACTTCAGCCAGCTCGTGGAGTCGCCGCAGTCCGCGATCGTGACGCTCGTCGGGTCGGTCGGCGGCTCCGCGGTCTGGACGCGCGGGTGATTCAGCGGCCGGCCCTTGGTGACCAAGCCGTTGTAGTGGTCGGCGTAGAGGCTCCGCGAGATGGTCTGCAGCGCGTCCGAAGTGGCGTTCTGCGCGAGCTTCGGCGACTGCCAGTCCGAGGTCGTCGCGGCATCGGCCATGTCGTTCCACATGCCGAGGTACGCCGCCGTGGCCCGCTGCTTTGCGACGTCGCCTGGTTGCGCCGTCGCGCTCGTGGTCGCCGGCGCGGACGGCGTCGCGGACTGGTTCGGTTCGACTGTGCTGCAGCCGGTGATCAGCAGGACCACCGAGCAGGCAATGGCGGCGTGACGCACGTTCATGGAATCCCCTCCCGTTGGAATGATCAGCTGGCCGTCCGGCCCGAAACACCACCTCGGCGGAGGTTCACCCGTTGGAAGGACGAGCGGTGCGCTGGCCTTCCGAGGTGGCCAGCATGGCGTCATGGGGAAGGGAATCAGCTCAGGCGAAGCCTCGGAGCTGCGGTGAACGCCTGGCTTGCCGCCATCAGCGGCGGTGCGGGCTTCGTACTGGGCGCGGCGGGCAGCCTGCTCACCAAACGGCTTCTGCGCGAGCCGACCCGTATCGTGTCGTCCTTGTGGCTTGGCGCGATCATCACGGCGCTCGTGCTCGCCGTCCTTGGTTGGAGCGTCGGCCAGCGCGGCGAGCTGGCCGTCTACGCCTTCGTGCTGACGTTGGGCGTCCCACTCGCGATCATCGACTGGGTCGAACATCGGTTACCTCGGATCGTCGTGGTGCCCCAGCTGCTCGGCGGGGCCTCGGGGCTGTTCTGCTTGTGCGTCGCGCGCTCCGACTCGGCTCCAGGACTTCGTGCCGTCTGGGCGATGCTCGCCGCGGCGGGCTTCTATCTTTTGCTCGCCGTCCTGGTAGAGGGCGGTGTTGGCTCCGGTGACGTAGTCCTGGCAGCCGTCGTCGGCCTGATGACCGGGTGGTCCGGATGGGCCGAGCTGGCCGGCGCTCTGGCCCTCGCCTCGTTCCTCGCGCTGGTTTTGCTGCTCGTATCACGCGAGGGCGTCAGGCGTACAGCCGTACCGTTTGGCCCGTGCCTCCTCGCCGGGATGACGACGATGCTCGCGGTTGCCGGCTGACCGAGTTGACGCCGACGCGGCGGGTGCCGCAGAGGGGCAGGGCGCCCGCCGCGCCGACTGGCCGAGGACTGGGAGTGGTCCTCGAGATCGTGGGTTACGCCGGGCCTTCGAAGCCCGGTATACAGCCGACGCCACCGTTCCACCAGGCGCCGGTCACTCTCCACCTGATCACCGGTTGGAGGTCGGTGGTCCCGGGCCCGACGCAGTAGCGGTAGAGGTTCCCCCAGATGTCTTCGACGTCCAGGTCAACCCGCGAGCCGGTACCGCCGTCGCAGTGCCGGTACTCGCCCCAGCCGAGGTAGCCGCACTGCTCGCGGAACTGGACTTCGGCGGTCGCGCCAGCCGGGCTCGCTGCTGTCACGCATGCGGCGAGCGCCGCGGCAGAGATGCACAACGCCCGGATAACCCTGGCTCGTAAGGAGCACGAACTCATTGTTCCTCCACGGATTCGCTTCGAGCCACCGAGATTGGATTGGCTCTGTTGACTCCACTTTGGACCTGTCCGATACGCCAGGGAACCCCGCAACGCACACACCGATGTGCCGCCGCGGTGATGATTCAGTGACAGTATAGTCAAGATGAAAACAGTTTCCAAGAATTCTCAAGGCGGCGTAACGATCCGGATTCGATACGACGCGTCTCGCCATGCCTCGTAACGGTCGATGTCATCGCGGCGACATTGACAAACAGTCGCGACTGCAGGTCGCGACCATATTCGGCGGGCAGGTCACCAAGATGACACCGTTCCTTAGAAGCATCGTATCGGGCGTCTTATCGTTGGTCGCCATCGTTGCCTTTGCGACGATCGCAGGTTTCTACGTGCTCAGCACGTTGACATCATCGCAACCGTCGATCCCCAGCGATGTCGTGACGTACATCTGGAACGGTCTCGGCGCGTTGGTCGGCTGAATCGTGGCCGCGGGCTTCGGCATCCCTCTTCCCGGCCAGAACGACCCTCCGAAACCACGTAAGAAAGATCGCTCCTTGCTGTCGCTCGGCACGCTTACCACTGTAGATTCGGCTTCTCCCACCCTTCGCCGTTGGGCTGGAGGGATCTACGTGGTCGTGTATCTCATGGTCGGCCTAGTGGCCGTTGTTGGTTGGGTGGTCCGCGCCGGCGCCACGCCGGAACTAGTACGCGTTCTCGCAACCACATTCCTCGGCCTGGCGATCCCGATCGTGGCCTCGTACCTGAACGCACCGCCGACACCACCGAACGGAGTATAGGAGCAGCGATCCTGAAGATCGGCTGTCACATAACCCGCCTGGCTGCGACTCAACACGCATGACGATCAGGCGTGGGCCCGGGCAGGCCGACTGGATGGACACTGCAACCCGCGACGGTGAGCCGTTGCCCCCTCCCCTCCTGGCGAAGTGGCGCTGGTTTCGATCCGCCGGCACCAAACACAGGCGCAGATACAAACTTGCCGAGAGCCTTGCCATCGTCGCGGCCGCGACGATACCCGTGGCAAGTTCCCTCAGACTGGACCCATCTATGGCCGCGATACTCGGAGCGGTCGTACTGGTGGCGACAGCCGCACGAACCACCTTTCAATCACACGAGAACTGGATCGAATTCAGCGGGGTCGCATACGAGATCGAGAAGGAGGTCGCCCTCTACCTGGCCAAAGTTCCTCCTTACCACGACGATAACCACCTCCAAATTCTCACGGAACGAGCTGAGGAGCTCATGACCCATAGCCGTCGACGCTGGGCTTCGCGTCGGGCATCTGCAGTCCGCGAGTCCAGCTCGCCCAAGACCACTGGCTGACACAGCGCCTAGGCTCCGAACTCTGCATCTGCATGAAGCTGAGACTCCAACGCAGCAAGCCGAGCCTGGACCGCGAGTGCCCGCGGGTGCCCAATCTTCTCCAGGAGACGGAGGCCTCCGGAATAAGCTTCGAGAGCCTGTTCGGCCAGTCCAAGCTGCTGAAGTGCTTCAGCCCGGCACACCATGGTCTCCGCGACTCCCCATCGCTGCCAATTCCCGCCACGGACAACCAACGCCTCGTCGAAGTGCTTCAGCGCGGTCCGGTGGTGACCGTGTCGGCTGAGCAAGACACCGATGCGTTGATGGGCCATGCCGAGGACCGCTTTCGCGGTGAACATCTGCGCCCGGTTCAGCGCGTCTAGCGCGTACTCCATCGCCTTGTCCGCGAAGCCGAGGTGATCGCATACGTCGGCAAGCGCGGCCCGGTTGACCGCAGCGCCGACCTTGACCGCGGAGCCCGCGAACAAGCGGTCGGCGAGCTCGTGAAGCTCGAGCGCCTCGGCGAGCCGGTCGCGGCTGGCGTACGCGAGGCCGAGTCCGTACGCGGTCCACGCCCGGGACCGATCATCTCCGAGCTCGTCATGCCGACGGAGTGCTTCCTCAAGGTGCGCGATGCCGTCATCCGTCCGGCCGAGCTCGTGCTCCACCCAGCCGAGAGCCTCCAGGCTCCGCGCGACTCCGGCGTCGCTGCCGGCCGCGCGTGCGGCGGCGAGACCGTCGTGCGCCGCGACCAACCACGTGTTCCAGCTGCGCGTAAGCACGAAGTACGGCAAGAAGGCCGTGGGCAGCAGCCACAGGACGTCCTTCGCCCCGTACGTCCGCGCGCTGCGTGCCACCTGGAGAGCGGTGGCCACCTCCCGCTCACACCAGGCCATCGCCGCCTCGAAGCCGCCCTCCTTGAACGACATCGGCTCGACGCCCGCCAGGTTCTCCGGTGTGATTCCACTGTCCGCCCAGCTGGGGATCAAGGTGTTGTTCGCGTTCCACGCCGTCGCGGCGTACCAACGCAGGGCACGGTCGTGGGCGCGCTCGACCTCGCACAGCCGTTCCTCGACCAGCGCGCGCTGGTGCGCGTAGGCCCGGAGCAGGTGGCTGATCCGGTACCGGCCGTCCGCGAGCGGCTCGACGAGATGTGCCTCCGCCAGCAGCCGCAGAGCTTCGCGGGCACGGTCGAGGTCTAGTTCGGTGAGCACGGCGACCGACTCGACCCCGACGACGTTGGCCGGCCCCACCCCGAGGTACCGGAACACCCTCCTCGCCATCGCAGGCAGGGCCAGGTACGAGACGTCGACCACGCCGTGGATGTTCACCGCCGGGTCGCTCGACGTGAAGAGGTCGAGACGGGTCTTGTCCGAGCCGAGGCGGCCAGCCAGCTCGTCCAGCGTGGTCTCCCGGTGGCGCTGCAGGTGCTCCGCGGCGATCAGGATCGTCATCGGGAGACAGCCACACTGCTCGACGACCAGCTCCACAGCGGCCGCGCTGGCTCGCACACGAGCCTCTCCCGCTCGGCACCCAAGTAGCTCGATCGCTTGCCCGGCAGGAAGTGGCGGCAGCTCGATCGCCGTTCCGCCCGTACGTGCGAGCAAGCCGGACTGCCGTTCCCGGCTCGTCGCCACCACCACACTGCCGCCGCCCGGGAGCAGCCACTCCGCTTGCCGGTAATCGACGACGTTGTCGAGGATCACGACCGCGGGGCGCTCGGCGAGCAGTGATCGGTAGCGCGCGATCCGGGTCTGCAAGCTGGACGTGCCGAGCTCGGCGGCGCTCACGCCGAGTGCCGCGAGGAAGCCGTTTAGGACCTCTTCCGGTTCGGCCGGCGCGCCGGGTGCGAGGCCGCGCAGGTCGGCGAACAGGCAGCCGCCGGGAAAGCGAGCTTGCACGCTGGACGCCCAGTGCACGGCCAGGGCGGTCTTGCCGACCCAGAATCCACCTTCGATGACAATGGTCACCGTCGCGCCGGGACGGCCTTGGGTGATCAGCGCGTGGTCCATCGCCTGCAGCTGTTCCTCGCGACCGACGAATTCGGTGGCGGCCGGCGGAAGCTGGACGGGGCGAGTCACCGCGTGGGAGTCGCCCCGCTGCTCCGCCGCGATCTTGTCCAGCTCCCCCTCGGCCGCAAGCGCGGTGTCGAGGTCGTGCACGACGGCCGGCAACAGGGCGCGGTGGCCGTGCAGCAGCTTCGAGAGGTAGCTCGCGCTGTAGCCCGCCTTCGCGGCCACCTCGCCGAGCGTCAGGCCACGTTCTCTCCGCTTGCGGTGCACCGCCGCCGCGAAGCTGTCGATGGTTCGCATCGCGCCTCCCCGCGCGTCGAGACGCGCCGGTTGACGCGTCAGCGTGGGCGGGGACCCGGATATCGATGGGACCAGTAGGCAGGCACTCGATCGGGCGGTTCCTGCACTGCTCCGCATCCAGTAATTTGGAATGATCAACTTCGACGGTACGAAAACCTGAACGCAGAGTCAAACAAATCGGACGCATTGCGATCGGAATTCCAGGAAGTTGGAATTCTGATCCGGAGGGGGTGACGGTGTCCGAGCCCGAAGATCAGCAGCTCCAGCCACCTGAATCCTTCGGCCGGCTTCTCGAGCGGCTGATCTACCTCAAGAAGCACGACGACGGCCGGCCGTACACCGTGTCCGAGGTCGCTGACGAAATCGGCATCTCGAAGAGCCAGCTGTACAACCTGCTCAAGGGGGCGAACGAACCGAAGTTGCGCCTCGCCCAAGAGCTCGCGACCTACTTCGGCGTCGAGCTGGAGTACTTCGGAACCAGCGAGCGAGCCCGCGAGATCCAGGAGCAGTACGCGCTCCTAGAGCGGCTGTCCCAGCAAGGAGTCCGCGACATCGCCTACCGGGCGAGCGCCCTGTCGCCGGAGGTTCTGTCGAGTGTGCTGGACTTCATCGAGTTCCAAGCCAGCCGCGGCGGCGAGAACCACACGTCCGGGTGACTTGCTGTCCAACCCGCCGAACACCGCTGCCGATCTGCGACGATCGACCAGAGGTGACTACAACGGGCTGGGAGGACCGTCGTGAGCAGCCTGGTTCAACGCGTGCGCCGTGATCGGCGAATCGCCGGCCTGCGCCGTCGGCTGCGGTCCGAGCTGCGCGCCGCGGGCGTCGAAGGCCCGACGCCGATGGCCGAGATCTGCGCCCGGTTCGGCGAGCGTCGCGGCAAGCCGATCCGGTTGCTGGCCGTGCCAATGGAAGTTCCAGGTCCGTTCGGCCTGTGGATCAAGACGACGGCCGCCGACGTCATCATGTACCAGGGCACGGGCACCACGCGGTTCCACCAAGAGCACATCATCGCCCATGAGCTCGGCCACCTGCTGGCCGATCACCCCTCGGACGAGGGCGACGACGAGATGTGGCGCCAATTGCTCCCGGACATACCGCCCGACGTCATCCGGAAAGCATTGCGTCGGCGCACGTCCTACGCGAACGAGTACGAGCGGGAAGCCGAAGCGCTCGCGACTGTCCTGCTGGAGGCGACGACCAAGGCACAGGAGATCTCCCTGCCAAGTCGGTCGCCCCGTGCCCGCCGCGCGCAGGCGTCCCTCGGCGACCCGATCGATGTCCTATGAACCTCACGAACTTCCTGCTGCTCGTGCTGGCCTGGTTCATCTACCGGCTGGCCCGCTCGCCACGGGACCCGGCGCTCTGGGCCGTCGTCGTGTGCGTCGCTTGCCAGCTGCTCGGCGCTTCCACATTCGTCGCGTTCGCCCGGACGGTGTTCGGCGGCTTGCCGTCGTCCAGCACGGTGAAGCTGTTGACGAACATCGCGCTGAACACCTCGCGCTACTCGCTTCTGCTCTTCTTCCTGATCTCGGCGGGTGGGTCGTGGCGGCGGGTCCGCATCGAGACCGCGATTCTCGTCAGCGTCTGCTCGGCGATGGCCGCCGCGGTTTTCGTGCTCCCGCCAGGCGCTCGTGACAGCGCCTACCCGCTGACCGGAAACCTGCCGAACGACATGAGCCATCCCGGTGTGGCGCCGTTCTACATCGTCGGCGGCAGCTACATGCTGTACGCCGCTGTGCAGACGGCACGCTGGGCCCTCCGATACGCGAACGAGTCCAGCCGCCGGGCGCGGTTCGGCCTTCGCCTGGTCGCCGTCGCGCTGGTCGCCACGGCTATGACGACCGGCGCCCGGACGGTCGTCACGATCATTCGCTGGGCCGGCCACCCGGGATGCGGTGCCCCGATCATGCAGGCGGCCACGCGGCTGGTCCCGATCTGCACCTTCGTGTTCCTCGTCGGCGTGTTCTCGGTCGGGCTTACGGCCCGGTTCGCCGCGCTGAGGACGTGGCTGCGCCGGCGACGCGCCTACGCCGAGCTGTGGCCCCTGTGGCGGGCACTGCACGCGGTGTTCCCCGCCGACACCCTCGACCACGCCCCCACCCAGCCCTGGCTGGACACGCTGCTCCCCCATCGGGTCGGCCACCGGTACTGGCGGCGGGTCATCGAGATCCGCGACGGCCTCCTACAACTCAGCCCACAGCTCGTTGACGCGGGCTTCGACTCCGGCCGACCCGCCGCGCACCAGTTGGGCACCTTCCGCCACGCACTTCAGCTGCAGGCCAGCGGCCACACACCGACCAGCCGGACGGGCGTGCTCGTAGCGGCTCCCGAAGACGCGGACATCAACTCCGATGTCCGGCAGCTCATCCACCTCTCGCGGGCCCTCGCCCGGGAAGGAGTCTTGTGACCACGGTTTCGAAGGCCGAGATCCGTGATCGGAACCTGCAGATGCTCGAGCGCATCCGCTCGCAGGATCCACAGCCGCACCGGGAGGGCTACTACGCGCTGCGCATCATGACGGTCGCCGGCCGCACCAGCGGCGAGCCGCGGGCCATCCCGATCGCGCTCATGCAGTTCGACGGCGTCCAGTACGCCTGCTCGCCCGACCGCCGCCGCGACTGGGTCCGCAACCTCCTCGCGGCCGGCCGGTGCACCGTCGAGCCGGACGAGCACGAGACTCGCAACGCTCTCCTCGTCGAGGACGCCGCCGGAGCGGAAGCGGTCGCCCGCTACCTCAGCCGTCTTCCCCGGGTATCCGATGAGTGGCCGTTCCCCGGCGATACGCCACCGGAGCAGGTGTTGCCCTTCATGGGGCAAATCGCCGTGTTCCAGCTGTGCATTCCTGCCTGAAAGGTCACCGTGCCCCAGCAGCTTTTCACCGCCGACCAGGTCCTCCCCGGTCCGGCTGGCGAGCGGATCCGCGACGGCGCTGTGCTCTTCCAGGACGGCACGCTCCTCCTCGTCGGGCCTCGCGCGGACGTCGAACACCTTGTCTCCCCCACCGCCGAACGCCATGACTTCCCTGGTGGGACCATCCTGCCCGGCCTGATCAACTGCCACGTCCACCTCGTGTTCGACGCCTGCGGCGACCCAGCACGAGCCGCGGCCGACGCGACCCACGCGGACTTGGTCGACCGCGCGGACCGGCTTCTGTGCTCAGGCGTGACCACCGTCCGCGACCTCGGCGACCGCGACGGCCTCGCCATCCAGTTCCGGAACCAGCGCCCGCGAGGGCCGCGGATCGTCGCATCCGGGCCGCCGATCACCATCCCGGACGGGCATTGCTGGTTCCTCGGCGGGACCGCGGACGGCGAAGCCGAACTCCGCGCGCGAGTGCGGCACAACGCCGAGCTGGGCGCGGACGTCATCAAGGTCATGGCGTCCGGCGGCCAGATCACCCCGAACTCCCCGAAGATGTGGGACAACCAGTTCACGACCGCCGAGCTGACCGCCATCGTCGACGAAGCCTCGAAGGCCGGGCTGCCCGTCGCGGCGCACGCCCACGGCACGGACGCGATCGCCGCGGCTGCCGACGCCGGCGTCGCCACCATCGAGCACTGCACCTGGCTGCGCGACGGTGGAGGCGGCTACGACCTGCGCGACGACGTCGCCGCGAAGATCGCCGAGCGCAGGATCTTCGCCTGCGTCGCCTGGCCCTCGGACTGGCGAGGCTTCATGAACCGCCTGGGCACCGCCCGCGCCGACCTGGTAGGCAGCCGGTTCGAGTGGATGGCCGAGCACGGCATCCGGATGATCCCCGGCACCGACGCCGGAGCAGGCAGCTCGGGCTTCGACGACTACGCCGGCGCCCTCCAGCTCTACGAGTACCTCGGATTCGACCGCGCGGACATCATCGAGATGGCCACGACGTTGAGCGCGGAGGCTCTGGGTCTCGGCAACATAACCGGACAGCTGGCTCCGGGCCTCGCGGCAGACATACTGGTCGTCGAAGGCGATCCGCTCAGGGACCTGGCCAACCTTGGACGGCTCCGACGGGTGGTGGCCAAGGGCCAGACCACCTCGATGACCACGGCATAACCCAGCTGAGCACCGCTGAGGCACTGGCGACCGTGGGCTACGCGGCGACCCAGCTAGCGCGGTCTCCCCGCTGCAGAGATCGCAGCCGGCGTTCCAGCTCGGCGGCGACGCCGGTGTCTCCGCGCGCGGCTCGGCGCAAGAAGCTGCCCAGGGTGTGCAGATCACGGATTCGCACGAGAGTGTCGATACCTGCCCAGTCACGTACGTCGTAGCCGTAGGCCTCCGCGAAGGCGTCCAGTTCAGCGGGGGTGCGGCCAAAGCGAATGCCACCCTGGATGGTGTTCGCGAGATCGAGTTCGCGGGGACCCCACGCCGGTTCGTCCCAGTCGCCGAGAATGGCATCGGCGCCGTCCCACAGAGTGTTCCCCGGGTAGGCGTCCCCGTGGATCAGCCCGGTCCCGAGTGGGAAGACCAGCTGCTGGAAGTCCTTGAGCAGGCGGTCGCGTTCATCGATCAGCCATCGACGATCATGTTCGGGGAGCGTCGTGTCGGCGGAGAGGACGTCTGCGAAAGCAGAGAGCGGCGCCGCGGGTGGCAGCTCGACCGACGGGTCAGGCAGCCTGTGCAGCTGACGAAGCAAGGCGCCGAGGTGACCTGCGTCAGGTACTCCGCGGTCCTGCTGAGCATAGAACCGCCAGAACGTGACCACGTGACCGGCAAGCTCCACGGGTTGTTCGACCTGAGCCGGCCGCGTGCAGGGGAAGCCCTGTTCAGTCAGCCAGAGCGTGAGCTGAACAGCGCGGCTTGCACGGTCCCGCAGTGCCTGTGCGCCGACCTTCGCCACGATGCCGGAGTCGCCTGCCGACGGAAGCAAGTAGACGTCGTTGGCGTGGTTGCGCAGAGGCGCCGCACCGGTCGGGTCAAGGCCGGCGCGGCGACACGCAAGGTCGAGCACATTTGGGAGTACGAGGTCAGGCACAACTCGATGGTAGAGCGCGGGGTCGCATTGAAAGATGCCCGGTAAGCCGGTCCGCCAACTCGCCTGCGGCACGATGGCGACGATCGCCGAGTTCCCGGGCCTGGTCACGCAGCGAGGCCATTGCCCCGTGGAGCTGGCTGATCTGCTCCTCCTGGGGCAGGTCGAGAACTCGCGCAACGGACGCGACCGCACCCTCGACATTGTCTTGCCCGAGACACGCCCGTGCGTGGTCCAGGCGGGCCAGAGCCAGATCGCCGTAGGATCGCTCTTGCGGCAAGCCTTGCTCGTAAGCGCGGATTGCTTGTGCCGAAGAGCGTTCCGCCTCATCGTATTCGCCAAGCAGCGCGTACGTTCCGCCTACGTAGTAGATCTTCTTCGTGACCGGAAAGGACAGAAGGCCACCGAAGTCTTCGACTGAATCCACGGAGGCGAAGCCCCGGTTCGGCGGTTCGTCGAGACGAGCGAGCAGATCTTGCGACATCTCAGGCCGCTGCGCCCGCGCTGCGGAACGTGCCGCAATCGCCAGCAGACGTCGACGCGTCTGAGGACCGGAGTTGTACTGCAGGCCCTTCAACGCGGCTGTTACCGCGGCAGCCGGCTGGCGGGACCACTCGTGAAAGAGCGCTGACGAACCACAGGTCCACGCCCGCAGTGCGGTGCTGTCGACCGCCGTGGCCAAGGTCGAAGCAGCCCGAAGATGCTTTAGAGCTGCACCGTGATCACCAAGGTTCTGGCTCGCGTGGGCGAGAAGAATCGACGTCACCCCGGCCAGGAACATCAAGTCATGGGTCTGGCCGGGCCGCTGGGGCGTACGCAGCGCTTGCGTCAAGGTGTTCTGAACTCGACGCAGGTCCGCGAAAACAGCGGGTAGGGGCGCATGAACATATGCGACGGCGATCCGCCCAAGTTCGGAACGCTGGTAATCGATCAAGTCGGCGTCCGAACCCAGTGCGGCCACATCGTTGGCCAACTGCTCAGCCTGCGCGGCTGCGTCGGCAACCTGGGCCCGCGAGTTCACTTCCGCCGTCCCGGGTAGATCCGTGCGCCCTTGTGACACTTCACCCGCGTAGCTGTGAAAGCGTGCCCGAACTGATGGCGAAGCCTTCGCCAACGCTACCGTGAGCAAGTCTTGCGCCTCACGACCCGGGTTTCGCGGGTTGGTCGTGCGATTCCATTTAGCCACTGTCGAACGAGACAGTCCCAGATATCCCGCGAATTCGGCGAGAGTGCACCCCATGGCAGCGCACAACGCGGCAGCGCGCCCGGCCGTCCAAGTCTCCATCGGAATTCCCATCTGTCGACGTCTACCACCAAGCGTGAACCATATTCCCGTCCTTAGCAACGGGGAGGCCTCGAAGAGGCCCCACTGTGCCCACCCCGGCCCCAGTAGGCCCCTTTTCCACTTCCCTTCACCAATCCCGTTGATCACGCTGTACATCAAGGAAAGTAGACCGAACCGGCGAACGATCCGACACGAAGAGCATCAACGTTGGGCGAACATCATGTCAGCAAAGGAAGAAGGATGGCCTTCCAAGGTCGATCTGGAAAACGCGGAAGAGGCTGGGTTCTTGCTTCTATGCCGCGTACTTGTCGGACTTCGCCGTCTGTCCTCCTCGGACGTACCGCCACGATCGACCGGAGTCTTGATGTCCCATGAAACCTCCAAACTCGCCGACACGTTGCGTGCGATGCAGGCCCGAATCGGTTTGCTTGTCTGCACATTACAAGACGGAACGGCGAAAACGGACGAACAGCTACAGGTCGCCAACAGGCTCGAGGAGCTTGCGGACGTCCTGAAGTCGAACACCGCCGACGTCAACGCGGACATCGTGCCTGCCTCTCGTCAGCTTCTTCTCACAGAACGGCACTCGGCATGACCGACGGATCCCTGAGCCACCCCGGCCTCTACGTGCTCGGTAGCGCACTACGGCAGAATCGAAGCGATCAAGGCATGAGCCTCCGGGAACTGGCCCGCACGACGGGTATCGGCCCGAGCACCCTTTCGAGCTGGGAGCAAGGAGAACGGCGCATCCCGGAAGTACCGCTTGGCTGGATTCTCGGAGTCCTCAAAGTGGCGCCCGCCGAAAGTCGCCTCCTGATTCGACTTCACACTGAATCCGATCGAATGAGCCACGTCGAAAGCCTCGACTCCGAGGTGACCAGCCTCCAGCGTGCCTACGACCGCTACACCCTCCGCACGTTCGAATGGGCACCGAGGATCGTGCCGGAGTCACTGCAGACATTCGATTACGCTCACGCGGTTCTGGGACCGCACACCGCCACGCCGGATGACGTCGACCAAGAGGTCTTGACCCGGCAGGCGCGGCAGCTCGACCGAGATCCGCAGCACCGGCACATCCTCCTGCTGGGCGCTTCAGCGTTGACCCTAGAGAACGTTCCCCCGGACGTATTGCGGACACAGCTGGACGAGATCACCAATCCGGACCCCCGATGGCGGGTCGACACCCGGGTCGTCCCGGCCGAGGCACGCGCCGCTTCGACGATCGAGCCCTTCGCGATCTACGAGACGGCAGAAAAGGCCTTCACCATAGTCGTGAAGCACGAGCACGCGACGATCTACCTGTCCGATCCAGCCATGGTGAAGCACTACTGGTCGACGTTCAATGCGCTCCAACGAGAAGCTGTCGCGTATCTGCCGGTGGGATCACGGTGAACGCGGGCGCGGTGATCTACATGGACCCGCAGGCCATCCACCCCGTGATCAACGGAGAATGGCATCGCCTCGCCGGAGTGCTGGAGCCAGGGCAGGAGTTCACCACGCTCTGCGGCATCTCCGACACTGCAACGTTCCTGCCGTTCAGCGAACGGCGAACGCGAGGCAGCCCCAAGCAATGCGAAGGCTGCGACGTCATCTACCGACGAGACAACGGTATCCCCCTGTTGCATGACCGCCTGGGCAGGCGCGCGTGATCAGGCAGCAGGCGAGAGCAAGCCACGAAGACGTTGCAGAGCGCGGCGTCCGGCTACGACGACACCTGACAGGTGGCCGTTTTCGGCGGCGCGGACGGCCCGCTGCAGCTGGTGCGGCAGCCGACGTTGCTCGGCGGTCGCGATCGCCGCAGTGAGGGCCTCCTCGGCACCGGCGCGTTCACCAGTCCCGGCTAGGACTTCGCCGGCGGTAACTCGTTCGATGACTTGCCATTGCGGTGCGGCGGGTTCCCCCGCAGCCGTGTTCAGGACTTGGAGGGCGTCATGTGGGCAGTTGAGGGCAAGCAGCCCCCGGGCCTGGATTTCGCGCAGTGTGAAGGGATTGAGCAGCAGATCCGTCCCAGTCGCCGTGTCGAGTCGGCGGCGGCATCCCTCGATGGCGTCGGCGAACAGGACCGCCGAGCCCGCCTCGCCGGCGGCTCGGGCCAGCAGCGCGAGCGCGGCGCCGTGTCCGGCCGCGGTCGTGGACACGGCCGCGGCGTGCTCCAGCCGGGCGACGGCAGCGTGGAGACGGCCTGCTTTGCGCAGCTCGTTGCCGTGCATCCTCAGGGTGTTCGCCAGGAAGTCGGCGTCGTCGAGGTGGCTGGCCAGGAGAAGAGCTTTGCCAGTCCAGGCCGCGGCTCCGGTCAGGCGTTCCTCAGGCAGCACGGTGCCCAGCGACACGCCCAGGGCCAGGCGGGCGGACGCGAGCAGATACAGGGTGTCGCGTTCGAGACGGCCTTCGGCGGCGCGGGCTTCAAGGCGGGCCGCCAGCGGCCACAGCTCGTTGACGGCCTCGACCACCCGGCCGGACTGGCGGGCGATCTCGGCCAGCCGGATCACGCTGTCGCCGAACTGCACCAGCGCGGCAAAGTCGGCGTCGTCCGGATCGGTGACGCCGAACAGATGGAACGGCAGCCCCAGGGCGCGGGCGATGTGCCGGCGCCCGGCCACGTCACCCGGCGTGCGCCTGCGAGTCTCGATCATCGCAACATAGGACTTGTCATAGCCGAGCAGAGCGGCCAGCGCTTCCTGGCTGAGCCGGTTCGCGGCACGGTAGGCGCGCAGGATCGTGGCGAGATCCCGCGAAGACAGTGCCGCCGCGGCGGCGGGGTCGGACCACATCCAGACGGCGGGAGTCAGCCGGGGCGGACGCGGGGCCAGGCCGTTGCTCATCGCGCGGCAGGCCGGGCAAACCGGGGCGTGGGAGTAACGACCCAAGGCCGTCCCGCAGCGTTCACACCCAGCCATGATCGCTACCGGACCGGGTGCGGGGTGCGAAGCCTGTCGAACCAGGCGACGATCGAGCGCTTGTACCCCTCGGGCATGCGCAGCCCGGAAACCTCGTGCTCGGCGAACTCGCCGATGCGGCTGTGCTCGTGGCTGAGCACCGGCGCCGCGTCGGATGCAGTGGTGCACCCGTACGTCACGATGAACACGTCTTTGTCGGCCACGTCGATGTGGTACACCCAGGCGTCGAGAATCCCCCCGACCTCGACCGGCAGCCCGGACTCCTCGGAGATCTCCCGCGCCACGGTCTGTTCGGGAGTCTCGCCGGGTTCGATGCGGCCGCCCGGCAGCTCCCATTCGTCGCGCTCGTTGTGCACCAGCAGCACCCGGTCGTCCCGGATCAGCACACCCTTGATCGACACCGGGTATCCGGTCTCCACCACCGAAACCAGCCTCCTGCGCTCCTCGTGTCCGGTATCACCGACCGTAGCAGCGCACCCGGCCGTTCGCGGTGAACGCGGAGTTGACGATCTGTCAGTGGACGCCGTCCGGTCAGGACCGGTGTGCTGGTCGGACCGGATGGACCACGACCGAAGGGAGATGCCGTGTCCTTAACCGTGCTGTCGGAATGCAGCGTCGACATCGGCGCGGTGGGTGGTGTCGGCGAGCTGGCCGCGGTGCTGGCCCGCGATGGCGTCGCGCTGTTCGACGGCGTGCGTACCGAACCACAACTACTGCAGCTGGCGACCCGCCTCGGCCAGCTCGTTCACCACCGCGACAACTCCCGCACGGGCCTCACCGTGATCTCCGACCGCGGCAACGACCGCCCGCCGACGGGACAGGGCGGATTCAGCCGGCACGCCCTGTCCGCACACACCGACTGCTCTAACGTCCCACGGCCGCCACTGCTGGTTGCCATGACGTGCAACCAGACCGCCGATCATGGCGGTGACTGCGTCTTGGTCGACGGCCGTGCAGTGCACGAGGAGCTGGCTGACCGCGCGCCGGAGGCGCTGGCCGATCTGTCGGCTCGGCGAGGCGCGTACTTCGGCGGCGCGGCGGGGATCGTCGGGAACGTCTTCGAACCCAACCCGTGCGGGTTGGTCGGCATCCGGCTCCGACGCGACAGGCTGGCCCGGTTCTCCCCGCAGACCCAGCGCTGGCTCGCCGTACTCGCCCAGGTCATCGACCGGCACACGGTCACGATCCCTACGAGAGCCGGCAGCGGATACGTCGTCAACAACCGGCGCTGGCTGCACGGCCGCACCGCCTTCACCGGCCCGCGAAGGATGTACCGAGCCCTCATCGAGCCCCGACCGGCATGGCGTATCCCGGCCGGCTTCACTCCCGTGGTCGCGCCATGACGAGCGTCGCCGCGCCCTACTGGGTGTCCGAGCTCCCAGAGATCGTCGGCGAGCTCCAGCGTGGCAAGTGGATGATCGCGCGCTGGGAAAACCTCGGCCCGGACGAGGACCTCGCCCACTGGCAGGCAGCAGTACGCCGGGCGTGCACCGCCGACATCGACCCGGTGTTCATCGACGTTCCCCGCCGCAGCCTCACCCTGGTGCTCAACGCGGCCCTCCCCGCTCCGGACGACGAGGACATCCACCTCTCCATCGCCGCCGTCGAGCACAGCCGCTTCACCGGACGCCCCATCCGCCCGAAGCACCGCCGTCCCGCGATCTAGAAGGAGAACCCGCGATGTCGATCACGACCAGCACCCACCGAACCGGACGGTCCCTCGTCTCCGACGACCTCTTCCATCGGCTGACCGACCGCATTGTCCAGGCCGAGCGCTTCGAGCGCGACCTCGCCGAGCGCATCATGGACCAGGCGCTGGCGTTCCTCCTCGCCTGCGCCACCAACGTCGGCGCCCCACTCACCCCGAGCGAACTCGTCGACATCGGCTGGCACACCTTCCTCCTCGACACGTCCGAGTACGCCGCCTTCTGCGACCGCGTCGCCGGCCGGTTCATCCATCACGTGCCCACCGACAATGAGCCCGCGAGCGAGTCGCCCGGTGACGTCTTCATCCGTACGGTCACGGCCATGCGCTCACTCGGTTTCCGATTGGACGACCCGCTGTGGCCGCCTACCGCTCTGGGTAGCTGCACGGGTTGCCACAATGGCTGCCACAACGACCCGCCGCCGGCGATTTAGAAGGGCGCGCACCATGCCTCGCAGCACCTGGGAAGCACTGCCCGCCCCGGTTCGAGCGGCCATCGAACGCGAAACCGGCGACGTCCGCGAGGCAGTGCTTCCCAGCGCAGGCCGCAACTCCGACTTCTCCGCGACGCTGCACACCGCCTCCGGCGCCGTCTTCTGCAAAGGCATCGCCGACGCGGACGGCAAACGCGGACGCATGCACCGGCACGAGGCGGCTGTCAACGCGGCTCTTCCTGTATCGGTCGCGCCTCGACTGCTGTGGCACATCGAAGCGAACGGCTGGCTTCTCCTCGGCTTCGAGCACTCCCCCGGCCGCCACCTCGACCTGTCACCGACCTCCCCTGACCTCGCCGCTACGCGAGACGCCGTCACGGCGATGGCCGACGGGCTCGCGACGGTGTCCGTCGACGCACCGGCCCTGGCCGATCAGTGGGCCCGGCTGGCGGCCTGGCGACGACTCGCCAAGGACGTCCCCTCCGACCTCGACCCATGGGCTCGAGATCATCTCGACCAGCTGACGACCTGGGAAGCCGCGGCGATCGACCTCGTCGCCGGGAACACGCTGGCGCACACCGACCTGCACGCGCTGAACATGCTCGTCCACGACAGAAAGGTCCGGATCGTCGACTGGGCCTGGTCCCGGCACGCCAACGCCGCCGTCGACCCGGCGTTCCTCATCACCCGCCTAATCGAAGCCGGACACACCCCCGCCGATGCCGAGGCATGGGCACAGGAGCTACCGCCCTGGCAGCAAGCTCCTTCGGAAACGAGAACGGCTCTCGCTGTCGCGATCTGGGGCATCTGGGAATACCTCGAACGCCACCTGCCCTTGGCCCACCGCGCAGCGCTCACCGCGGCCGCGCGGGAATGGGCCCGCTTCCGGCTCGCGGATGTCCCTTGATCGGCCGCGAACGGGCCATCCGGATCGGCGCTCGCATCCTGCTCCTCAACGTCGTCGACGAAGTTCTGCTCATTCACGCACGCGATCCCGACGATCCCAGCCATCACTGGTGGGAGCTACCAGGCGGCGGGCAGGAGCCCGGTGAGGAGCTCGAGGACACCGCACGGCGGGAGATCGCTGAGGAAACCGGCCTCGTCATCGATGAGCTCGGCCGCAAGCTGTGGACCCGCGAAAGCCGCTTCACCTACCGCGGCCGCGAGCATCAACGCCTCGACCACGTCTACCTCGCCCGCACCGACGACACGTCACCACGAATCGCCACCCAGCACTCGGCCAACGAGCGGGCAGGTCTCATCGAGCACCGTTGGTGGCCGGCCGCCGCCGTCTCGGCGTGTCACGACAAACTCCTTCCGGCCGAGCTGCCGGACCTCCTACTGGCTCTGCTCGAGGGCCGCTTCCCAGCGACTCCGCTGGCTCTCACCGCTTGAAGTCCCCAGCGACGGGGGTGGATGCATGGCGCCCCCGTGCGGCGCATCGCGATGCGAGCGCGGAACGACTGGGCGACCGGACCGCTTGGTAGTGGCGCGGTCCACCTGTATGTCGAGGCACGAGCAACCGCGGCCGCAACGAGTGTGCGCCCGTAGCCGAGGCGGCGGTGCTCGGCGGTGACGTGGACGTAGTCGAGGGTCGCCGTCCTGCAGGAACCGCAAATCGAGGCAGAGGCGGTGGCGACCCGCGCCCGTCGAGCCGAAGTTCGATCCGGCCGCCGAGTGTCCCGGCGGCCGGCTGATGGACGACCACGACCAGACCGTCGCCTGGGGCTGACCCCGGGGTGTACTGGGTCGCGACGTCCAGCTGGGCCCATTCGGCGAGGCGGCGTTCAGAGGGATCGAGGCCTTCTTGCGCGCGACAGACTTCGCACAGGGTGGCGTGCAGCTTGTAGCGGTGGCTGTACGGCGCGAGTTGGTCGTACAAATCGAGGTCGAGCCGGTGACCACGCAAACAGACGACCCGCTTGCCAGCACCCGGCCGGACCGGGACGAGAGCGCCGAACTCGCTGCGTGTTTCCGAACGAACGATGCTGCCGGGTTGGTCGCCGATCATCGGAGAGGCCGCAGCGGTCCGGCGGAACTCCGGCTCACCCTCGACTGCGAGGCGTTCATCCCGCAACCTCGGTAAACCTTCGCCCGACCGACGTCTGCCCGGCAGCGACAGCGCCGCCGAGGCCGGGCAGCTGCAGCGCGACGGCCTGTGGCCGTGCCGCGGCACCGCGGCCACGGCTGGTCACCACGACGTCGCGAAACTCCAGGTGGCCGAACCCGTCGTCTGTGGCGCCGCGCCACCGACGCTTCAAGACTCGGAGTTCCAGATCCGCTCCGGGCCACATCCCGGTGGTCAGCAGTACTGCACCTCGGTTGCGGACGCGCCCGGCCAGCCGGCGGGCGACCTGCGGCTGAATGCCGCGGGCGGCCGCACCGCCGAGCACAACCAGGTCGAAGCCGTCGATCAACGCCGACACCACTGCGACGACCTCAGCGCCTGGTTCCGGGACGAGGGCGAGCCGATCGAGGTCGACACCCAGTTCGGCGGCCGCAACCACGCCGAGGTCCGGCATGCCGGCGACGGCCGCCCACGAACCCTCTCGAGTCGCCTCGGCGAGCAAAGCCAGCACCAGGGCGATCGAGCCGGACACCGACGTGGTGGTGCCGCGGCGCAGGTCACCGCCCGGGAGAAGCCCGGTGAGCGCGGGCGTCACCGGCAGGGACCCAGCCGGGGCCGACGCAGCGTCCGGGTTCGGCTCGCCCAGCTGGGCGGCCGCGCGGACGCCAGGGATCGCCGCGAGCCCGGCCACCGCCTCCGGCACCGCCACCACGCACCTCCAGCACCACGAACACGCACCGGAGACACCCGCACGGGGAAACCACGAGCGAGGCCGAACAGTGAGTCCCCGCAATGGCAGGCGGGGAGCCGCTCCACGTGCCCCTCCGCGGGAGGTTCACCAACGACCCGATCTCCGCTACAAGTGATGCATGGACCACGACGAATGGGAAATTGGATGGTGTGCCGGAGGCGCTGGCTTCGAGGTGGAGCTGGACGGCTCGCGAGCCCGCGTCTGTCTGATGGACCATGACAACTACCAGGCATATCTCGACGGAAACGACTACGACCCTCATGGCGGCTTCTGGGAATCGAGCCCCATGGTCCTGCAAGTACCCTACGACAGCTACTGGCATCTCGTGATCGACAGCAATCCCGGATGGCTCAACTACGAGGTCAAGGGCCCTTTCGACTAGGTCGGCATCTGCAACCACGACCGCGAGAACACGCGGTCGCTGTCAAGGCGAGCTGGCCAAGCTCATCCACCCGACTTCCTAGTGCGGTGACCGCTATTGATCACCGGGTTGGTCAGGCTGCTCGGGGTTGAGGGCGGCCCCACCGGTGGTGGTGTTCGCTGCGGATGCGGGCGCGTTCCCGGCGTTGCGCGGCGAGGACGTCGGGGTGTCGGTTGTTTGCGTTGCGCCAGCGCAGATAGGCGTGCAGCTCCCGTGCCAGGGCGGGGTGGTTGGGGTGGTCGGAGTTGGCGATGGTGAACTGGCGCAACGGTCCGAACTGCGGCTCGATCGGGTTGGCCCAGGAGGCGTTCGTGGGCGTCAGACACAACTCGACCTTGTGGCGTGAACACCAGGTCAGGATGGCTGGGGTGGTGTTGGCCGACAGGTTGTCGCAGATGATGTAGATCGGGGCGCCGTCCGGGCGGGCCCGACGGATCGACTTGAACGCGGCCAGGGAGTATTTGCCGCCTTTGTGTTCGTGCAGGACACCCCACAAGCGGTCCTCGGAGAGGCTGTAGCAGCCGTGGAAGTACCGGATGCCGTGGGTGCGTTTGTAGGTCGCGCGCAGCCGGTCCGGGTGCTTCTGCGCGGCCCAGCAGGTGCCGTGACACGGGCGGATCGACAACGGCCCGAACTGGTCGAAGGCGAAACACCGGTCCGGGAACCGGTCGGTGACTTCCTCGATCCGGTCCAGCTTCGATTCGAGGTCGGGGTCGTGGGACTCCTTCCAGGTGCGGGTGCGCTGAAACGTGATGCCCCGAGCGTGCAGGATCTGCCGCAGCCGTTCCCGCCCGATGCGCACCACCCGGTCCGGCACCCACCTCGGGTCGGTGCGGCCGTAACGGCCAGTGAGATAGCCGGCCAGCTTGCGGATGCTCCAGTGTGTGAACGGCAGCCCGTGCTTGCGCGGGCGGGTGGTGGCCGTCGTGACGATGACGGTGAGGTCAGCGTCGGTGATGCGGCGGGGACGGCCGCCCGCCCAGTGAGGGTCCAGGCAGGCCAGCCCCACGTCGTTGAACGCGTGGATCACATCCCGCACGGTGTCTTCGTCCGCGGCCACCAGCCGGGCGATCGCCGGCACCGTCGTGCCGGACGCCGAGGCCATCACGATCAACGCGCGACGCACCCGGACCGACTCCTGCTTACCGCGCCTGACCAGACGCAACAGATACCGGCCCTCATCTTCGCTGAGCCGACGGGCTCTGACAGGTCGGGACATGACACACCCGCTTTCACCCCGACCCGGCACGATCAAGCCTTCGCCGTACCGCCTCCGGAGTCACGCACCCCACCCGGCGTGTCGCCCACCAACCCGGCGATCGTTTCTGGTCACCGCACTAGCTAATCTGCGCCGTCGACGCATCTTGATTACCGACGTCACAATCAACCAGACACCGAAATCGTCGCCACGACGACAGCGGCAAACTTGAGTCCTCCGAGGGCTCGGTCGCCCGAGGTGAGCAGGCCGGGGAACCGTGTTTACCAGCGCAGTGGTGATGCCCTTCCGGCCAGCTCGTATTATTGAGCGACTAGTGAGCCGCCGAGGAGTCCTCCGTGCCAGGCAACACCAAGACCGCCCTGATCGACCGCGAGGGCCTCGGGCTCTTCCAACGCGCGGTTACGCGGGATCTCGGATGGATCTTCCGCGAACAGACCGTCGTCGACCAGGGAATCGATGGCCACGTCGAGATCGCCGACGAGGACGGACGAGGCACCGGACGCCTGATCGCCGTGCAGATCAAAACCGGACGCTCGTACTTCAGGCGCGTCAAAGGTGGTTGGGCGTTCTACTACAATGAAACGAAACGCCGTTTGTGGATGGGACACGCGCTTCCGGTAATGGTGGTTTTTGTCGACCTGGAAACCGACGGAATCTACTGGCAGCGGATCCATCCCTCGGTTGAACGGCGCACCGGGAAGCGCTACTCCGTCACCGTACCCGAGCACCAGACACTGAGCACCGCCGCCGAGCCTTGGCTCTTGGCCGCGAGCGGCGTCGAGCAGCGAGCCGTCGAGCGGTATGAGTCCAACCTCGAACTCCTGCCGCCCCCTGTCCGCCGCCTGCTCGAGGACAAGTCAGCCGATCGCCTCCAACGTGCCCTCGTTGCGCAGCATCTGGCCGAAGGCCGGACGAACCCCTCCGGAACCGCGCAGGCGTTGATCTCCACGAGACCGCTTTGGATGCAGGCCTCGAACGCATGGCCATGGCGAGCCTTGGCGTCATTCTGCTCTCACCATGACGCCATGGCCGAGAGCTCCGCGGCGTGGGAGATCGCCGCCGAAGATGGCGGCGACCAGGCCGGGAGTCGCCTTGCCGCCGCAGCCGCCAACATAGCCGCGGTTGATCGGGCGCGAGCAGCCGAACTGCTGGAGGAGGCCCGTCCACGCGGCGGCGCTGAGGTCGTCGCGGCAGTCGTCGAGGCGATTCTGGAGGTACCCGAAGGCGATCCCTCGCCATGGCGTATCGACGCCGTCCTGGCCGCGGCAGGTGCGGAGGCAAACACGAACTCGACGGTCCAGCACTTTCTCACCGATCAGGCGCTCCAGAGTGACGACCTGCCCAGGGCTGCGCGCCATGCCGAGCGTGCGCTGGCCCTTGAACCGGATGATGCCGCAGCCATGTCCAAAGTCGCGTTGATCTGTGCGCGGCGTGCCGAAACTGCCGAAGCCCAAGCCGGTGACCTGGCGCGAGCCGCCGAACTGCTGCAGGCGGCGGTCGACCAGCGCCGACAATGGAGCGGTGAAACCCGAGGCCTTCTGGCGCTGCTGGCCCGGGTGCTGATGATCAGAGGCCAATTCGGTGCCGTCCTGAACATGCTGCTTCCGGCGCCGCTGGGAACTGCGAACGCCGACGAGGCCGACGATCCGGTCCTGCGGCGCCTCGCCCTCACCGCTGCGCACGGGTCCGGTGACAGTGAACTCGTCGCGTCGATCGAGGCCGCGATGACCGCCAGCGTCGAGGACCGAATCGCCCGGCTCCGACTCGGCCTCCTCGAGCTGCCGTCTGCCGAGGCCGAAGCGCTGTGGAGTGCGCACCTCTCACGTGCCCGAGCTGATCACGACGGCGAAGCGGCCGTCATGGCAACCCACCGCCTCGCCGCTTCGGGTGTCGACGCAACAGCGCAATTGGACGAGCTCATCCGGGCCGGAGCCCTCCCGCCAGGAACGGACCGTCTGCCCCGGGCCATCGCTACGTTCCGCCGCAACACGGCGGAAGGCCTTTCTCTTCTGCGCTCGCTTTCGACCGAAGATCCCGCTGCGGCCGAGCAACTTGTCCACGCTCTGGTTGAGGCGGGTCGCCCGGACGAAGCGATAGCGGCCAGCGCGTCGGCCGCCCAGCGCTTTCGCTCTCCTAGGTTCCTCACCCTTCATGCGCTGCTCGTCTTTCAGCACGCAAAGCCCGAACGGGCTGACCGCGCGTTGCAGGCCGCGTTGCAGGCCGAGGACCGCCCTGCGGAACGAGTTGAACTGGCTACCCGGCTGGCCGATATCGCGGCCCGTGCCCAGGACTGGGCACGGGCGGAGTCGACCCTGGCGCAGGTAGTCGCCGACCAGACGCCGCCGCCCGACGGGGTGGTGTGGAACCTGGTTCGTGCTCAGTTGAACAGCGGCGGAGAAGCCCGCGCTGCGGCAACCGTGACCCGTCACCAGCCGAAAGTCAGATCCGAGGAGGAAGCAACGCTCTGGGCGCAAGCGATGGCTTCCGTCGCATGGGACGACGAACTTGCCGAAAGAGCTATCGAGCTCGCTTCGGACTTCGCCGACAAAGCCCAGCTGGTGACCTTTTTGCTCTCCCACCTGGTGACTGCCACACGTGGCACCATCCATGAGAACGACGGCGAGTACTCGGACGACGACCCTGATCCGCTTCCGGACCCTCCGGATGATCGGCCGGTTGTCCGGGGCGACCTGCACCGGCGGGCGTTCGAACTCCTCGGTACGCTCTACGAAGCCCACGGCGATGCCACGGGGATGCGAATCCTGTCCACGGCCTCCCCCGAAGATCTCTTCTCCCAGGTTGAGGCGATCGTTCGGCGACCCGACGAAACAGACCTGACCGCTCTGGCCGACCAGATAGCCCGCGCCCAGTTGCCCGCGGGCATGCTAGCCCTCAGCATCGGCCGCAGCTACACGTCGGCGCTAGTACAGCGATCCGCTCGACTGCTGGTCGCCGTCGCTGTCGCCGACGACGAGCATCAGGCCGAGGTGGACGCGGCGAGGCTATCGGCAGGCAGGCCCGCTGTCGTCGACATCTCCACCCTGCTGGTGCTGTCACAGCTCACGGACGCCGATGCCGTGTCCGGGCAAGTCGCCGAGCTGATCCTCGCTCTACCAGCCCACCACGACGTGCTCCGAGCCGCGCTCCAAGCACGCACCCTCGCCGGCAGCTTCGGCAGTCTAGGTTCAAGTGCAGCAGCAGGAAGCCTGACGTTCTACGAGCGCAACGAGGAGCACTACCAGTTCGTTCGAGACCGTACGGCCGCCGTCGAGGCGCTCGCGCGCCGTTGCTCCATCCGGCCTGTCGGTCCTACTTCTGTGTTCGGCGACAACTCCGAACGCGCGCGAGCCGTGCCATGGCTGGCCGCAATCGATGTCGCCGCCCAGGAGGGACTGCCCTTGTGGTGCGATGATCTGGCCGTACGCAGGCTGGCCCGGGGCGCCGGCGTCCCGTCCTTTTCGACGATGGCCATGGCCGAAGTGCTGCGCGACACCCGGCTCGAGTCCGCGCACACCCCGGACGAGATCGACGCGGTGGTCGACGCCACCGCTAAGACAGTGCGTGAGCTCCACTCCGAATTCGTGGTCGACCTGCCGCTGACCGAGGAGCAGCTCCTCGACCAGGCCGAGGCGGACGGCTGGATCCCTGCTGCGGCCGGCCTCGCCTTAGAACGTCCGTCATGGTGGGGATGGCAGCAGGATCCAGTCGGCCTGCTCATGAATCGGCTCTACCCGGCCGTACGCGAAGCCGCACCGGTTCAGCTGCCGAACTGGCAACGTGCGGCCATGCTCGGCGCCGTCCGTGCCCAGCAAACACCGGCTGAGCAGCGTCAGGCTCTCGCGAACTTGGCCTTGCTCGGTTGGGAACTTGAGCCGACACTTGATGACCTGGTCGAGGGATTCCGGACGGCACGACAACTCGCCACCGCTCTCGGCGACGTCGGGGACCCCCTTGAAGTGTTGCCCGCGGCGCACACTGTCCTGGCGGAGAACGGGATCACTCGTTCAGATCAAGTGGTTCAGCAGCTAATTGCGAGGCTACAAGCTGAGGCTGGCGAAGCAACCGTTTAGCGGTTCAACGGATGCAAGGCAAGTGCAACCACGAACGGCCGTTCTACCGCTGCTGCTACCCCACCAAGCACGGGTTGGCGAACAAGACCAAGCGTCTATCGCCGTCGATTTGTGACGTGGTGGGGCGCAGGAGGGCCAGCGCCCACCGCATCACCACGCGCGGACGAGGACCTTTGTGCGTCGGGCCGGACTCACCCTCTCCTCGAAACTGGGCTACCCGGCTCCAGTGGCTTAGCACCGAAAGCCAGTCGTAGCCGGAAAATGTCGCGAAGACCTGAGACCACGGGGAGTAACATCCCTCCGATGTCGACAACGACGCCGGAAGAGCTGTATTTCGATCTCTCCTCCGAGAGGATCGCGGAACTCGCCGCGCTCGTGGACGCCGCTGCCGCGGACGCAAAGCGCGGCTGGTACGAAATCTCGTCTGCACTCACAGCCATGCCTGGAACCGCGGACGTCTCTGCCCTCGCGGTCGCCTTCGACTACCGTCTACAGGACCGCGACAAGGGAAACAACAACCCCGTGTTCCACGCCGCGCATCTGACGCCCGTCCGCCGAGCTGCCACCGTCAGTCGGGGACCTGTGGGCGAGCCTTGTGAACGCAGCCACGTCGGCGTTGGTTCGTGCGCGCCTGCATGATCTTCTCTTCGCGCTCGGCCGGCGTCCGAAGCATCAGCACGCAGAGCAAGCATGCCGCGCATACCTGGAGCTAGGCGGCGCGAATTGGCGGTCGCACTACCGTGTACGCGCTCTGGTTCGGGCACTCGACATCGCCCGGCAGATGAAGCGCGACGACCTCGCTGACGACGTGGTGAAGCAAATCATCGCCAACGTCCGCGAGTGCCTCGACGGGACCGAGCGGAAACCCGGCGTCTCGCTGCGTCTGATCCGCCGCCTCGTTGAGGAGAAGAACCCGCCGACGAGGGTCGACGACTTGCTGACGGCGGCACGAGAACGCTGCGTGGGTGACCCGAGCATCGAAGTCGACACCGCAATGTTGCAGCGTCGCCGCGCGAAGGGCGACAAGGACGCCCTTCAGCGGATCGACCGAGAGATCGTCGGGATCTGGTCCCATGCAGCAGAGCGAACGTCCGGCCTCGAGAAGCTGGACAATCTCACCAAGGCGGTCGACTACGCCAGGGACCGCGGGCAGACCGACTTGTTGGCCGCAGCCACGACTGCTCTGCAGGCGATCGGCATCGACGACCTAGACATGCAAAGCTTCCGCGTCCCCATTGAGATTCCCGACGAGGAGTTCATTCGGTGGATCAACCACTTCACCCAAGAGGATGACTGGCGCGCCTGCATCATGCGCTTTTCGTTCGGCGAACAGGGAACTCCTCCAACTGGACTAGTCGAGGAGAACCGCGCTGAAATGGCGAAGGACACATCCATATACTCAATAGTCCGGAATTCGAAGATAGGCGGCGACGGGCTTCCACGCTGGGAACCACAGGACGACGTTGACCACGATATGCAACGTCTGTCCGATCTGGAAGTTCTCCGGATGCAGGTGTACGCACCACTGTTCGCCAAAGCCTTGCACGAGATCGGAGTCGTCCACCGTCCAATCCGCGAGGAAGTCGAAGAGTTCTTCGCGGAGCAAACGTCCCTTCGCCGGACATACCTCGGGTATTGGCAAACGCCTTGGCCAGGTACTGGCGCCGAGACTACGAAGCCTGTGCCTACCTCATCACGCCGAAGATCGAGACGATGCTCCGCGCCCTCGCCAGGGCCATCAGCGAACCGGTCTACCTAACCCAGCAGAGAAACTCTCCCGGAAAATACATCGGTCTCGGGACGTTGCTCCCGGCGCTTGCCAAGCAGGGCTTCGACGAGTCCTGGGGCAGGTACCTTTCCACGCTGCTGGCGGGCCCGACGGGATGGAACCTGCGGAATGAGCTCGCGCACGGGTTCGTCGACGAGGTTTCCGCGCCCATTACTGCGCTGCTGATCCAGGCTGCGCCGTACGTCGCCACGCTCGTCCCGAGCGCGACCGACCAGCCGACACCGGAGACCGAGTAGCCACCTTCCGGTCGCTGTCGTCGCACCGACGCCCGGCGCTCAGAGCAACTGGCCGCCGCCTTCCACGAGCAGCGTCGAGGGTGGTGGTCATCGCTGACCGCGGGCAGCCGATCGCCGCGGTTCGCGTCGCCGGCGTCGCCCCACGACCACTCGATTGAGTGAATTCTACACATATTTTGCAACAAGCTCAGTTAGTCACGTAACCGCTTCCGACTCATCGCTCCATGGCCTCTGGGGACGATCGGATCCGCTCGACGACCTCGCGCATGTTCCGGGCCGGCAGCGACGTGGGCGTGATCATCTCTACCGCGCGCAAGAGCGCGTCGAGCCCGCCTTCGTAGCGCAAACAGGTGCGGACCATCGCGATGAAGTGCAGTCGGGCTCGGGAGTGGTACGGCACGATTTGCCCGATCTCTGGAGGAAGTAAGTCGATCAGCAGGCGCCGCTGAGAGTCCTCGTTCAGCGACGGCACAGCGAGGAGCGCGTCGGTCAGTTCCACGAGCATGCGCGCGTCCGAGGAAGCGGGGACAGCCCGTTCCGGCACCACCGTCGGGGACAGTGCCGACAGGTCGCGGATCCACGCGTTCGCCGACGTCTCCTTCACCCGCACCTCGACTCGTCGGTAAGGGGCGGCATTCGCCGGCGAGTTGTGCGACACGACCTCCTCGTAGAACCAGTCCGACACAATGAGTGCCAGATTCCGGCCGGAGTTCGCCAGCGCGGCTTTCAGCGGCGGAGCGTCCAGTAGCCGGGCGGCGTGGATCACCGCGGTGCCTAGTACTCCGTTCGGGCCGACCCGGACCTCGCCTGCGTGTAGCGCCATCCGGAGGCGCATGCGCTGGGAGGGCGCTGTTACGGCGTTGTGCTTCGTCAAGGCCTGTTCGAGCTCGTCTGCGACCCTCACCAGCTGGATCTTCGGCAGCTCCGGCGGAATCAGAACGAAGAGGCCGTCACCTGTGTCCTCGACGGAGCAGTCGTGCCAGGGCAGGCTGGCCAGATCCATGCTCTCCCGCATCGCAGTGAAGAGGACCTGGCGGATCGTGATCTGGTCCGCTGTTTCGCGGGACGAAAAAGCCGCGAGGTCGACAGCGAGGATCCCGCGATGCACCGCGGGCCAACCCCGCTCTGGCACAGCCCGTGCCTTCGCCACGGCGTCGCTCGCTCCGGTCAGCAGGGTGCGTGTCGCGAGGGTGTCCGGGTGCTCCGACCCCAGCACGAGCTGTCTGACACGCAGAACCGCCCGGAACTCAGTCTCGGCCTCGACCAGATTGTGCTGCTGGGCGAGCACACTCGCGAGATTGTTGCGCGTCGCCAGCACATCCGGATGCTCCGGACCCAGCACCCGCCCCTGAAGCTCCACCAACCCACGGAACTCCCCCTCCGCCTCCGCCAGCATCCCCCGCTGCGCCAGCACACTCGCGAGATTGTTGCGCGTCGCCAGCACATCCGGATGCTCCGGACCCAGCACCCGCCCCTGAAGCTCCACCAACCCACGGAACTCCCCCTCCGCCTCCGCCAGCATCCCCCGCTGCGCCAGCACACTCGCCAGGCTGTTGCGCGTCGCCAGCACATCCGGATGCTCCGGACCCAGCACCCTCTCGCGAACGGCGAGAGCCCGTTCGAACTCCTCCTGTGCCTCGGCCAGCTTCGCCGGATTACGGAGCACGTCGCCGAGATCGCGCAACACATCGCCGAGGTTCGAGCGCAGGACGGGCTGGTCGACATCCGGTGTGGCCTCGATGATCGCCTGCCGGAGCAGGGTCTCGGCCTCGGTGAGGTCGGCCGAATCGCCGGTGCGCCCAAATCGAGCCCGTAGCGCGGCGCCCAGATTCGACATCCGCGGCGTGCGGCTCGGACCGCCCGGGCGGGTGGCCGACGCCGCCTGCCGGAAGAGCGCGATGGCCTCGTCCAAGCTGTCGACGTCCCCGGTCGCCTCGAACCAGAGCCGCAAGGCGGATCCGAGATTCGACAGCAACGCGGTGCGGTCCTGCTCGTCGACCGGGGCCGCGTCGAGCGCCTGTCGTTGGAGCTTGACGGCTTCGGCAAGGTCGGCCGTCACACCGGTGCGTTCGAACCGCGAGCGCAGGATGTTGCCGAGGTTCGACAGCGCCACGCTGCGCTGGGCGTCCGAGGAGGTCTCGGACAGGGCCAGCCGCAGAACCGTCACCGCTTCGTTGAGCGAATCCAGCACGTCGGTCAGCTCGAACCGCACCTGCAGGGCGACGGCCACCTCGGCTAGGGCCGTCGCTCGGTTCCCGATCTCGCCAGACGCCGCGTCCCGGCCGACGGCGATCGATTCGTCCACAGCCGCAAGCGCGTCGGCATGTTGCCCCGAAGCGGCCATGGCGAGGCCGAGTTGCACCAGTGCGAGGAGCAGCCCTCGCCAGTAGAGGGCGGGATCCTCTTCATACAATTCGCGCAGCCGGGCCGCGTCCCGCGCCGCGTTGTACCGCTCCAGGTGTTCGGTCATCACACCTCCTCCGGAGAATCGCCATCGTCGTGCAGATAGGACTTGATGATCTCCTTGGCGAGCTGCCGGTCGAAGATCTCCAAGGCTTCCGAATGCGTTCCGTCGCGCGCGGTCGTCCGTGTCAGTCGCAGTACAGTCGGCCGGATGCGTCGCGATTCGTCCGGCGGATCGTCGTCCAGCTCGGTCTCGCTGACGTCGACAAACTCCGCGCTCGGGTCCTTCGAGACCCGCGCGGCGACCCACAGCTGTTTGAACAGCTGCGGGTCACCTTCGAGATGGGTGACGACCGCGAGCAGAGGCAGCCACTTAGGGCACTTCGTGCCGCCTAGCACCTGCGCGACGGTCGTGTGGCTGTAACTGATGGCGCCGGCGATATCCCGAGTGCTCGGCTCACCAGCCAGAAGCTGCAGTTCGCGTAACGCGGTGGACAGCCGGCTCAACGCCTGGTCCCCCACAGCTTCGTTCTCCCGTGCTCGCGGCGATGTCAGCTTTCCGTACGCCATCGTAAACCATCCGGCGCGGACTGTTCATCAGCTGTCACAGAGGGTCGACGATCTCCAGCACCGGGTCGATGCTGGTTTCGACCGGACCGCGACCATCCTCTGGGGAGACCACTGTGACTATCACCGCCGTCGGCCCCGAAGTCGCCTGGAGCGTCCTCGGCGGCGGAATCCTGGCGCTGGCCCGCACGATCGTCTGGCTGATCGGGCTGACCCTTGCCATCAGAGGCAGCCGGACCGCAGATCGCCCCGCCGTATTGCGCGCGTACCTCAGCCGCCGACGTTGCGGCGAATGTCGGAGAACCGGCCGACCTCATCGTTGCTGAACCCGGTCAGCAGCTACATGTGCTCCTCGCCCGTGACGGCCTCCAGCCTCCGGTAACGGGAGCGTCCAACGGAGAAACTAATGCACAGCACCTCGCGAGAACGCGGCGATTATCGGGCAGGTCCGGACTGAGTGACGCGGACCGGCCGGAGAGGTGCGACCCCTGACAACTCCTATAAGGACGGCGCCCGGCCGTCATGTGCCGGCCGCAATTTGTAACGCGTTGCAGTCGATGGACCGGCGCGCTGCCTGACAGGCTGACCTGCGGCGATAACGGCTGATCACCCGTGCCGCGTATTGTTCACGTCTGCCGGTTGGAGCTGAGGTATTCCCGACATCAAAACCGAAGAAGTTGCCCGGACGGGTCGACAACGGCAAACCGACAGCGCTACTGTCGACTCACAGCACCCTGATCCTCGCCTCCGCGTTTATGGCCCGTGCCGCTGCCAGCGTGTCTTTGTTGTTCCGACTCGGCAATCAACCCTACGAATCGTATATTATAGGCGGACCTACAACGGCTGGCGCGACAAAGTTCTTCAACTGACTGATCAGGTGAACGGGCTCACCCGACGCCGGGGTCGATAACCTCGCGAAGCCGGTCGCCTGATGTGAGAAGCTACCGCGTGCCCTCCTTGCTCAATGCCATGCCGCTCGAACGCACCAATCGGATCTTCCTCCACCCCGTACACCAGGAGGGGGTCGGCACGGTTGCCCAGCTGATCAAGGATCTGAGGCAGTGCCGAAGCGCCGAAGACTACTTCACCTTCCAACAAGGTCTGCTCGCGAAGGTGCTCGCGGTTCAGGAGTACCGAACGGCGTGCCGGCGGGTCGCGAAGCTGCTTCGGCAAGGCAAGACCGTACCTGCCGATGCCCCCGAGTTGCGGTCTACCGAGCCTGCGGGCAGTCCTGAGACTTGGGAGCTTGAGATCGACGTGTGTGAGCGTGTCGATCGCCAGCTTCGCTCGGTTGCCGATGCGCTGGCCTGGCGCATGTTCAATTACGACCGGCGGGTCATTATCGCGCTTTCACGTAACCAACCCCCCGGCCAGATGGCCGGCAAGGAAGGCCTTGCCGCAGAGCTCGCCTTCCTGGCCGAGTGGTGGCGGGAAGAGCGCCGGTTCGTCCTGCTCCACGACTTGACCACATGCCTGAGCATCGGTGACGCCACGTCTTTCAAGGAAGTCGGCAGCGAGTACGAGGCGTACCTGCACGAGATTAAGTCCGACACCAGCCGCAAGCCCGACCGCAGAACAGTGAAGCAGCTTCGCCGCCAGCGCATGGCGGAGGAAGCCATTCGTTCCGGTGGTCCCCTGCCGGGCAAGCTTCCCGGGCGGCTGGTGCAGCTCGATATCCCTTACAAGACCCACCTCGACCTGCTCGGCCGGTCATTCGAGCTCGCCCGCCGGCGCGGAGTTCAGGGGATGAAAGTCCCCGGAGGCAGATCGCTCGTCACTACTGACATCGTCCGCGGCTACGAGCTGTGGTCCGAACAGGAACTCATCGACCGGACAGCAGCGGAACATCTGCAGGCCACCAAGCGTGCGCGCATCCTGGGCAAGGGGCAACTGGTGTACGCGCGAACCGATGACATGGTAGCGCGCTCGCCGACCATGCCGCCGTGGGCGATCTACCCGTTGTCGCCCGAGCTGTGCACCAGGCTGATCGCCGACTACGCGATGTTCATCGTGACGATGTCCAGTGACTCGGTACTGGCCGCGCTTGACGATGCCGGTCTGGCTGCCGAATGTGTACTTCCACTCGATCAGGAGGTCATCGATTCGGAACAGGTGGTCCTCCGCGTACATACCCGCACGCGCACCATCGAGTTGCGGTGGGTTGAGATGCAGCACCGACTGCTGTTCGAGATGGCTGATCTGCCGACTTGGGCGAGAAGCGTCAAGCAACTGCTCGACGCCGACAATACCGGACGTCATCCCTGGCCGTTGTTCACCGACGAATGGCAGGTGTGGGCATAGTCGCTCGTCCGCTTCATCTGCCGAGGCCGGCTGACCTCGCTGAGCTTCGGCGGACACCGCGTCTCGTTGCACCGAAGCGGTTGGGCTTGGCGCATGTCGAGCAGCCGGCATCGATTTGCTGCGCATCTACTCGCCGGTGAGCGCACTAAACCCCTAACGAGAATGCCGACCGAACAGCGGGCCACGCCGATCAACGACGACCTGCGGGTGATCGTCATCGAAGTCGCCGTCAACGCCCGCGAACTCGCCACCATGCGTCCGCGGCCAACCTGCCTTTGTCTTCAAGGCAGGCTTAGCCAAGAGGTCGGCTGATGTCGAGAACGTACGGCGCGATGCGGAAGCCAGCTTCGGCAGCACGCCGCGCCTGTCCGGCAAGGTCGCGTTCCAAGGCCACTTTGTCCGCCGCTTTGGTCTTCGACCATCCATCGGGGCGTTGGGTCGGCGTGATCCAGTAGACGAGGTAGATGCCGTAACGGCGCTTTAGCGGGACGAGGTACCTGTCGATCAGCTGGGCTTGCATGGCCGTGTCGAGTTCGCCGTTGTCGACGAGCTTGGCTTCGACGAGGACCCTCGCCGTGTCGCCGCCCATCGTCTTGGTGGTCGCGGTGAGATCGATGCGGGTGCCGATTCCGGGGCGGTCACGTTTCACCTGAATTTCGCGGTCGACGATCACGCCGTCGAGGCGTTCGCCTAGTCTGCGCTCGAGCCAGTCGGAGATGTCGTCCTCGGTTCGGGGCCGGTCGCCTCTCCAGATCTCCCGCCACGCCGCAGCGAGGTAGTGCTGCAGTTCGTCGAGTTGCTGCAGCAGGACGTGCTGGAGGTCGGCATCGTCACGCACCAGGCGGGCGTCGCCGCGGCGGAGCAGGTTCAGCAGCGAACGAGGTGAAGTTGTGCCGAGCGCCAGGTCGGCTTGGCGGGCCCGGGCAATGCGGTGGTGATAGGCCACGGCCTGCTGGTCGGTTTCCGGACGGCCGACGCTCAGGTTCGCAAGTTCCTCGCTCTGGCCGTTCAGCGCCATCCGCTCCAAGACGTGCCGGCGCACATCGCTGGCGTGATGGTGCGGGGAATAGGCGAAGCCGGACTTGAGAGGCGGGTCCTCGGCGTAGGGGTGGGTGTCTAGCAGGAGGCGGGCGGCTACGGCGAGGTGTGCGGGGTCGAGCAAAGCGACGTTGAGGTTTCGGACCGCTTCTGCCAGTTCGTCCGGCGGCGGAGTCGCCGCGGCAAGGGCGTCGATCACCGTGTCGGGGTCGAGTTCAGCCAGATGAGCCTGAGCGAGCCGAGCGAGTGGCGACCTCGCTTCGATGAGCCGACGACAGACGTCCAGGGCGGTCTCCGAAGGACCGTGCTTGACCAGCAGAGTAAGAAGTTCACCGGCGAGTACGGTCTCGGTGGATGTGGCGAGGAGTCGCTCGGCGACGGCCGGAGCAATCTCGCATATGAGATGGACGTAGATGGCATGGGGAGTCAGGGAGTCGCCTGCGGCGTCGAGAGCGGCCAGGTGCTCGACGCCGGCGTCGATCAGTCGTGGCCTGACCGCGGCCGGGACTGCGTCGAGCAGACGACGACGCGGCTCGATTGCGTCATCACCACCGAACGCCGGGGTGGCGATGATCGATGATGCCCACCGCGCCCATACCCCATCGGGGAGTTCGTTAAGCAGCTCCGGGAAGTGCTCGACCAGCGTCGCCAGGAGGTAGACGCCTGACCAGTCCGGCGACACTGTCCCGGAAGTCCACGATTTCGCAGTCCACCAGGTCTGTGCTGCGGGTCGGTGGGTGTGCAGGTAGACGAGGCCTGCGGCGAGGATCAGCTGACGTTCGCCTGCACCGAGTTCAGTCCAGCGGGTTCGCCGGGTGAGGTCGGGCGCGGTGGCCTCGTCGATGTCGGTGTGGTTTCCCCCGCCGGCGGCCAGTAACCACGGCACACGCGACCACGATTCTGGCTCGGTGTCGAAGCATGTCAGGACGGCGCGGAGTTCTTCTCGAGCCTGCTCCTGCCGAGCAAGCTGCTCTCGCTGGTACTCGTGATCTTCAGCGGCCATGTGGCGCTGAGGCTGCACCGACTCGTCGTCGATCCGGACTTCAGCACGAAGGAACGCCGTGGCGTCGTAAGCCGGGTGATCCGGGGCCAGCTCGAGAATTCGCTCCACGAGCGCCGCTGACGGATCGTGCAGCAGCTGAGGCAGGCAGTCCGTCAATACACCTGCTGCCTGAGGCGGGGCGGAAGGAAGTGTGTCGAGAAGCCAGCCAGCGTCGCCATTGACGAGCAGCCCCAGAGTTAGAACCGCATACCAGGTTTCCTCCCCTACGGCTGCGGCATCGACGGCCAATGCATGGCGGTATTCAGGTGCACCGTCTGCCCAGGGAAACCGCTTGATTCGGGCCGACGGCCGGTGCCACAGGCCTGAGCGGACCAACGCGACGATCAGCCGGGCCAAGCCACCGCGAACGGCATCGTCGTCTACCTGCTGCCACGCTCTCTCGATCACGCCTGCATAGAGGTCCTCGAAGTGGTCGTCATCACGGACGTCGCTGTGCCACGCGTGATCAGCCAACCAAGCAACGAACTCAGCGAGGTCGTGGGCCGGAACTCGGCCTGGCAGATCTCGCAGAGTCTGACGGTAACCGCCGTACAGAATCGATCGGTGCGGCCTCAACGCTTGGGTGAGTTCCGCAGTGTTCAGCAACCGGGGATACAGGGCATCGATCACCGCGGCGCGAACTTCGTTGTCCGCATCCGGATCGGCGTCGGCCGGCACGAGGAGTAGTTCGCGCAGCACGAGCAGCGTGTCTTCCTCTCCCATTTCGGCAACGGCAGCGACAGCCGCTCGGCGCGCGTAGCCGAACCACTCCGACTCCAGTGCAGCGCGTGCCAGCGCAGGCGCGGCCGCACGACAGCCGCCTGCAGCGGCCAGCCGGGCGATCCACCACAGCTGCGCATCGTTCGCTGGGCCTAGTTGGAGATACTCCGCCAGTTGCTCAGCCAGCCCCGCGTGGAGAAGGCCAGCTCGGTCCAGCCGCCAGTCCGGCTCCACGTCATCTCGGGCCGCTGCTTCGAGCAAGCCCTTCACGACCGCCGCTCGTACTTCGTCGGAGGGCAGCTCCACCACCGCGGCCGTCGAGGCGAACATCGCCGCGTTGCCGGCAATCAACCCTGCAACCAGGTCAGGTGCCAACGCGGCCAGCCAGGATGCAATGCCGATCCGCGCTGTCGGCAGCAAACCGTTGGCGTGCACGCCGAGCAGAACCGGGATCTGACCGGCGCGGATTCCCCGCTCGACGAGGTAGGCAGCCGCTAGGTACTCGAGATAACGCTGATGGCGGAACACCACCGATCCCGGCGGCCCGGAGTCGAACAACGCCGTGTCGAGCACGGCCCGGTAGTCAGCGGGCTCGACCGTGCGTGCAGGCTGGTCCGGTTCCGCGTCCGACGGCAGTTCACTGACCGGGAGCGTCGCCCGATCCCCGACCGCCGCGACGGTGAGTGCTTGATTCCCAGCGAACGTCGTGAAGGCACCGAGCCGTTGGGCCAGCCGCATCGACCGGTCCAACGGAAGCAGTGGTCGCATGCGCTCGTTGGTTTCGCGGAGTAAATGCTCGATCTCGAAGTTGATGGCGTCCGACGCGCTCCGCGGGAGCTCGCCCTGCGTGTTCCAGTATCGTGCCACGGCGATGAGCTGGCCCACGCAGCCGGAGAGTCGGCCCAGCTTGGCCTCGATCAGCGCCGACATGAACGCCGCGGAGTCGAACTCGGGTGAATTGACCGTCCGTTCGATCGCCGAGACCGCCGCGCCGCGGTCGAGCGGAGCCAGCTTCCACACCGTGAATGTGGGTAACTCCTGGAACAGCGCTCGGCCGAGCACTGCATCCCATGCGGCAGCGCGGCAGGCAAGCCGCCAGTGCATCGTCCGGCGTGCGGCCGCGGTCAGGTAGCGCTCCAGCCACGGGAACAGGCGCGGCTCCACAGACGCCGCCTGGTCGAGGCCGTCCAGGTAAACAGCGGATTCGTGGAAGCACGCGTCGTCCAGCTCCCGCTCGAGCCCTTCGATCGTCAGAGCAGCGGTATCGATCAACCGCGCGTCCTGCTCGGTCTTGGCGAACTCGGTGAATGCGACGGTCTTGCCTGCCCCACCCGCGGCCAACAGAGCGAAACTCGTCCCTCCGGCGGGTAGTTCGGCCACAGGGACCGGTGGAACCGCATCTCCCAGTCCCCACTTCGGATCCGATGGCGCGAGGAGAAAGCCGTCGCCATCGAGCAAAACCGGCTTCTCTGCCGGTACCACAAACCGGCTCACTCCATCGAGAACCACAACACCTCACTCTCAGAGACCGACCATCACTATAGGTAGGCGTCAGGAGGCCCCGCGCTTGACCTCCTCGATGGCGGCACCTCGAGCATGGTCTATCGGTGGCTCGACCCTGCGGTCGCCGACTTGGATCATGCCCACCTCGATCAGGGCCCTGGACCAATGACCTGGGCCTTCATCGGCCGGCCGGTCACGAGAACGCGTTGTACTGCCAGTCCGATTCATCTGGCGATCGCTCGGCGACAGCAAACTGAAACAACGATGCCGAATGTGCCCCTACGGAAGGAACAGAAGCCTACAACCTGCAATGGCGCGCGTTTAGCCTGGTCAAGTCAGGTATTGCACATCCCTGATACGGAAGAGGTCACCGGGTAACGATGCCTCCGCGCACCGCCTGAACACGCAGGTCAGAGGCACAGGTCATCGTCGCGGAGCAAGGGCTCCGTTGTCGGATGGCGACGAAACGGCGATGGGTTCCGGCCCGGGGCAATCCCGGCGTTGGACGGCGGCGACATCGAGCCGGATGATCTTTACAACTTGGTGTCGTGATGTCTCCTCGCTACTTCTCGAGCGGAGTTGGTCTGCGAGACACGCATCGTCGAAGTCGACCTGAGCGGGTACTTCCCCTCTGGCAGCTACGACGGTGTCGTGGACGATCCGTGCACACCGACCAAGCCCTGGGGCGAACATGACGACTTCCCCGAGTACCTCTTCGCGGTCAAGCGCAGCACCGCGCCGTTCACGACCGCCGGCCCGCCAGGACGCTGCCGGCAGTCGGCCTCGCCCTGGGCGTCGGCGCGACGACGTCGCACCCGCGGTGTTGCTGCCGGCGTCCCCGCCGCAGCTGACGCAGGGCGCCGCCGGCGCTCTGCTGCGGCTGCTGCTCGATGCGGACAAGGCGGCTTGATCATGCGGTTCGCGTTCTACGGTCGGGTCTCCACCGAGGACCAGCAGGACCCGGAGGCGTCACGGAACTGGCAGCTCGCCCGGGCCAAGGCACTGGTCGACAAGCACGGCGACATCGTCGCCGAGTTCTTCGACATCGGCCAGTCCCGCTCGATTCCCTGGAAGCGGCGGCCCGAGGCGATTCGGCTGCTGGTGGCGATGCGCGACGCTGACCGGGGCTTCGACGCCATCGTGATCGGCGAACCCCAGCGCGCCTTCTACGGCAACCAGTACGGCCTCACCTTCCCCGTCCTCGTTCACTACGGCGTCGGGCTGTGGGTGCCCGAAGTCGGCGGTGCGATCGAGCCGGAGTCCGAAGCCCACGACCTGGTCATGTCCGTCTTCGGCGGGATGAGCAAGGGCGAACGCAACCGGATCAAGATCCGCGTCCGCGCCGCCATGGCCGCCCAAGCCTCCGTCGAAGGACGATTCCTCGGCGGCCGACCGCCCTACGGCTACCGGCTCGCCGACGCCGGGCCGCACCCTAATCCAGCTAAAGCCGCTGAAGGCAAACGGTTGCATCGCCTCGAACCCAACCCCGCCACCGCGCCGGTCGTACAACGCATCTACGCCGAGTACATCGCCGGCCGCGGGAAGTTCGCCATCGCCGAGGCACTCACCCGCGACGGCATCCCCTGCCCCTCCGCGAATGACCCCGCCCGCAACCGGCACCGCACCGGCATGGCCTGGGCCAAGGGCGCGGTCGGCGTCATCCTGACCAACCCCCGCTACACCGGCCGCCAGGTCTGGAACAAGCAACGCAAAGACGAAGTCCTCATCGACGTCGAAGACGTCGGCCTCGGCCACGAAACCAAGATGCGCTGGAACACCCGCGACAAGTGGATCTTCTCCGAGCAAATCGTCCACGAATCGATCATCGACATCGAAACCTTCCAGCAGGCCCAGGAGATCACCGCCGCCAAAGGCGCCGGGCGCAAGACCAGGGAACGGACACGCACACAGCACCGCTACGTCCTGCGCGGGCTCCTTCACTGCGGAATCTGCGAGCGACGCATGCAGGGCCAGAAGACCCGCGACCAGCTGTTCTATCGCTGCCGCTACCCGAACGAGTACGGGCTGGCGAACAAGACCGAGCACCCGCGCAACGTCTACCTCGCCGAACGCGACCTGCTCGGACCGCTCGACGGATGGCTCAGCACCTGCTTCGCACCCCATCGCATCAACGAGACCGTCGACGCCCTGCACCATGGCCAGCCGGAACTCGACGTGGATCTCGGCGCCATGGCGGCCGCCAAAGCGATCGAAGAATGCGACCGCGTCCTCGAACGTCACCGCTCCGCTCTCGAAGCCGGCGCCGACCCGAAACTCGTGGCCGCGTGGATGGCCGAAACACAGGCCCGGCGCGCCGAAGCCGCAGCGCGGATCAAGGTTCGGCCCCCGCAGCACCGGATGACCAAGGACCAGATCCGCAACCTCGTCGAGCGCCTGGGTGACATCAGGTCGGTGCTGGCCGCCGCAGACCCCGATCGGAAGGCGGAGGTCTACCGGCAGCTCCAGCTGCACGCGACCTACCACCCCGGAAAACGACTAGTGCGCATCGAGACTAGTCTCGATGCGCACAGTTGGGGTTATGGGAAGTGTCCGAGGGGGGACTTGAACCCCCACGCCCGTTAAGGGCACTAGCACCTCAAGCTAGCGCGTCTGCCATTCCGCCACTCGGACCTGCTGAAGAAAGAGTATACGGCTCCTCCGCCCCCTCCTTCAGGGGGGTCTGGATCAGGCCGCCTGGGGACTCTGGCATCATCCTTCGGTTCGAGCCTGCTGCATCGATTCAGCGCAGTGCAACGGGCTGTTCGGCTCGCTCCCGGGATCGGCGGGCGTTCCGGCCACCGGCGTCCACCTGAGTGGTTTACAAGAGCGCCTCGGGATTCCTAGGATTCGCCGGTCGGGTCGCGGAACTGGAGGATCCGGATGGTGCGTGCCGGTCGGCGGCGGGATCTTGAGGTCTCCGTTGATGAGCTGCTGCGGGAAACCGGGGCCACTCCGCGGTCGCTCGGTGGGCCCGTCGAGGCCGCCGGTGCTCGGGATGAGGACACCGGTGATGGCTATCGGGAACGTCTCGAGCAGCGGGCTCGTGACGCCGCCGCGGGTCAGCAGCGGGCTGGGCGGCGGGTTCGGTGGTTCTCCGCCGTCTGTGGTGCCCTTGTCGTGCTCGGCAGCCTTGTTCTCATCGCCGTCACCTCCGAAAGCTCACCCGGGCGGCAGGCCGCACTCGCGCCGGGCTCACTCGCGCCCGCGACGACTCCGCATTCGACGACGCCCACCTCCGCCGAACCGAGTCCTACCCCGATTCCGACCGTGCTGCGGCAAACCGCGTCGTCCTCCCCGACCCAGGCGCCCGTGAAAGCCGCGCCGTCCGTTGAGGCTGCCACCTGCGTCGTTCGCTTCTCCGTCACCGACCAGTGGAACGACGGCTTCACCGCCGGCGTCGCCATCACCAACAAGGGCAGCGGGACGCTCTCGCCGTGGACGCTCTCCTGGACCTTCACCGCCGGCCAGCGGGTCACCCACGGCTGGGACGGCCAGTACCGCCAGAGCGGCACCCGCGTCACCGTGAACGCCGAGTCCTACAACGCCACCCTCGCGCCGGGCGCGACCGTCAGCACCGGCTTGAACGGCGCCTTCGACCACGGCAACCCCGCCCCCACGGCCTTCACCCTCAACGGCGCCCGCTGCGACGTGGGCTGACGATCTTCACGTCGGCCAGCTCCAGCAGGCCGTCCAGCTCGACGCGCGCGCGGGTGCGGTGCGGGTCGGGCACCAGCCCCTCCGCGCGGACCACGTCGAGCAGGCGGCTCGCCAGCGGCAGCACCAGGTGCCGGCCCCAGCAGCGCTCGGTGGCGTGCCCGAACGGCAGGTAGCCCGGGTGCCGGTCGGCGTCGAGCTCGGCCCAGCGCCGCGGCCGGAACTCGTCGGGCGCCTCCCAGAGCTTCGGTGCGCGGTGGCTCAGCAGGGGCAGCAGCAGGACGTCGTCGCCGGGGGTGATGCGGGCGTCGACCTCGGTGAACTCCGGCGAGCGGACGCGCAGGATGTTCCACGACGGCGGCAGCAGCCGCAGCGCCTCGTTGATCACGTGCTCGTTGGGGACGTCGTCGTCGAACGGCGCGCCCAGCCACACCGCGTTGGTGACCAGGGCGGCCACGGTGAAGCAGATCGGCGCGGCGACCCGGCGGTAGAGGTACATCCGGAACCGCCGCTCGGCCAGGGTGCCGGCTTCCAGGACCTGCCGCGCGAGGGTGGACAGCTCCACGCCCGGAGCCGGGGGGCGGACCAGCGCGGCGCCGGCGGTGACGGCCGACCACGTCAGCTTCGGCGTCAGCTCGAGGCGGCGGTCGACGAGCACGCGGAACCGGCGCGTCTCGGGTCCGAAGACGAATCGGCGCAGGTAGTCGTGGGGTACGGCCGGCCACGCGCCGGTGAGGTCGGGCCGGTCGGCGGGCCGCTTCAGCGCCGCTCGGACGTCCGCGCCCAGTGCCTGCATGAGGCTCGCGGACTCGGCTCGGGTGACCGGGCGGCCCAGCACCGGCTTGAACGTCGGCCGTTCCTCCGCGTTGGCCGGGCGGGCGCGCAGCACCGCGTCCATCAGCTCCGGGTCGGCGATCCCGACGGTGTCCGGTTCGAGCCGGAAGAGCCCGTCGTCACGGTGGTCACGCAGCAGGTCTTCCAGGCGGGGCGCGAAGACGACCGCGCGGTGGGCGGGGGCGATGACCACGTTCGGCACTCCTCGAAGGGGGAACGGGGCCGGTCCCGGTGGCCGGGACCGGCCGCGGTGATCAGATCCAGCCGTACCAGGCGTAAGCCTTCAGGCTCTTCTTGGGAAGCGCTTTCTTGACCAGGCGGACGAGCTTCACCGGATTCCTCCCTAGCTCGGTTGTCAGGACCGTGATCGACCCTAGGCAGTGCGGGATCGGTTCAGCACGAACAACTACACGTTCGGCCCAGATCTTTAGGCGCGAATGGGGCGCCAAGAAAAATGCGTGTTAAATCAGCTGAGCACTTCGCGCATGAATGTCACAAGCCAGTGCTGCGCCGGACTGCGCGCGTGCGTGTGGCGCGTGTACACCGACACCTGGGCCGGCTCGACCTCCAGGGGCAGCTCGAACAGCCGGACGCGGTGCTCGGCCGCGAACACCTCCGCCACCAGCCGCGGCACCATCGCCACCAGCTCGCCGTCCTGGACCAGGTACGGCAGGGCCGCGAAGCGCGTCACCTCCAGCACCACCCGGTCGAGCAGCCCGCACGCCTCCAGCGCGCGACGGGGGCCGTCGTGGCCGGTCGGGCCGAACACCGTCACGTGGCGTTCCGCCGCCAGCTCGTCGAACGACACCGACGGGCCCAGGCGGGGATGGTCGCGGGACACCATCCCCAGATAACCCTCGGAAAACAGCGGGACCCGCGCCACGCGCTGGGAGCTGATCAGCGGCGACGCGATGAACGCGTCGATCTCACCCCGGCCGAGCTGGTCGGCGGCCCCCGCGACGTCGAGGGGGCGGACCGTGAGCCTCACTCCGGGCGCGCGCTCGGGCAGCGCCGCCATCAGGCGGGGCAGCAGCGAGATCTCCCCCAGGTCGGACAGGCAGAGCGTGAACGCCGCCCGGGCGGTCGACGGGTCGAACGACCACGCGCCGCTGACCGCCGTCTCGATGCCGGACAGCGCGCTGTGCAGCGGTTCGTAGAGCGCGCGGGCGGTTGTCGTCGGCACCAGGCCGCCGCCGGTGCGGCGGAACAGCTCGTCGGAGAACCGGCGCCGGAGCTTCTGCAGGCTGTAGCTGATCGTCGGCTGCGTGACGTGCAGGGACTCCGCCGTCGCGGTCACACTGCGGGTCTCGTAGAGCAGCACGAACGTGCGCACCAGGTTGAGGTCGAAGTCCCGCATCATCGATCCCATCTATGAACGACCGAGGCAACATTTATTGGAACACAGCGCGTGGCGTCCTTAGGGTCTGGGCCAACCCGCCCGAGGAGGACCCCGCGCATGCCCACCGCCCGCCGGCTCGCCCACGAGTTCCTGCACCGCCGAGGCCTGACGACGATCTTCGGCAACCCCGGCTCCAACGAGCTGCCGTTCCTCGCCGAGCTGCCGGACGACTTCACCTACGTCCTCGGCCTGCACGAAGGCGCCGTGGTCGGGATGGCCGACGGCTACGCCCAGGCGACCGGCCGGCCGGTGCTGGTCAACCTGCACGCCGCCGCCGGCTCGGGCAACGCGATGGGCGCGCTGACCAACGCCGTCTACTCGCGCTCTCCCCTGGTGCTCACCGCGGGCCAGCAGGTGCGGGCGGCCATCGGCATGGAGGCGATGCTCGCGAACGTCGACGCGACGCAGCTGATGCGCCCCCTCGTGGGGTGGGCCGGCGAGCCGAGCTGCGCCGAGGACGTCCCGCGTTCGCTCGCGCAGGCGGTGTTCGAGGCCGAGCTGCACCGGCGGCCGAGCTACCTCTCGGTGCCCTACGACGACTGGGCCGCCGAGCTGGACGCCAACGCCGCCGTGACGCTGGACCGAAGCGTCCGAAGGGGGCTGACGCCGAGCGAAAGCCAGCTCGACGACCTCGCCGAGGCCGTCGCCACCGCGAAGAACCCCGCGCTCGTCCTCGGTGGGGACCTCGACGCCACCGGCCTGTTCGACCGGACCGTCGCGCTCGCCGAGCACCTCGGCCTGCCGGTCTGGGTGGCGCCGTCGCCGCACCGGCTGCCCTTTCCCAACCGGCACCCGCTCTTCCGCGGCGTGCTGCCGGCCGGTATCGCGCCGGTGTCGGCCGCGCTGACCGGGCACGACCTCGTGCTCGTCCTCGGCGCGCCGGTGTTCCGCTACCACCAGTACGTGCCCGGCGCGTACCTGCCGGAAGGCACGCGGCTGATCCAGGTGACCGACGACTTCGGCGCGGCGGCCCGGGCGCCGATGGGCGAGGCGCTGGTCGCCGACCCCGCGCCGGTGATCGAAGCGCTGCTGGCCAAGGTGCCGGGCCGCGGATCGAGCGGGGACCACGTCGGGAACCCCGAACCCGAAACGGGCGGGAAAGCGCTGCACCCGGAGCAGGTCTTCGCGGCGCTGCGCGAAACGCAGGCCGAGAGCACCCGGTATGTCGTCGAATCGACATCGACGAACTCGGCGTGGTGGCGGCAGATGGACCTGCGCCGCGAAGGCTCGTACTTCTTCCCGGCCGCCGGCGGCCTCGGGTTCGGCCTGCCGGCCGCGGTCGGCGTCGCCATGGGCAGCCCGGACCGCCCGGTCGTCGGCGTCATCGGCGACGGCTCGGCGAACTACGGCATCACGGCGTTGTGGACCGCGGCGCACTACCGCGTCCCGGTCACGTTCGTGATCCTGCGCAACGGCGTCTACGGCGCGTTGCGGTGGTTCGGTGAGCTGCTCGGAACGCCGGATGTACCCGGCACCGAGATCCCCGGCCTCGACTTCACCGCGATCGCCGCCGGCTACGGCGTCCCCGCCACCACCGTCACCGGCCTAGACGACCTGCACGCCCAGCTCAAGTCGACCCCGGACGGCCCCCGGCTGATCCAGGTCGACACCGAACCGACCACACCGGAGTGATCATGACCTTGCTGGACAACGAGTTCCTCACCGGCACCGGCGGGACTCACGCGGTCGTCGAACCGGCCACCGGGGAAACCCTGGGCAGGGTCGGCATCGCGACCCCGGACGACGTCGCGAAAGCCGCGGTCGACGCGGCGAAGGCCCAGCGCGACTGGGCGCGGCGCAAGCCCGCCGAACGCGCCGCGGTGCTGCGCCGCGCCGGCGAGCTGTGGGAGGCGCACGCCGCCGAGGTGCAGGACTGGATCGTCCGCGAAGCCGGTTCGACGCGGCCCAAGGCCGGGATCGAGACGGAGATGGCAGCCGGGATCTGCTTCGAGGCGGCGGCGTTGCCCACGCACCCCCGCGGTGAGGTGCTGAGCACCGGCGAACCGCGCTGGTCGCTGGCCCGGCGCGTCCCGGCCGGGGTGGTTTCGGTGATCGCGCCGTTCAACTTCCCGCTGATCCTGGCGATCCGCTCGGTCGCGCCCGCGCTCGCGCTCGGCAACGCCGTGCTGCTCAAGCCGGATCTGCGCACCGCCGTGTCCGGTGGGGTGAGCATCGTGCGCGTCTTCGAGGAGGCCGGGCTGCCCGAAGGCCTGCTCCACCTCTTGCCCGGTGACGCCACCGTCGGCGCCGCGGTGGTCGACGCGCCCGAGGTGTCGGTCGTGTCGTTCACCGGCTCGACGGCCGCCGGGCGGAAGGTCGGCGAGGCCGCCGCACGGGCGCTCAAGCGCGTGCACCTGGAGCTGGGCGGGAACAACGCGCTCGTCGTGCTGCCGGGTGCCGACGTCGCCAAGGCCGCGTCCGCCGGCGCGTTCGGCTCGTTCCTGCACCAGGGCCAGATCTGCATGACGACCGGCCGCCACCTCGTCCACGAGTCCCAAGTGGACGACTACGTCGAGGCACTGGCGGAAAAGGCGCGGCGGCTGCCGGTCGGGAACCCCGCCGCCGGCGACGTCGCGCTCGGCCCGATCATCGACGACCGGCAGCTCGCGCACGTCACCGACGTCGTCGATCGCAGCGTCGCGGCCGGCGCTCGCGTGCTGGCCGGCGGCAAGCCCGACGCGCCGTTCTACCCGCCGACCGTCCTCTTCGGACTCGACGACGACACCCCGGCGTGGCGGGAGGAGATCTTCGGGCCGGTCGCGCCGGTGCGCGCCTACCGCGATCTCGGCGAGGCCGCACGCCTGGTGAACGACTCCGAGTACGGCCTGTCGGTCGGCATCCTCGGCGACGTCGGCACCGCGATGACGCTGGCCGACGAGGTCCGCTCGGGCAAGGTGCACATCAACGAGCAGACCGTCGGCGACGAGCCCACCGCTCCGTTCGGCGGCGTCGGCGACTCCGGCAACGGCTCCCGCTTCGGCGGCGCCCAGGCCAACATCGAGGCCTTCACCGAAACCCAGTGGCTGACCGTCCGCGCGGACATCGCGGGCTACCCCTTCTGAAGGAGCACGGCAATGACGACGTCTCCCCGTCCCGTGTGGACGGCGGTCCTCTGCTGGCTGACCGTCCTGCTCGAGGGCTATGACCTGGTCGCGCTCGGCGCCACCATCCCGACCCTGCTGAAAAGCGGCTACCTCGGCTTCACCGCGGCCGGCGCGACCTTGGTCGCCACGGTGTCGCTGATCGGCGTGGCGGTCGGCGCGGCCGGCCTCGGCCCGCTCACCGACCGCTTCGGCCGGCGCGGCATGCTCATCGGCTCGGTGCTGCTGTTCTCGCTGTTCACCCTGCTGACGCCGCTGGCGCCGAACGTCGCGACGTTCGGGGTCTTCCGGTTCGTCGCCGGGCTCGGCCTCGGCGCGTGCATGCCGGTGGCGCTGACGGTGATGTCGGAGAACCTCCCGGCGCGGCGGCGGGCGAGCGCGAGCACGTTCACCATGACCGGTTATCACGTCGGCGCGGTGCTGACGTCGATCCTCGCGCTGTCCGCGAAGGAAGACTGGCACCTGCTGTTCTACGGCGGCGGGATCGTCGGGCTGCTGGCCGTGCCGCTGATGTGGTGGAAGCTGCCGGAATCCGCCGCGTACCTGGCTTCTCGCGAAGACGCGTCCACCGAACGCGTCGGGCTTCGCGACCTGCTGGGCCCGCGGTTCCGGCGGGTCAGCATCGCCGTGTGGACCGGGTCGTTCATGGGGCTGCTGCTGGTCTACGGGCTCAACACGTGGCTGCCGCAGCTGATGCGCACGGCGGGTTATCCGATTTCGACGTCGATCACGCTGCTGCTGGTGCTCAACATCGGCGCGGTGCTCGGACTGGTGCTGGCGGGCACGATCGCCGACCGGTTCGGCATCCGCCCGATCGCCCGGATCTGGTTCGGCGCGGGCGCGGTGCTGCTCGCGGCGCTGAGCCTGCGCATCGGCAACGCGGTCGTGCTGAACACGGTCGTGCTGCTGACCGGCGTGTTCGTGTTCTCGGCGCAGGTGCTGATCTACGGGTACGTGGCGCAGGTGTTCCCGGCCCGGTTGCGCGGCACGGCGCTCGGCCTGACGTCGGCGGTCGGACGGCTCGGGTCGATCCTCGGGCCGTTCGTGACCGGCGCGCTGGTCACGGCCGGGGTCGCGTACCCGTGGGGCTTCTACTTCTTCGCCGTCGTGGCCGCGTTCGGGCTGGTCGCGGTGCTGATGTTGCGGGAGGAACGGGTTTCGACGTCCGTGTCCGTGTAGTCAGGCGGTTTCCTCGGGACGGCGGCGCATGGCAGGTTCGGGGTTTTCGGTGCGGCGGTCGGAGTCCTTCAGCACCTCGCGGGCCTGGGCTTCGGGGTCGGCGCTGTCGGCGGCTTGCTCTTCGGGCAGCAGCTCGGCGCGGGTCTCCGTGCGGTCGGGGATCTTGTCGTCCATGCCCGGGTGGTACCCGCTGTCGCGCGCGCTCAGACACCGTTCAGCCGGCCGAGGGCGGACGCCATCGCCCGAGCCCGCGCCGAGCGGCTCACCTCGCGCAAACCGGTGGCTCAGTACTTCGCCCGCCGCTGCCCCGCCGCGTCTCGGCGGAGGCGGTCCGCCTTCTCCGAGATCTCGCCCAGCTGCTCCGCGAGACCCGCGTGGTGGTCGGCCAGGTAGGGGCGGGCGGCGGCCAACGGGGGCAGCAGCGTCGCCGGGTCGTCGTCGCCCAAGGCCGCCCCCAGCCGGTCCGCGCTCTCCTGGGCCGCCGGGCCCAGGCCGTCCAACGCGCTCACCCGGCCGGCCAGCTGGCGGAGGATCCCCGAGTTGCGGCGCGCCCAGCCGGCGACCGCCCGGTCGCCCGCGCGGCGGTCGCGCTCCGCGTCGACCCGGGCTTCGCCCGTCTTCTCCCCCGTGTTCGACGGCTGCAGCCGCAGGTACCGCCGTTCCGCAGCCTGGCGGCTCGCCACCCCCATCGCCGGCGCCAGCGCCACCCAGCTGGCGCCCGCCGCACGGGCCGCCGTGATCAGCTCCGGCTCCCAGCCCGCGAGCTCCTCGCGCAGCACGCGCAGGCCGGCCAGCGCGGACAGCAGCCGATCCTGCTCCGCCGTGCCCGCGCGGGCGGCCGTGACCACGTCGTGGACGCGCCGCAACGCGTCAGCGGGATCATGCGCCTCCATCTGTCATCCTTTCGACGACCCTGTTCTTGTCATCATTACGACGACATGCTAGAACAAAACCGCGTGGTGACGCCAGAGCCACCGCGCTCCGGAGGTGGATGCCGATGTTGAAGTGCAGCGACCCGTCCCACCCCGTGTCCGCCACCCGGGTGGCGGCCTGACCTCGGTCGAGGAGAATCGCGTGACCACCGTAAGACCCATGACGGACGAGCGCGCGCCGGTGACCGCTCTGCTCGAGGAGCTCCTGGCCCGGATCGCCGCGGACGTTCCGGGCGCCGTCGGCGCGGCGGTATCCCAGCATCAGCAAGGAACGCCGCTGCGAGTGGCGGCCACCCACGGCCTCGCGGCCGCCTTCGTCCCGGCCCAGCTGGACGGGCTCGGCGGCCCGGTCCCGACCGCCGACCGCACCGGCCAGCCGGTCGTCACCGCCGACGTCTTCGCCGACGAACGCTGGCCGTCGCTCACCCTGAGCGGCCTGATCGAGCGCCACCCCGAGCTGGCGGCGGGGTGGGCGCGCGTCCGCGGCGTCGCGGCACTGCCGGCCTGGGACGCCGAGGACGGCTTCGTGCTCTCGGTGGCGCTCGACCGGCCCGCCACCGAAGAGACGGTGCAAGTGTTGCGGCGCTACGAAAGGCTCACGGCCCTGGCATTGGTCCTCGCCGAAGCGGCCCGGCCCGACCGGACCGAGCAGGTGCTCGACCTCCTGCAGTCGCGGGCCGCGCTCGAGGAGGCGAAGGGCATCGTCATCGCCCTGCGCCGCTGCGATCCCGAGGAAGCGTGGGAGACGCTGAGGCGAGCGAGCCAGCAGTTCAACGTCAAGGTGCGCGAGCTCGCCGTGGCGCTGGTGGAGCTGCTGGCCGGCGCCCCGGCGCCGCAGCCCGGCGGTGACCGCACGATCCGGCCGGGCCTCGCCGCCCGCGCCGCCGCCGAGCAGGTGCTGCGGGCGTTCGAGGGCGAGGCCGAGCTGACCGGCGTGTAACGACCCGGGCGTCGCGGACGACCTGCGTGCACCGGGATCGCCGATCCCGGACGGCCCGAGGAGGCCCGATGCCGGGTTCCGGTCCCTGGCCCGAGATCCACCGGGAGCGCGCCGCGCTGGCCGACGATCTCGCGGACGTGCAGGCCTGGTCGGCTCCTTCCCTGTGTCGCGAGTGGACCGTCCACGACGTACTCGGCCACATCGTGTCGACCGCGACGCTGACGCCGGTCAGGTTCTTCGCCGGACTGGCCGGCTCGGGGTTCCGGTTCGCCGCGATGACGGCGAAGAACATCGCCCGCGAGACCGCGGACGGCCCCGCGGCGACGCTCGCCCGGCTGCGCGAACACGCGGACGACACGACCGGGCCGCCGGGTCCGGCGGATTCGTGGCTCGGCGAGATCGTGGTGCACGGCACGGACATCCGGTGGGCGCTCGGGCTCGACCGCGCGTTCCCGGCCGCGACGCTGATCCGCGTCGCGGAGTTCTACCGCCGGTCGAACCTGCTGATCGGCGCCAAGAACCGGGTCGGCGGGCTCACGCTGCGGGCGAGCGACACCGAGTGGTCGGCCGGGAGCGGACCCGAGGTGGCGGGTCCACTGCTCGCCTTGGTGATGGCGATGACCGGCCGGGAGGCCGCGCTGGACCAGCTGTCCGGCGCCGGGCTGGAGGAGCTTTCGGCCCGGTGCCGGACGGTCTGAGCACGGCGCTTCACCGCCGGGAGGTCCTCGCGCCGGCTCAGGCCGGCTCGACGCGGAACACCGCGATGCGTTCCGCCGCCGCGGCGGCCGCGTCCGGAGTCGCCGCGTCCGCGAGGCCCGTGGTCACCAGCCGCTTTCCCACGCTGGCCGGGCTTTTCGCCACCAGCTCGCGCAGGAGCGGCCGTCGCTGCTCCACCGGGACCTCCGTCAGGCGGGCCGCCGTGGTGCGGCGGCCGCGGGTGAGCGTCACCTCGGCCGCCGCCCGGGCGTTCGCCACCCACGCCGCCTTCGGGTAGGCCTGGAAGATGTAGCGGTCGCCGTCGATCGGGATGACCGCGATCGGGAACGTGCGCGGCACCCCCGTGCGGCGGCCGGGGACGGTGAGCAGCTGCATCGGGCCGAACGCGACGCCCAGCCGCTGGAGTCCCACGACGATCTTGTTCCCGGCGTTGACCATCCGCCGGTAGTTCTGCGCTGTTGTCATGCCACGACCGTACACGAGATCATATGAAACTCATATCATCTCTATCTCGTATTCAGCGGCGTTCCGGGCCCGGCTCGGTTTCCGGCGGCAACGGGTCCGGCACCGGCGTGCCCGGCTCGGGGGCCGGCCGGTCCGGATCCGGGCCGGGCAACGACGGGTCCGGCACCAGAGGGTCCGGCGGGGTCGCCTCGGGCGGCGCCGGGGGTGCGGTCAGGCGAACTGCGTCCGGCATCGGATTTCCCTCCGCCACTGCCATCCGTGACTCGGACGGCGATCACCGGTGACTACCACCGCGGCGCGAACCGGAAACACCGGCCGGTACCGGCGCCCACGCCCGGCGGCCGAGGAAGGCCAGCATCCGCGTCTGCTCGTCGGCTCCGCCGGGCGGCGCCAGCTCCGGCCCGAAGAACCCCGGCCGGCGCACCGCGTTCGCCCGCGCCCAGGTGAACGCCACGTCCACGAGCTCCGGCGGGAGGCGCACGTCCTGACCGGCCGCCGAGCCGATGTCCCAGCTGTGCGCGACGAGGTCGGTGATCAGCAGCGTGACGATGCCGGCGACCGGGATCTCGCCGAGCCCGGGCAGCGAAACCGGGCGGCGCAGCTCCTCCTCGGTCAGCTCGGCCACCGCCGCGGCCCGCCACGTCTCGACGGGGTTCGTCCCGGCGAGCACGGCGGGGTGCGGCGCTCCCGGTGCGCCCGCGGTCTCCGCGTAGTCCTCCCCGCTCGCCCAGGCCCGCAACTGGCGTTGACCCCAGACGACGTGGCCGGCGACGTCCCGCACCGACCACTCCGTGCACGCCGACGGTGTGTCCCACTGGTCGTCGCGCACCGCGGCCAGCACCGCGTCGAACCCGCCCTGGGCGCGCCGGTACAAGTCCATCGTGTCCATTTCGCTCCTTCGTCAGAGGTGTCGTTCTCCCCGAGGACGAACGGGCGCGGCCGGACTCGACAGTTGACCCTGACACCGTGTCAGCCGCTATCCCGGACCCATGACGTTCTTCCGCACCGCCACCGAGGTGGCCGCCGGCCTCCGCCGGGGCACGCTCTCGTCCCGCGACCTGACCGAACGGCTCTTCGCCCGCATCGACGCCTCCGAGGTCAACGCCGTCGTCGCGACCCGGCGCGACTTCGCGCTCCAAGCGGCTTCGAAGGCCGATGCGACGACCGGCGGGCCCCTGCACGGCGTCCCGATGACGATCAAGGACGCGTTCGCCGTCGCCGGGATGGCCACGACCTGGGGCGAGCCGGCGTTCGCCGAGGCCGTGGCGGACCGGGACGCCGCGGTCGTCGAACGACTTCAGGCGGCGGGCGCGATCGTCGTCGGGAAGTCGAACGTGCACCACCTGCTCGCCGACTTCGGCCGGACTTCGAACCCGGTCTACGGCCGCACGCTGAACCCGCGGGACCACGCCCGGACGCCAGGCGGGTCGAGCGGCGGCGCGGCGGCCGCACTCGCGGCCGGACTGTCCTTTTTGGAGTACGGCTCCGACCTGGCCGGCTCGATCCGCATCCCGGCGGCGTACTGCGGCGTCTACGGCCTCAAGCCGACCCCGGGAACCGTGCCGCTGCGGGGTTTCCAGCCGCCCGGACCGCCCGCCGAGCCCGCCCGGGAGTTCCCGTCCACCGTCGGTCCCCTGGCCCGCTCGGCCGCCGACCTGCGGCTCGCGCTGACCGTCACCGGCGGACCGGGGACGCCGTCACGCCGGTCGCGGCTCGCGGACTTCCGCGTCGGCGTCGTGCTCGACGACCCGGCCTGCCCGGTGGCCGGCGAGGTGGGCGAAGCGCTGTCGGACGCCGTCGACGCGCTCGTCCGGGCCGGGGTGCGGGTAGCCGAAGGCTGGCCGGACGGCGTCGATCCGGTCGTCCAGGCGGAGGCGTTCGGTTTCCAGGTCGAGTGGTTCTTCGCCGCGATGGAAGGCGGCGAGCCGGCCGGCGCGGACGAGCAGGAGCGCCGGCGGGCGACGCTGGGCGCGGCGTGGGCCCGGTACTTCGCGGACGTCGACGTCTTCCTCTGCCCGACCGTGTTCACGACGGCGCCGCGGCACGACGACCGGCACCGCTACGACGACCAGGTGTTCTGGGTCGCGCAGGCGTCGCTGCCCGGGCTGCCCGCGGTGAGCGCGCCGCTGGCGGGCACGCTGCCGGTCGGGCTGCAGGTGGCCGCGCCGGCGCACGAGGACGACACCGCGATCACGTTCGCGGAGCTCGCCGCGGACGTCCTCGGCGGGTTCGTCCCGCCTGCGGAATGATCGGAGGAGTGTTCTCGATCGGCGACTTCGCCCGCCACGGCCGGGTGTCGGTCCGCATGCTGCGCCACTACGACGCGCTCGGGCTGCTGCGGCCGGCGCGCGTCGACCCCGCGACCGGCTACCGCAGCTACACGGCGGGCCAGCTGGCGCGGCTCAACCGGATCGTCGCGCTGAAGGACCTCGGGTTCACCCTCGACCAGGTGGCGACGCTGCTGGCCGACGACCTCCCGGTGGAGCGGGTGCGCGGCATGCTCGCCCTGCGGCGCTCGGAGCTGGAAGCGGCGCTGGCGGAAGGCGCGGCGCGGCTCGCGCAGGTCGAGGCGCGGCTGCGGACGATCGAGGAGGAAGGTCGCGCCCCCGACGTCGTCGTCAAGGACCTGCCCGCGATGCGGGTGGTGGAGCTGACCGGCGTGGCGGCTGGGTTCGCGCCGGAGGCGATCGGGCCGGTGGTGCGCCCGCTGTGCGCGGAGCTCGGCCGCCGTCTCCCTCTCGCGGACGTCACCCCGGCGGGCCGGCTGACGTGCTACTACGAGCAGCGTCTCGAGGACGAGGTCGTCGTGCACGCGGCGGTCCCGGCGTCCGTCGGTCCGGGCGACCTGAACGGCTTGGCGGTGGTGGACGTCGCCCCGGTCCGAGCGGCGACCCTGGTCCACCGCGGCGCGATCGACGGCGTGCTGCCGAGCTGGCAGGCGGTGGTCCGGTGGGTCGACGGCCACGGGTTCGCCTCGGCCGGGCCGCAGCGGGAGCTGTACCTGGACTGCCCGGAGGATCCGGCGGGCTGGGTGACGGAGCTGCAGGAGCCGATCGGCTAGGGCCGGTGGGCGTGCTCGGAGGGCAGGTCGCGGTCCAGGTGGTCCGCGTGGTGCAGAGCCTGGGCCAGCAGGCCGCGCACGTGGTTGTCCGCCGCCGAGTAGTACACGAAGGTTCCCTCGCGACGGCCCTTCACCAGGCCCGCCAGCCTGAGCTTCGCCAGGTGCTGGCTGACCGCCGTCGGGGCCGCGCCCGCCAGCTCCGCCAAGCACGCCACCGAGGACTCGCCCTGGAGCAGCGCCCACAGGACCTTGATGCGGGTCGGGTCGGCGAGGAGGCGGAACGACTCCGCGGCCAGGTGGACCTGCTCGTCGGTGGGCATGTCGAAGTCCGGCAGCGACGCGTGCATGGCGTGAACCCTACTACTTGCGTATCTGCATGTGTGCGCAGATAGACTCACAGCATGGGACACGGACACGGACACAGTCACGACTCCGCCGACCGCGTCGACCACGCCCTCGAAACGAGCCGGCGCGGCCTGCGCACGCTGACGTGGTCGTTCGCCGCGCTGTTCGTGACCGCCGTCGCGCAGCTGGTGCTCGTGCTCGTCACCGGGTCGGTCGCGCTGCTCGGCGACACGATCCACAACTTCGCCGACGCGCTGACCGCCGTCCCGCTCGGCATCGCGTTCCTGCTGGGCCGGCGCGCGGCGACGCGCCGCTACACCTACGGCCTCGGGCGCGCGGAAGACCTGGCCGGGGTGGTCGTCGTGCTGGTCGTCGCCGCTTCGGCGGTGCTCGTCGCGTACGAGTCCGTCCGGCGGTTGCTCGATCCCGAGCCGGTCGGGTACCCCTGGGTGGTCGCGGCGGCGGGCGTGATCGGCTTCGCCGGCAACGAGCTCGTCGCGCGGTACCGCATCAAGGTCGGCCGCGAGATCGGCTCGGCCGCGCTGGTCGCCGACGGGGTCCACGCCCGCACGGACGGCTTCACGTCGCTGGCCGTCGTCGCGGGCGCCGCCGGGGTCGCGTTCGGCTTCCCCGCGGCGGATCCGATCGTCGGGCTCGGCATCACGGTCGCGATCGTGTTCGTGCTGCGCGACGCCGCGAAGGAAGTGTTCCGACGATTGCTGGACGCCGTCGACCCGGCCTCGGTGGAGCTGGCCGAACGGACGGCGCTCGACGTCGAGGGCGTACTCGGCGCGCGTGACCTGCGGATGCGGTGGATCGGGCACCACCTGCGGGCCGAGCTGGCCGTCACGGTCGCGTCGGAGCTGACGGTCCGCGAGGCCCACTCGCTCGCGCACGAGGTGGAGCACCGGCTGGTGCACGCGGTCCCGCACCTGACCGCGGTCGTCGTCCACACCGAACCGGAACGGGCGCACCAGCACTAGCCCCGGCGGAGATCAGCCCACGGGCTGCTCCGCCGGCTCCGGCTTCGGGCTCAGCACCCCCGCGAACACCGCCGCCAGCACGCACAGCACCACCGGCACCGCGAAGGTGACGTTCAGCGGCATCCACCGCGTCAGCCCGCCGATCAGCGCCGGCCCGGCCAGCAGGCCCACGTACCCGAGGCCGACCACCCGGGCCATCAACGCACCCGAAGCCCGCGTGTCGAGGTTCCCCGCCGCGGTGAACAGCTGCGGGACCCCGCCCGACAAGCCCAGCCCGAACAGCGCCCAGCCGACGAGCGACAGCGGCACCCACGGCGCCGCCGCGGCGATCGACAGGCCGACCGCGGCCAGCGCCGCGCCGTAGCGGACGATCGCCGCCGGGCCGGCCCAGGCCGCGACGCGGTCGGTCAGGAACCGGCCGGTCGTCATCGCCACCGCGAACGCGCCGTACGCCAGCGCCGCCGTCGAGGACGACGTGCCGAGGACCTTCTCCATGTGCAGCGCCGCCCAGTCGTTGGCCACGCCCTCCGACAGCATCAGCGCCAGCGCCAGCAACCCGAGCAGCCACACCACGCGACCCGGCGGGCGACGGCGGACCGGCGCGGATTCGGCGGGCGACTCCGAGGCCGGCGAAGGCACGTCGGCCGGCTCCATCAGGAAACGCGCGGACACCAGGGAAAGCAGCACGCAGAACAGGCCGGTGGCGGTGAGCGTCACGCCGGTCGGCACGCCGCCACCGAGCGTCGCCGCGCCGATGACCGCCGCGAACGCGCCGCCGATCGACCAGAACGCGTGGAACGCCGCCATGATCGGACGCGGGTAAGCGCGCTCCACGACCACCGCGTGGGAGTTCATCCCGACGTCGATCGCGCCGTTGCCGAAGCCGAACAGGATCAGCGAAAGCCCGAGCGCCCACCACGAGTTCGCGAACCCCGGTCCGCACAGGGCGAGGCCGAGCAGCACGCCGGCCGCCGGGACCAGCCGGCGGTGGCCGAGCCGGTCGACGAGCGGGCCGGAGATCTGCATGCCCGCGAACGCCGCGCCGCCGAGCACCAGCAGCAACGCGCCCAGCGTGCTGTGCGAAATGCCGGTCGCGCGTTCGATGTTCGGGATGTGCACCACCCACATGCCCATCGCGAACCCGTTGAGGCCGAAGAACATGAAGGTCGCGAACCGGGCGGCGCGCGGGCGGGGCGGAGCGGTCGTCATCGGTTCTCCCAAGGGACGGCGACGTGCACGAGCACGCCGAGGCCGGCCAGCGCCGCACGCTGGTCCTCGGGCGCGCCCGGGTCGGTGATCACTACATCCGGGCGGTCGGCGGGACAGACGTGGGCGAGTGCGGCGCGGCCCCACTTGGCGCCGTCGGCGAGCACGATCGCGCGGGCCGCGACGTCGAGGGCCGCCCGCTTGACCTCGGCGTCGCCCAGGTCGAAGGCGGTGAGCCCGGCGTCGACGCCGAACGCGCACGGGCTCAGCACCGCGACGTCGAAGCGCAGGGCGCGCAACGACGCGACGGTCAGCGGGCCCACCAGGGCCTGCTCCCCCGGCCGCGGCTCGCCGCCGGGCAGGAGCAGCCGGACTCCCCCGTCGTCGGCCAGCTCCCGGGCCGCGTGCAGGGAAAGCGGCATCACGGTGACCGCGCGCCCGCGCAGCAGCCGCGCGAGCTCCAGCGCGGTCGTGCCGCTGTCGAGGACGATCGTTTCACCGTCGCGGATCAGCTCGGCGGCCGCGGCCGCGATGGCCCGCTTCGCCGCGACCGCTTCCGTCGCGCGGGCGGCGAACGGCGGTTCGATCCCGGACGGCGCCGCCGGGACGGCTCCCCCGTGCACCCGCCGCAGCACCCCGCGCGCAGCCAGGTGGTCGAGGTCGCGGCGCACAGTCATCTCCGACGCGCCGGTCGCCGACGCCAGGTCCGCGACGGCCACCTGGTCGGCGTCACGCAGCCGCTCCACGATGATCCGCTGCCGTTCCGCGCTCTTCACGCCGCGATGTTCGCAAGCCGCGAGCGTTCGCACAACTGATTTGTTCGTCCGCTCACGTCGCTTGTGCGAAACACCGCTGCGGCATGATGGTGCCGTGCACGCCGCCGAGACCACCGCGACCCCGTGACCGGGGGCTACCTGAAGGGCCGGATCCGCCGTGAGGACATCATCACGGCGGCGGCCGCGGCGTACGGCGAACTCGGCTACCAGGGCTCGTCGCTGCGGGAGATCGCCAAGCGCGTCGGGATTTCCCACGCCGGCCTCCTGTACTACTTCCCGACCAAGGAGGCCCTGCTCGCCGCCGTGCTCGAACGGCGTGACGCCGAGGACTCCGAGCGCGAACAGCTGACGGTGCCGCCCGGCCTCGAGGTGCTGCGCCACTTCGTCGCGCTCGCCGAGCACAACGTCCGCCACCCCGGGATCGTCGACCTCTACTCCCGGCTCGCCGCCGAGGCCGTCGCCCCGGACCACCCGGCACACGAGTACTTCGTGCGCCACTACCGGGCCGCGCGCGAAGGCGTGCACGAGTCGTTCGCGGTCCTGGCCGCTCGGGGCGAACTGCGGGACGGCGTCGACCCCGGGCTGGCCACGCTGACGTTCATCGCGCTGATGGACGGCCTGCAGGTGCAGTGGCTGACCGTCCCGGGCGACGTCGACCTGGTCGGTTCGCTGCGCTTCTACCTGCAGAACGTGCTCACCGTCCCGGTCTAGAGGGTCTTCTCGTACGGGTCCCAGCCCACCGGCAGCAGGGGCGGGACCTCGACACTGCTGCCGACGTCCACGGTCTGCCCCCGGGTCAGGGACTCCTCGATGGCCAGCATCGCGTCGAGCACGTGGTAGGCCAGCTCGCCGGACGCGCGTTCCGGCACGCCGGCGCGGATCGCCCGGGCCAGCTCCAGCGCCCCGGTGCCGCGGGAGGCCGCGTGCCCGGCGGGCGCCAGCTCTTCCGGATCGTCACCGCCGAGCAGGTGCAGCCGGGTCGGCTCGTCGAACCGGTTGGGGTCCGGCAGGACGGCGGTGCCGCCGGTGCCGGTCAGCTCGACCACCCCGGTCCGCTTGAGCGCCGAATCGAAGCTCAGCACGACCTGCGCCGAGGCCCCTTCGAACTCGACGAGCGCGGTGATCGTCGTCGGCACCAGCACCGGGAACTCCGTCCCCGCGCGCGGACCGGAGCCGATGACCCGGGTGTCGCGCGCCCGGCCGCCGGCGCCCGTGACGCGCCGGATCGGCCCCAGGAGGTGCACCAAGGCCGTCAGGTAGTACGGGCCCATGTCGAGCAGCGGCCCGCCGCCCGGCTGGTAGTAGAACTCCGGCGTGGGGTGCCACACTTCCGGGCCCGCCACCTGGAACAACGCCAACGCGGTCAGCGGACGGCCGATCCGGCCCTCGTCGACGGCCCGGCGCGCGGTCTGCAGCGCGGCGCCGAGGACGGTGTCGGGCGCGCTCGCCACGCGCAGGTTCTTCTCCCGTGCGCGATCCAGCAGCTTGCGGCCGGTCTGGCGGTCCAGCGCGAGGGGCTTCTCCGCCCACACGTGCTTGCCCGCGTCGAGGGCGGCGAGCCCGACGTCGACGTGCGCGGCGGGGATGGTCAGGTTGACGACGAGCTCGACCTCGGTGTCGTCGAGCAGCTCGGCCACCGTGCCCGAACGCGGCACGCCGTACTCGGCCGCGCGGGCCGCGGCGCGCTCGGTGTCGAGGTCGGCGATCCGCACCACGCGGACGTCCGGGAAGCTCGTCAGGTTCTCGAGGTAGGTGCCGCTGATGACGCCGGCGCCGACGATCCCGACGCCGACCGGCCCGCCGGTCACCGGTTGACCAGGAACGCGTGGCTGGCGGCGATGGCCTCGAAGAGGTCACCGTCGTAGGCGTCGAACTCGACGACGCGCAGCGCGTCCGGCGCGGCGGCGAGCACCTCGGCGACCGGCACGCTGCCCTGTCCGGCCGGGACCTGACCGGTGGCGTCGGTGGCCAGGGCGCCGTCCTTGACGTGGATCGCCTTGACGCGGTCGCCGAGCCGGCGCAGCAGCGCGGGCGCGTCCTCGCCGCCCGCGGTGGCCCAGTAGGTGTCGACCTCCAGCGCGACGGCGGGGTCGAGCTGTCCGGCGAAGACCTCGAACGCGCTGCGGCCGTCGATCCGGGATTCCAGCTCCCACCAGTGGTTGTGGTAGCCGACCTGCACGCCGTGCTCGGCCGCGACCTTGGCGGCGGCGTTCAGCGCGTCCGCCGTGGCGGCGATGCCGTCGGTGTCCTGCCACTGCTCCGGCTTGACGAGCGGGTCGATCACCAGGCCGATGCCCAGCTCGGCCGCCGCGGCGAACACGGCCGCCTGGTCGGCGCCGATCAGGCGGGCGTGCGCGGTCGGGGCGGTCAGGCCGTGCGCCGGCAGCCCGTTCCGCAGTGCTTCGGCGTTTTCGACGACCCCGTACGGCTCGACGCGCGTGAAGCCGATCGCGGCGAGCCGCCGCAGGGTGCCGTCGGGGTCGGCCGCGAAGGCGTCGCGGACCGAGTACAGCTGCACGGAAAGCTCGCTCATCACCGGCTCCTGGAGGTCACGGGGTTCGATGAATTTCTACCACTTGGTCAAAATTGACACCAGGGATTTCGCGGCCGGTCCACCGGACGGCCGCACCCCCGCGTGCGCGGTCTCACTGCCGTGGTTGTTTTGGCGAGCGCCGGTTGGGGCAGTAACGCTGGGACGAGGCCAGAGCCGATCCGATCCGGGAGGTGCCGGGAGTGGACAGGGCAGGGGACGAAGTGGACACGGGGGCCGTCGGCCACCCGGCGTCCCGTCGCGACCTGACGGAACTGTCCGAGGCCGCACGCGATCTCGACCGCCGGATCGAGCAGCACCTCGCCCGGCTGCGCCGCGAACGGGCCGAGCGCGCCTGGGACGACATTCCTGACCAGCGGCTTCGCCCGAGCGGCTGACCTCGCGTTTACCGCGTGGACCCGAGCTACTACGCTGGGTGGCCCCACGCCACGCGCCGAAGTCCTGCGAGGTCGCCATGCCCGAGACGCTGTCCCCGAGCCAGAAGCCGGTCGGAGTCGATCCCGACCGGCCGAGCATCGCCCGGATCTACGACGGCTTCCTCGGCGGCAACAACTTCTACGAAGTCGACCGCATGGTGATGGAGAAGATCCGCGCGGCGGTCCCCGAGGCGGTCGACATCGCCCGCGGCAACCGCGGTTTTCACAACCGCGCGCTGCGGATGCTGGCGAACCAGACCAAGATCCGGCAGTTCGTCGACTGCGGGTCCGGGCTGCCGACGGCGGAGAACACGCACCAGATCGTCCAGCGCATCGACAAGGACCACACGGTCGTCTACGTCGACAACGACCCCGTGGTCCTCGCCCACGGCCGGGCGCTGCTCGTCGAGAACGACTTCACGCACATGGTCGAAGCGGACATCTTCCAGCCACGGGCGGTGCTCGGCCACGACGAGGTGCTCCGGCACATCGACTTCTCCGAGCCGGTCGCCCTGCTGCACGTCGGCACGATGCACCACTTCGAGGGCGACGGCGCGACCGAGGTCATGCGGGAGTACATCGACGCGCTCGCCCCGGGCTCGTACGTGGTGCTCTCGCACTTCTTCGACCCCGAGGTGCCGGAGCTGACCGAGATCGCCAAGCGCATCGAGAACATCCTGACCCAGGGCCCGCTCGGCGCCGGCCGGTTCCGCACACGCGCGGAGATCGAAGCCATGCTGCCGGGCCTCGAGTTCCTCCAGCCGAACGCGACCTCCGCGCCGGGTCTCGCGGTGTGCGACGAGTGGTGGCCCGACGGTCCCCGGCTCACGCCCCTGTCGGGTTCGGCGAAGTGCGTGGCCGGGATCGTCGGCGTCAAGCGCTGAGTCATTCCACTACGGGCGCAGCCGCCACAGGTGGTCCGCGGTTCCGGTGTCGCCGAACTGCACCACCTGCGCACTGTCCGCCGTGGACATTCCGTCGACACCGAGCACCTTGCCGGAGTTGCGGTTCACGATCCGGAACCAGCCGCTGCCGTCGTCGCGCAGGCGCCACAGGTGGTCCGCGGACCCGTTGTCGGTGAACTGCACGATGGTCGCACTGTCCGCTGTGGACATTCCGGCCACGCCGAGCACCTTGCCCGAGTGGACGTTGCGGATCAGGAACCAGCCGTCGGCCGCAGCCTCGAACGTCCACAGGTGGTCGTCGGTGCCGTTGTCGGCGAACTGCACCACCCGCGCATTGTCCGCGGTGGACATCTGGTCGACGCCGAGCACCTTGCCGGAGTTGCGGTTTTCGACCCGCACGCGGCCGTCCGGGACGAACCGCCACACGTGGTCCGCCGAGCCGTTGTCGGCGAACTGCACCACCTGCGCGCTGTCCGCCGTGGACATCCCGGCGACGCCGAGCACCTTGCCGGAGTTGCGGTTCTTCAGCCGCCACCAGCCGTCGCCGTTGTCCACCGGCTGCCAGAGGTGGTCCGCGGTGCCGTTGTCGGTGAACTGGACCATGCGCGCACTGTCCGCCGTGGACATCTGATCCACGCCGAGGACCTTGCCGGAGTGGTGGTTGCGGATCCGGTACCAGCCGTCGCCGTTCGCCACGAGGTGCCAGACGTGGTCATCGGTGCCGTTGTCGGCGAACTGCACCACCCGCGCACTGTCCGCAGTGGACATCTGATCCACACCGAGAACCTTGCCGGAGTTGCGGTTCACGACCCGGAAGCCCGCGCCCCCGCCGCCCGGCGACCACGGGTGGCCGTTCGGGTCCGCCGTCGGGAAGGACGTGACGCGCAGGCGGGCCGCACCCATGGGGATCAGCGTGACCGTCTCGACCGCCGCGTCGCTGCGCGCCGGTGACGCCTGCAGCGGCGTGACGACGTTCTGGTCGTCCGCGGTCCACTCGGCGATTTTCCGTGCGGAAGCGGTGATCTTGACCGGCGCGGTGTCCGGCGTGAACGGGTTGGCGGGCAGCGCGCCACCGGCGGCGGAGAAGGTCAGCGCGGCATCGGTGGCGAGGCCGTAGTTCCACGGCGTCGTCGCGTGCACCGCGTACTCGGGGAACTGCGCGGTCCCGCCGATCTGCTGGTAGTTCTCCCCGATCTTCAGCGAGTACGTCAGCGGGCCGTGGTCGACCGACACGGAGTCGTGGTTCGCCGCCCACGTCCGCGTCGTCGTGCGCTGCGGCAGGGTGAGCGTCACGACGTCGCCGTTCGTCCACGTCCGGGCGACCTTGACGAACGACGGCCCGGCCGTCGCCGCGACCGCGGCACCGGCCACGGTGAGCCGCGGCGCCGCGCACCAGGCCGGGATCCGCAGGTACAGCGGGAAGGCCAGCGGTTTCGGCGTCCGGACGGTGAAGGTGACCTGCTCGGCGAACGGGTAGGTGGTGTCCTCGGTGATCGTCACCGACGTGCCGTCGCCGACCTTCGCCGTGACGCTGCTGGCCGAGTACATCGCGGCCGCGAGACCGTTGTCCGGCGTGGCCAGCCACAGCTCTTCGGTGAAGTACGGCCAGCCCATGCCGTAGTTGTGCGGGCAGCAGCGGTACTGGTCGACGCCCGGCAGGTAGGCCTGCATCGCGAAGCCGTTCTGGAACTGGCCTTCGCTCTTCGGCACGTTGTCGAGGTCGACGCTGTTCGCGCTGGTGACGTAGTGCACGGCCCGCCGGCGGGGTCGAGCGCGGCGGGCAGGGAGTTGAAGGCGAGGTCCTCGCAGCGGTCGGCCCACACCGGGTCACCGGTCAGCCGGGTGAGCAACTGGTGGCTCGCCATGAACTCGACGATCCCGCAGGTCTCGAAACCCTGGCGCGGGTCGCCAAAGCCGGGCCGCGCGTTCTCGTCTCCGGCGAAGCCGCCGCCGGCGAACTGGCCGTAGGCGGCCATGACCGTGTCGTAGTCGGAGTAGGTGGCCCGGGTCAGGCTCGCGTCGCCGGAGCGCAGCGCGTACTGCGCGGGTTCGCGGAAGCCCTGGGCGATGTTGACGTTGTGCAGGCTCGGCAGGTTCCGGACCCAGTTGGCACCGAAGGCGTGGATCTTGTCGGCGAGGTCGAGCAGGAAGGCGTCGCCGGTGCGGTTGAAGAGCCAGAAGACGCTGTCGAGGCCGTCGCCCCAGCGGACGGACACCCAGCTGGAGTCGAAGGCGCTCTTGCCCTGGGCGTTCATGTAGCGGAGGAACCGGGTCAGGAACGGGATGACACGGGTGTCGCCGGTGTACTCCTGCCAGGAGCGCAGGGCCTGCAGCAGCGGGAGGTACGGCCAGAAGTCGGGGCCGTTGTTCAGCGCGGTGCGCAGCGCGGCCGGGCCGAAGAAGCCGTCGGACTGCTGGGTGGCGAGGACGGCGTCGATCCACTTCCCGGCGGTGGATTTCGCGGTGGTGTCCCCGGTGACGGCGGCGAGGTCGACGTAGCCGCGCAGCCAGTAGGGCACTTCTTCCCAGCCGGCGCGTTCGGGGTGGACCCAGCCGCTGGTGGCGAAGTCGAGGAAGTGCGAGGTCTCGGGGTAGTGGCCGCAGAGGCCGTCGAGCTGCAGTTTCAGCTGGCCGGCGAGCCAGCCCCGCGCGGTGACGGCCCCGGGCGGGAGCTTGAGGAAGGCGGCGGGCTTCAGCGGGGCGGCGTTCGGCGTGTAGAGGCCGCCCGCGGCGGGAGCGACCTCGCGGATTCCGGCCCGGGCCGGGTTCGCGCCGGCCAGCACAGCGACGGCGGCACCTCCGGCTCCGGCGACGAACTGCCTGCGGCTCAACGGCACGGGACGGCCTCCGCTCGTTTTACAACGTTGTAAATGTCAGTTTTACCCGGTGGATACAACGTTGTAAATCCGCCGTTCGCCGGAGAGACGGGCGGAAAGGCGGTCACGGGGTCGACGAAGCCGGCGGGTCCGATCCGGGCTACGGCACGTCCGGCGGGACCGGGGCGGCCCCACTCGCCGCCGGCGCCTCCTCCGCGCTGTCCTCAGTGGACTCCGTCGCCTCCCCGCGGACCCACTTCAGCTTCACCTCGAACTGCCCCTGCAACCCCGTTCGCGCGATCACCGCCCCCGCCTGGGCGTCCAGCTTGACGCCGAACTTCAGCTCCACCTCGTCCGGGCCCAGGTCGCGGAACTGGGCCAACGCCGCACCCGCGGCGGCGCGGACCTCGCTCAGCGCGTGCTCGAACGTCGTCGTCGCCTTGCGGAGGACGCCCGATGGCACCGACGCTCGCTCCAAGCCGGGCTCCACCTCCACCTCGACGACCACCGAGCCGCCGTCGGCCAGCGGGAAACGCACGAAGTCCGGCAAGGAATCCTCCTCGGGAAAAGACGATCAACAAGGCAAGTCCAGCCACTGCTCCGGGTCGATGCCACGGCGCACGCGCTCCAGCTCGTCGAGCAGCGTCCCGAGCCGGTCCGGATGGGCCAGGTACTCCAGCACCGCCTGGTAGAACGCGCTGCTCATCGCCGACGGCATCAGGTCCGACGCGTCGAAGCACGGGTCGGTGCCCTGCGCGAGGGTCGTCGCGATCCGCCGGGCGACGTCGCTGCGGTAGACGTCGGGGCCGACGAGCCGCCGGTGCACCGAGAACGTCGTCCCGCCCGACGGCCAGATCCGCTGGCCCGCCTCCCCGGCCAGGTACACCATGAGCCGGCGCGCGGCCGGGGTGTCGTGGAACATCGCCGCGAGGTCGGCCGAGACCTCCGACGGGCCGCCCGCACCCGCGCCCGGGAACGGGAAGAACCGGAAGTCGCGGTCGGGCACGGGCGGTCCCGGGAACGCGCCGTACCCGCCGATCGCGAACGAGCCCAGGTGCTCCCAGACACACCCCGGGGGCGGGGTGAACATCGCCCGGCCGGCGTCGGCGAAGGACGTCAGCAACGCCGCTGTGCTGCCGCCGCGGACCGCGCCCGGCGCCAGGACCAGCTCGCCCCAGCTCTGCCACGCCTCCCGCACCGCCTGGTCGGTCCACGGCAGGGTGCCCGCCGCCCAAGCGTTGTAGACCCGCGGGCCGGCCCGGTGCAGCAGGATGTCCTCGATCCAGTCGGTGCCGGGGAACCCGGAGTTCGGCGGGGCACCCATGCCGAGGCACCAGGGCGGCTGCCCGCTCGCGGCGAGCTGTCGCGACGTCGTCAGGAGCGCTTCCCACGTCGCCGGTTCCGGCCCGGTGAACGTCGACGGCGAGTACCAGACGATGCTCTTGAGGTCGGCCTTGACCACGACCGCGTACAGCGCGCCGCGCCCGAGCTGCTGCAGCTTCAGCCACTGCGAGCTGTACGCCTGGGCCGCTTCCGCACCGAGGACGTCGTCGAGCGGCTTCAGGTCGCCCGACTTCGCGTACCCGGCGAGCTCGGCCGGGTTGGACAGCACCGCGACATCGGGCGGGGTGCCTTGCTGCAGGTCACCGCGCAGCACCTGGTTCTGCGCGCGGGTGCCCTGGTACCGCGTCGGGATCCCGGTCTCGCGGGTGAAGCCGTCGAGCACGCGCTGGAACGCGGCCTGCTCGTCACCGGTCCACGAGCCGAGCACGGTCACGACCTCCGCGCCGGACCCGCCCGAGCAGCCGGGCACCCCGGCCGCCACCGCGGCGGCCAGCACGACGACGGCGAGGCGTCTCCTCATCGGCTTCTCGCCCCCCGGAACCGGTATTCGTCCAGCCGGGGTTGCAGGCCGCCGACGACCAGCATCCCGATTCCCGCGGCCAGCACGGGAATCCCGTAGCCGAGCAAGCCGTTCCAGCCCGGCTCGGTGAGTCCCGGGCCGAGCAGGGCCGACTCGTCGACGTCGGCCGGGGCCGCGGGCGGGACGGCGGGCGGCGCGGGGGTCGCCGCGGCGGCCGCGGCCACCGTGTACCCGCACGCGGCCACTCCCCCGGGACCGCAGGACGCGACCAGCACCTGCGCGAGCGTCCACTGGGCGTGCCCGGCGGTCGCCGTCGTCGCGGCGGACCGCGCGTCCACCGTGTGTCCCAGCGCGGCACCGCTGTCCCGCGCGCCGGACTGGATCCCGAGCAGCAGCGCCGTCCCGATGCCCAGCAGCACCAGGGCCGCCGTCGCGGCGAACAGGGCGGAGTTCACCGTCCGCCGGAAGCGGCGGGCGAGGAAACGCTGGGCCCACACCAGCAACGCGAGCGTGAGCAGCAGCGGCAGTGCCCACAGCAGGGTGATCGCGGGGTCCAGCCAGTCGGTGCCGAGCTGCTTCTCCAGCGCGGCGCGCTGGGCGGCGGCCAGGGTGTCGAGCCGCGCGAGGATGCCGTTCTCCTTCGCGGTCAGCAGGTCGGACGCGGACTGCAGGTTGCTCGCGGCGAGCGGGCCGCCGTTGTCCTGCCGGAAGTGCGCGTCGGCTTGCCCGATGAAGCCGTTGTACGCGGGCAGCAGCCCTTCGATGAGCCGGAGCGTCTGGCTGCCCTCTTCGCCGGCCGCGTTGTGCTCGGCGACCTGGGCGAGCTGCTGGCTGGCCAGCGCGATCTCGTCCTCGTACTGCTCGCTGGGTCCGGTGAGGCGCACCTGGCGGCGGTCGAAGGCGGTCACCGCGGCGTCGTGGGCGGCCACGAGCGCCTCCTTGGCCAGTGACACCTCGAGCACCGCGGGCGCGGTCCGCTCGCGCACCTCCGCGATGCTGGCCCGCACCCCGATGAACGTCGCCAGCGCGCTCATCAGGACCAGGGCGCTGCCGGCCACCAGCCCGAGCCGCAGCCACCAGAGGGTCTTTCGCGTGGTGCTCGTCGCCGTCACGACGGCGCTCCCGCCGGGCCGAACGGCTCGCCGCACCGCCCGCAGCGCGTCGCCGTCGGCCGGGCTTTGTGTCCACAGAGGACGCACTCGCGCGGCGGACCACCCTCCGCGAGCGGGGCCCGCGTGACGACGGGTTCGGCGGGAGGCAGGGCGGAGATGGCCGACCCGATCACGATCGAGAACCCGTCACGGGGACGGATACCGTCCTTGATGGCCACCGTCCCGTCGTGGACGTCGACCAGGCGGCCCAGGCGCTTGAGGATCTCCGCGTTGCCGAGGCCGGTGGCCAGCCGGTGCGCGGTGCTCCACTCGCGCGCCGCCTCCGCCCGGTCTCCGCGCTCGAAGGCGTCCCAGCCCGCGCGCAGCGCCCGGCCCAGCTCGGACTGCCCGGTGATGCGGGCGACGTTCTCGTCCGGCACGCTCGAGAGCGCCAGGTCGTCGGTCAGGTAGCCGACCACCGGGAGCCGGTCGCTCACCGCGGTGTCCGCGCCCTCGAGCAGGGTGACCGTGCCCAGCAGCCGGTCTTCGTAGCGGGTCAGCTCCGCGGCGTCGACTTCGAGGCAGAGGTGGTACTCGCGCTGCTCGTCGCCCCACGCGCCGGTGGGCAGCTCGAGCGCGCGGCACTGCGCGGTGAGGTCCACCTCGGTCGGGAAGACCTGCTTGACGAACCACAGCCTGGTGTAGGGCATCGTGGTCAGGCGCAGCCGCAGGTCGGGCACCGTCCGGCCCATCGCCTGCTCGACCAGCCGCCGGAAGTCCCCGGCCAGCTCGGCGTCCTCCAGCACCGCGTCGGCGCTGCCGCGCAGGACGGAGGCGATGCGCCGAAGGTCCCGCGGATCCCAGTCGTCGCCGATTCCCCTGGCGTCGCAGGCGAACGCGCCCTGGCAGCGGTCGAGTGCGGCCTCCAGCGCGCCGCTGCGGTCGGACTCGTTCTTTCCGTCGGTGAGCAGCACGGCGTGCCGGATCTCGACCGGACAACGGTCGAAGAGCTCCCGGGCCAGCTCCAGCCACTGGCTCATCGCGGTGCCGCCGCCGGCGATGAGCCCGGAGACCGCCGCCTTCGCCTCCTGCCGGGTCCGCGCGCCGGCGATGGCCAGCTGCGGCGTGGCGGGGTAGACCAGCTCCGCGTGGGCGGTGCATTGCACGACCCCGAAGAGCACGCCGTCGCGGAGGGAGTCGACGGCGACGCGGCAGGCGTGCCGCGCCGCCTCGATCTTCGTGGGCGGCCAGTCCATCGAGCTGGAACAGTCCACCAGCAGCAGTTCGGCGCTCTGCGGCGCGCCGTCCGCGACCGGCGCCCCGGCGTCGCCCACCCGCACGGTGAGGACGGCGTCCATCCGGTCGTCCGACGGCGCCAGGTACTTGTTCTGGCTCAGCCGGAGGGTGAACGACGGGGTCTCGGGCATCCGATCACCTTCTCGTCTTCGGGCGGACGGAGTTGGCGAGGTCGACGAGCACGCCGTGTTCGTCGCGGTCGCGCGCCCGCTCGGCGAGCCGGCGCAGGGACCGCTCCAGGAGCGTGCGCAAGCCGCGGTCGGTGACGCGCTCGCCGAGCAGGGCACCGCCGTCCCAGCCCGGCTCGGCGCCGTCGTCGAGGGCGGCCAGCGCGGCTTCGCGGACGAGCGTCTCCAGCCGGTCCTGGGACTCGCCGTCGAGGTACAGCTCGGGCAGCCGCCGCGCCGCGTCGGCGAGGTCGGTCCGGCCCGGCGGCCCGGACGGCAGGCGGCCCGCCCGGATCCGCACCGCGGCGATCCGCGCGGCGTCGTAGTGGCGGGAGATCGGCGGGACGGCGTCGAGCAGGGTGACCGCGGCGTCGCGGCCCCGATCCCGCAGGTGGCCGCGGGCCAGGCCGAAGGCCGCGCTGACCTGGCTGTGGTCGCGGTGCCACACCGAGCGGTAGCAGCGCTCGGCCTGCCCGGTGTCCCCGCGCAGTTCGGCGCAGAACCCGAGCGCGAGCTTCGGCGCGATTTCGCCCGGCCAGGCGCGGTGCACCCGGTCGAACGCGGCCGCGGCCGGCTCGGCGTCGCCGCGGACGAGCGCCAGCAGCCCGTGGTGCCAGGCCGCCCGCCAGTCGCGCGCGGCCTCGGCGCCGAGCAGCTCTTCGGCCGCGGACAAGGCGGCGGCCGCGCGGCCGGAGTCGCCCAGCGCGATGAGCGCCCGCGTCCGGGCGAGCTCGATCTCGACCGAGCGTTCGCCGAACATGGCGAGCTTGTCCAGCCAGCGGTGCGGCCCGGGCGCACCCGCGGCGGCGATGAACTCCACCGCCGGGTCGTCCGGCGCGACCCGCGGGATCGGCAGCCGGCCTGCCCCGTCGGCGGCGCTCGGCAGCCCCGGGTCCAGTGCTCCGCCGCGGGATGCGGCGGTGACCCAGCGGTCGAGGCCGGGGACCGCGCCGAGGCCCTCGTCGAGCAGCTCGGCGGTGTCCTCGAACAGCGCCGACGGCACCGGGCGCGGCCGTTCGTCGCGCAGCGAAAGGATTTCCCGGCGCACGCCGTCCAGCTGCTCGGCCATCTCGGACGCGGTGGCGAACCGGCGCTCGAACGGCGCGACCGCGCGCTCGAGGACCGAGCGCAGGGAGTCGAGGCCGCCGGCGACGCGGTCCGGGTCGGCGTCCTCGCTCGCGGCGTCGAGCAGCACCTGCAGCGTCCGGCCGACGGTGTGCAGGTCGGACCGGACGGTCAGGCCGTGCCGGGTGAGCTCGTGCGCCGGAACCTGGAACCCCTCGGTCCCGACGCTCGGGTTCGCCGAGTCGTCGATCGCGCGGGCGGCGCCGAGGTCGATGACCTTGACGCGCTTGTCGCCGTGGATCACGTTCTCCGGCTTCATGTCGCAGTACAGCAGGCCCTCGCCGTGGAGGTAGTCCAGCGCGGCGAGGATGGCCCGGCCGTAGACGATGACGTGCTCGACGCGCGGCGGCGGCCCCTTCACGAGGAGGTCGCGCAGCGACCGGCCGCCGACGTACTCCATCACCAGGTAGGTGTCGGGCTCGCCGCCGGCGGGCGGGGTGTGCTCGACGAAGTCGTTGATCCGCACGATGTTCGGGTGGTCGAGGCGGATCAGGACGTCCCGTTCGACCCGCGCCAGCGCGCGCAGCATCGCGCTTTCGCTGTTGATCACCCCCTTGAGCACGACGTGCTGGCCGCCGAGCGCGGTGTCGGCGGCGAGGTACACCCAGCCGAGGCCGCCACGGGCGAAGCAGCCGAGAACCTCGTAGCGGTCGCCGACGCGCTCTTGGCGGGAGAGCTTGGGCAGGAAGGAGAACGGCTCGCCGCAGTTCTCACCCTCGCAGAACCCTTCGGCGAACCCGGGTTCGCCGGCGTACGCGCGACCGACGGGTTCCCCGCAGCGGCCACAGAACCGGTGCTGCTCGGGGTAGTCCGGATCGGCGAGGACGAGCTTCGCGGGATCGGGCACCTCGACCGCGGGCAGCGACTGGAAGTCGGCCTCGCCGCCCCACAGCTCGACGCTGCGCCGGGTGCTTTCCGGCGCGGGCGTGCTCAGCGCGGCGGCCGGAGCCTCGACGGGCACCCGGCGGTGGCCGCACACTTCGCAGAAACCCGTCGGCCCGACGGGCTTCCCGTGGCACCACACCGGCCCGGCGGTCATGCGGCAGCCAACCGGTGCCACTGCTTGGCCGGGTATCGGCGGTGCCACACCCGCGAGCCGCCCCCGGCAACCGTGCGCCCGCCACCCAACCCGCGAAACCACATCCCCGAACCGTCCCCGGCCTTCACACGCCCTCCAATCGGTGCCGCACCGCGCGGATGTAACCCTCGACCAGCTCCGCCGCGGCCACGAGATCGGCGGGGAGCGCGTTGAGCGCCGTCATCGCCGGGCGGTACCGCTCCGCCAGCTCCTCGTCCTCCATCAGGCCCGCGTCGGTGGCCTTCGCGTTGTACGCGCGCAGCCGTCCGAGCAGCTCGTCGTGGCGGGCCGCGTGCGCGTCGAGGTCGGCGTGCAACCGGACTAGCTCCCGGCGGGCCGTCTCGGCGTCGCGTTCGGTCACCGTCAGGGCGCGCCGGACGCGGCCCGGGTCGATGTGCTCGCCCGCCGAGCTGAGGGCGGCCAGTCGCAGGCGCAGGTCCGCGGCGGGGCCGGGCACCTCCGCCGCCGGGTGCGTGCGCGTGCCGACCTGGGCGGCCCGCTCCCGCGTGCGCTCCTCTTCGTGCTCCACCATTTCGACCAGCAGCGCCAGCCGGTCCAGCCTCCGCGCGTTCCGTTCGCTCTCCCAGCGGCGGGCCAGGTGCACGCCGGGCGAGTCCGGCCCGCTGAACTGGACGAGCACGGTGGCACCCTTGTCCATCAGCGGTTTCACCGCACCGGTCAGGACCTCTTCCGGCGCGCGGGCGGCGTCGACGCCGGCCACCGCCACCGCGACGTCCTCCGGGTTGGTCGCGAGCACCGTCGTGACCTCCTCGGTGCTGATGCCGGCGCTGACCTTCTCGGCCACCTCGTCGGCGGTCTTGCCGGTGGCGTCGACGATCGCGGCGAGCCGCTCGCCGCGGCCGGGCGGAGACCCGCGGCGCTCGCGCCGGACCTGGGTCAGGAAGTCCCGGACCACCGCCGAGTCGCGGTCGCCGATGACCACGACCAGCGGGCCGCACGCGGGCCGCGGCGGCTCGCCCACCCACCGGGCGACCTCCGGGACGTGCCGGACGATCGTCTCGACGGGGATCAAGTAGGCGAGCCCGAGCCGTTCGTCGGTGTATTCGGTGACCACCATGCCGAGCACCGCGTCGGTGGCCTTGTCGATCACCCCGGCGCCGCTGAACCCGCGGCGGACGCGTTCCCCCGGCGGCTTCGAGTTCAGCTGGATCCACTCGCTGCCCGCCCCGGCCGGGCCGGCCAGCTCGGCGTCGTTCACCCACACGCCGTGCTGGTGCGGCGCCGGGAAACCGTAGGTGTGGACCACCCGGTCGCGGACGACACCCAGGCGCACCAACGGCGCACCTGGCACGCCGGGGAAAGCCTCGCTCAGCTCCAGCAGCGCGACGTCCCCGCGGCCGTCGGGCAGCGGCGGCACCCAGCACCCCGGCCGGACGCCGGCGTACGCCTCCGGTGTCCCGGGGAGGCCGACGAAGCGGACCACGAGCTGGGCGGCCGGGCCGTCGGGCGAAAGTGCTTCCTCCCCGGCGGCCTGCACGACGTGCGCGCAGGTCAGGACCGTGGACTCGCCCAGCAGCATGCCGGCACCCAGTGCCCGGCCCGACGAGTCCAGCAAGCACACCCGCCACGGTTCCGAATCCCCCGCGCGCCCAGCGGAACTAGCTCCGACGTGCTCCCTCACCGTGAGCGACCTTACGGCGGCGCACCGGCCGCCCGGGCCGGGTTGGGCCGCTTCCCCCGCCAGACCACCCGATCGGCCGCAGGGCGGGGAGTCACCGTGAGCAACTCACCGCCGGCCGCGGTGTCCGGTGGGAAACGGCCACGGTCAGGCGATCGTGCGCAGCCGGCGGAGTGCGAAGTACACCAGTGCCGCCGTCAGGAGCGCGAAGATGCCCGTCTCGATGCCCTGGAACGTCCAGAAGCGGTCGCCCGGCTGGTACTCCATCCAGTTGTACGCCCCCGGCCCCGCGGCGCCGCCGCCGCAACCGGCGGGCGGACACGGACCGATCCGGGCGTCCGGCAGCACCATCTCCCCCGCCGCGTTGCGGACACCCTCCGACATCACCCAGTCTCCCGAGCCCGGGTTCGGCGTCCGGCCGCCCGACGTCGCGAACGACAACGTCCGCGCCGGGAGGTACCGCGGCCGGGCCAGGACCTCGACCGCCACGCGGACGACCGCGAACCCCACCAGCGCGATCCCCATGGCCGGCAACACCTTCCGCCCGTACGTCCCCGCGAAGACGCCCAGCGCGAGCGCGAACAGCGTGTACGCGACCGGGACGATCCCCTGGACGTCGAACGACAAGTACGTCAGCCGGCCCGTCGAAGCGGAGACCAGCGGCTGGAACCACCACGACACGCCCAGCGCGTACCCGACCGCCAGCACCACCGTGATCGCGCCGACCAGGCCGAACTTCACCAGCGCCCAGTGCAGGCGGCTGACGCCCTGCGTCCACACGAGACGGTGGGTGCCCTGCTCGACCTCGCGGGCGACCAGCGGCGCGCCGAAGAACACGCCGACCAGCACCGGGAGCACCACGAACAGGACGGCCACGAACACCATGCCGCTGAACTGCTGCTGGAACTGGTGGCCCAGGCCCTCGCAGTTCGACGTCGCCTCGGTCTGCGTGATCATCGACGCCGTGCCGAGCGCGGCCCGGCAGGCGGGCAGGCCGAGGCTGTCGTACTTCGCGTGCATCGCCAGGCCCGTCGGCACCATGATCGCGGCGAGCGCGATCAGGGCGCCGAGGGTGAACAGCGCCTGCTTGCGGTGCTGGCGCCAGGTCAGCCAGATCATGCCGGCACCCCCCACGCGGTCGCGGTGACGCGGTTCTCCGCTTCGGCGAGGTGGGCCAGCACCAAGTCCTCCAGGGTCACCTCATGCTCCGTCCACAAAGGATCGATCGGTCCGTCGCCGCGGCGGACGAGCAGCGTCGACTGCCGTTCGGTGTGGCTCGCGCGGACGACCTCGGCCACGCCGGCGATGGATTCGCTGCCGGCCCGCGGGCCGACGAGCGTGCGGTGCGTCTCGAGCAGCTCGTCGACCGCCCCGGTCAGCCGGACGCGGGACTGCTGCAGGACGACCAGGTAGTCGCAGCTGCGTTCGAGGTCGGCGAGCAGGTGCGAAGACAGCAGGACGGTCGTCTCGCTCTCGGCGACCGCACCCATCAGCGTCTGCATGAACTCGCGGCGCGCCAACGGGTCCAGGCTCGCGATCGGCTCGTCGAGCAGCAGCAGCCGCGGCCGCTTGGCCAGGGCCAGCGCCAGCGCGACCTGCGCCCGCTGCCCGCCCGACAGCTTGCCCACCGGCTTGTCCGGCGGGATGCCGAGCATGGCGAGCCGTTCGCGGGCCAGCGTCGCGTCCCAGCGGCGGCGGTTCAGCTTGCCGCCCATGGTGACCAGCTCCGCCGCGGTGAAGTCCCGGTACAGCGGGGTGTCCTGCGCGACGAACCCGATGTCGGGCAGCACGGACCGCGGCTCGCGGCCGAACACGCGCACCTCCCCCGCGTCGGGCCGCAGCAGCCCGACGGCCAGGTGCAGCAACGTCGTCTTGCCCGCACCGTTCGGCCCCACCAGCGCGGCGATGCGCCCGGCGGGCACCTCCAGCGCACAGTCCTGCAACGCCCAGGTGCGCCCGTAGCGCTTGCCCAGCGCCCGGGCCCGCACGGCCAGCTCCATCTCGGAACTCCCTACGCAAGGTTGCGGGGCACCGGGGTGCCGCGCAACGTGGTCTCGATCAGGGCGGCGATGTCGTCAGCGGACATCCCCGCGGCGTCGGCGCGCTCCAGCCAGGCCACCAGCTCGTCGCGCAGCTGCCCCTGGCTGCCCAGCGACGGCCCGGCCAGGCTGCCGGTGACGAACGTGCCCACCCCCGGCCGGCCTTCCGCGAGTCCCTCCAGGACCAGCTCGCGGTAGGCCTTGAGCACGGTGTTCGGGTTGATCGCCAGCGCCTGGGCCACTTCCCGCACCTTCGGCAGCTGGTCACCCGGGCGCAACAGACCGACCCGCAGCGCCTGCTTCACCTGGACGACGAGCTGCATGTACGTGGCGACCCGCGAGCGGCCGTCGAGGACGAACTCGATCACCCGACACCTTCCTATTGTCTTACGACATTAAGACAACACCGGAGAACGCGTCGCTGTCAAGGAGCGTCCGCCGGGCATAGGGTCTCGATCGGGACGCACACCGGCACCGGGAGGCAGGCATGTCGTTGTTGGACGGGCTGAGCAAGGCGATCGCCGGGGGGACGATCGAGATCGTCGACCTCACCGCTCCGCTGAGCGCGAGCACGCCGATCCTGCGGCTGCCGGAGCCGTTCGCCAACACCATCCCGTTCCGGCTGGAGGAGATCAGCCGCTACGACGACCGCGGCCCGCGGTGGTACTGGAACGACATCCACACCGGCGAGCACACCGGCACCCACCTCGACGCGCCCGTGCACTGGGTGTCCGGAAAGGACGGCCACGACGTCTCGCAGGTGCCGTTGAAGACCTTGGTCGCCCCCGCGGTCGTGCTGGACTTCTCGGCGCGTGCCGCGGAGGACCCGGACTTCCTCCTGTCGATCGACGACGTCCGCGCCTGGACGGCCGAGCACGGGCCGCTGCCCGACGGCGGCTGGCTGCTCTACCGGACCGGCTGGGACGAGCGCAGCGACGACCAGGAGCGGTTCCTCAACGCCGACGAGGCCGGGTCGCACGCCCCCGGCGTCTCGCCGGAGTGCGCGCGGTGGCTCGCCGAAGAAACGCCGATCACCGGGCTCGGCGTCGAGACCGTCGGCACCGACGCGGGCCAGGCGCCCGCCTTCGAGCCGATGTTCCCGTGCCACGAACTCCTGCTGGGCGCCGGGAAGCACGGCCTGACGCAGCTGCAGAACCTCGCTTCGCTGCCGCCGACCGGGACGCTGCTGGTGGTCTCGCCGCTGCCGATCGTCGGCGGGTCCGGCAGCCCGGCCCGCGTGCTGGCCCTGGTGGAGCGGTGAACGTCGCCGAACTCGTCGGCCGCACCTTGGCCGGCCTGGGCGTCGGCACGGCGTTCGGCGTGGTGGGCAGCGGCAACTTCGAGGTGACGAACGCGCTGCGCGCGGGCGGCGTCCGGTTCGTCGCCGCCCGCCACGAGGGCGGCGCGGCGAGCATGGCCGACGCCTACGCGCGGATGAGCGGCCGGGTCTCGGTGCTGTCGCTGCACCAGGGCTGCGGGCTGACCAACGCGATGACCGGCATCACCGAGGCGGCCAAGAGCCGGACGCCGATGCTCGTGCTCACGGCCGACTCCGCGAGCGCGTCGGTGCTGTCGAACTTCCGCGTCGACCAGGACGGCCTGGCCGCGGCGGTCGGCGCGGTGCCGGAGCGCGTGCACTCGGCCGCGAGCGCGGTCGCCGACACCGTACGGGCCTTCCGGACCGCGTGGCAGCAGCGCCGGACGGTCGTGCTGAACCTGCCCCTGGACGTGCAGGCCGAGCCGGCACCGGCGCCGCCCTCGCTGCCGGACATCCCGGGACCGGCGGTGCTGCGGCCGGACGCCGCCGCGGTGGCCGAGCTGGCGGACCTGCTCGCGGCCGCCGAGCGCCCGGTGTTCGTCGCCGGGCGCGGTGCCCGCGGCAGCCGGGAACCGGTGCGGGAGCTGGCTTCCCGGTGTGGTGCGCTGCTGGCGACGTCGGCCGTCGCGCACGGGCTCTTCCACGGCGACGAGTTCGCGCTCGGCATTTCGGGCGGGTTCGCGTCCCCCTCGACCGCCGAGCTGATCGTGGGTGCCGACCTCGTCGTCGGCTGGGGCTGCGCGCTGAACATGTGGACCACGCGCCACGGGAAGCTGCTCAGCCCGCACGCGAAGCTCGCGCAGGTCGACGTCGAGCAGAGTGCGCTCGGCGCGCACCGGCCGATCGACCTCGGGGTCGTCGGCGACGTCGCGGCCACCGCCGTCGACGTCCTCGCCGTGGCGAAGGAGCAGCAGGGCTACCGCACCGAGGAGGTCGCCGCCCGGATCGCGGCCGGCCGCTGGAACGACGTCGAGCACGAAGACCTCTCCCGGGGCGGCCGGATCGACCCCCGAACGCTGAGCAAGCTCCTGGACGAGCTGCTGCCCGCGGAGCGGATCGTCTCGATCGACTCCGGCAACTTCATGGGCTACCCGAGCGCCTACCTCTCGGTGCCCGACGAGCAGGGATTCTGCTTCACCCAGGCGTTCCAGAGCATCGGGCTGGGCCTGGGCACCGCCATCGGCGCGGCGCTGGCCCGCCCGGACCGGCTGCCGGTGCTGGGCACCGGCGACGGCGGGTTCCACATGGCACTGTCCGAACTGGACACCGCGGTCCGGCTCGGCCTGCCGCTGGTGGTGATCGTCTACAACGACGCCGCGTACGGCGCGGAGGTCCACCACTTCGGCGACGCCGACATGACCACGGTCCGGTTCCCCGACTCCGACCTCGCCGCCATCGGCCGCGGCTTCGGCTGCGCGGGGGTGACGGTCCGGTCGCCCGACGACCTTTTCGCGGTGCGCGAGTGGCTGGCGGGTCCACGTGACGCGCCGCTGGTCATCGACGCGAAGATCGCCGACGACGGCGGGTCGTGGTGGCTGGCGGAGGCGTTCCGGCACTGACCTCGGCACCCACCCGGCCTTGATCCGGCCTTGACAGCGCCCTGGGCGGACCTGGATGCTGGCCGAGTTGTCCTACTGTCGTAAGACAGCAGGTATTCGTTCTGGGGAGCCCTCATGCGCTTGTTCAAGACCGTCCTGGCCGTGCTCGCGGCCGCGGCGTTGGTGGCCGCGCCCGCCGACGCGGGCCAGCCCCGGCCACCGTCCGATCCGGCCGGCGCCCTGCTCGCCGCGCTCGGCACCCATTCGATCCTGGCGAAGTCCAGCCCCGATCCCGGGACCTTCGTGTTCGACCTGATCCGCGACCCGCGCTTCCCGGGCCGTGTGAACGACGTCGTCGTGGAATGCGGGAACTCCCGCCTCCAGCCGATGCTCGACGCCTACATCGCGGGCGGCGACGTCCCGGACATCAGCCACGTCTGGCGGGACACGACCCAGCCGAGCTGCGGGTTTTCGTTGTTCTACGAACAGCTCTTCGCGCTGGTGCGGCAGGTGAACACGACGCTGCCGGCCGCGAAGAAGATCCGCGTGCTGGCGGGCGACCCGCCGATCGACTGGAGCCGGATCACGAGCCCGGCGGACCTGGACCCGTTCCACGACCGGGACGGGTCGATCGTGTCGGTGGTGAAGACGCAGGTGCTGCAGAAGCACCGCAAGGCGCTGATGCTGTTCGGCCTCGGCCACCTGACCCACGACGGCGGCAGCGGCGCGGTCGCCCAGCTGGAGCGCGAGTACCCCGGCGCGGCGTACGTGGTCGCGGACCACTACGGGTTCACGACGGACAACAAGCGCCTCGAACAGCGGCTGGGCTCGTGGCCGTCACTGACCCCGATCGCGGGTTCCTGGCTGGGCACGCTCGACACGACGTACTTCCCGACGAACCGCGACTACCCCCCGGGAACGAAGGGGTATCCGGGCGTGGACGCGTACCTGTACCAGGGCCCGGCCGACCTCCTGCTGCGCGAGCCGTTGTCGGCGAGGGCGATCCTGGACACGGACTTCCTGAACGAGCTGCGCCGCCGCGCGACGGCGATCGACGCGCCGTCGGACGGCCTCGAGTGGCCGGAGTTCTTCTTCGACCGCGAGCGCGCGTCCGGAGTCCTGCTGCGCGGCTAGTGTCGCGCGTCCACACAAGGCGTCGAACAACTTCCCCAGTGATTGATCGCGCCCGGACGTGGGTGTAGGCCCGCAGCCGGTGACTGCGGGCCCATCCCAGGCATTCGGTTGCTCACGCCGCGAACGGCAACGGTCGGTGCAGGTTGTTGCGCCTCGGTTTTCGGCGTTTGTCCAGGAAGACCGGAGGTAGGAATTCGGGTAGGCCGTCGGTGGCGATGCGGACCTGCCAGCCGGAGCGGTGCAGGAGCCGGTGGTGATGGGCGCACATCAACACCAGGTTGCTCAGCTCCGTCGGACCCCCGTCGGCCCAGTGCCGGACGTGGTGACCCTGACAATGCCGAGGCGGCCGATGACAGCCCGGGAACGCACACCCCCGATCACGCAAGTACAACGCACGGCGGAGCCCAGCGGTGACCAGGCGGTATTGGCGGCCCAGGTCGAGAGGCTCGCTCCTGGAGCCCAGGACCGTGGGGATGAGCATGCAGTCACACGCGTGGATCCGCGCCTCGGCCGCGGAGATGCGGCCGGTGTCGCCCAAGGTGGCCGCGCCGACACCGGACTTCAGATCGTCCAGGGCGACAGCGACCATCACGTGTGCTCGTTCCCCGGCCTGCATCGGCAGGTCCGGGGAGTTGAGGGCCAGGTCGATCGCGTCGGAGAAGGCGTCGCCGTAGCGTTCCTGCTGCGAGCGGAGGTCGGGGCCTTCGTCGGTGCTGCGGCGCTGGGCGAGAGAGTCGAGCAGGGCGCCCGCGCGGGCGCCGGTCTCGTCATCGAAACGGCCCTGCAGCTCCCAGACCCCGGTTCTCCTGCGGCGCAACGACAGTTCACGGCTGGGCTGGGCCGGTTCGGTGGATTCCGGCTCGGTGCCGTCAGGGTCGAGGTGGGCGATGATCCGGGCACCCAGGGCGGTGACCTGCTTGTGGCCGGTGTCGGCGGCGAAGGTGAGCAGGTGCTGCTCGGCTTCCTCGCGATGCTCGGGCGGGATCCGGGTGAGGGCACCGACGATCGTGTCGATCATCGGCGTGCTCAACCCACCGTCCAACGCGGCAGTGCCGGTGGCGGGAGCAACAGCGGGGATCGGGGTGCCGTCGAGGTTGCGGCCACCAGCGAGAGCCCGGGCGCGTTTGACCACGGTCTCGGCGGCAGATTTGGGGACGTCGGCGAGGTGCTCGAAGAGTCGCGCGGCGGAGCGGTAGCCGAAGAGTTCCAGCACCCCACGTGACTCGATTTCCACCAGCAGGGAACCGATTTCGGCCTCGGCAGACCGCACAATGGTGAGCAGGGCGGAGATGCGGTCGGCCAAGGCCACCGCATCCGCTCGAGTCACCGCTTCGCTGTCCACACACCAAGAATACCGGCAGTCGAACGCACGTTCATCACACGAAAGGGTATCCCTGGAACCCGCCCACACGATGCGAAACCCAAACGTTGGGTTCAACGTAGACAGCAAAGTCCTCCACAGTAGAAACAAAAACCGGAGCGAGCGCCCCCGGCACCACGACAGCACCATCCCGATCGAACGGCAACCCGGTCCACCGCCGCCAATCGGCAAGCGACGCCTGAACGGTCGCCGAACAAGGCGCGACGCCCTCGATCCGCCCACCGGCACGCACATGGGTCCGCAGCCAGCGATCCGCGGGCAGACCGTCCGCCCGCGTCTGGGCGGCGTACTCGCGCATCGGCGTCGCCGGGACCGCGGCCTTGTCGGGTGGCCGGACCGGGATCACCAGCGACGTCAACCCGGCAGCCGCCGCGCGCATCCCCTCCAGCACCACGCGGGAATGGCCGCGCCCCTGGTGATCCGGGTGCACGGCGATCTCCAACGCGCACGCCGTGTCGGGAGCGACGTCGTCGAGCGCGTCCTCGGCGGCCCACACGGCGACCTCGTCCCAGCCCCGCGCCGGCAACGACGCACGCGAGCGGAACGGCACCATGATCCCGCGCGCCACCGGGATGTCGGCTTCGAGCAGGGCGACCACCAGGTGCGGCCAGCGCCGCACGACCCGGCGGCCGCGGACCAGCAGGCTCGTGAGGCTGCCGGTCATGAACTTCGGCGAGTCCGGCGAGTACGGGATCGAGTAGGTGGCCGAAGCGAGGTCCGGGCGCTCGGCCAGCGTCACGAGCACGTCAGTTCCCTCTCGACCACGACTCGAGGGCGATCAGCGTCTTCGTGCCGGTGACCTGGTGGTGACGGCGGATCTCGTCGATCGTCTTCTGCAGGTGGGCCATGTCGCGCACCCGCAGCCACACCAGCGCGTCCGGGTCGCCGGCGATCGTGAACACCGCCTGCGCCTCGGGCATCCGCGTCGTGGTGCGCAGGATCTCCGCGACCTTCGTGTTCCCGACGAACCGCAGCTCGGTGAACGCCTCGATCCCCCAGCCCAGCTTCGCGTGGTCGACCTGCACGGTGAACCCGGTGATCACGCCGGTCTCCCGCAGCCGGTCGATGCGGCGCTTGACCGCGGCCGTCGACAGCGTGACGCGGCCGGCGATGTCGGACAGCGTCCGGCGGGCGTCTTCGCGCAGCAGGCCGAGGATCTCGTGGTCGGTCGCGTCGAGCAGGTCGTCGGTCATGCGTCCGAGCGTAAACGGACGCAAAAATCGGGACCACTCCGTCACTGGATACGCTGAACTTTGCGTGTGGAGGCCCGGCCGCGCCTTGGCTGTTGCGTGGCTGTGGTCCGCGCCGCACTGTGCCCCGAAGATCGCACTGTGCCCGAGAGCACAACCGACGCGAAGGAGGCCCGCGCCGTGGAGACGTTCACGCTGGACGACCGGTACCTGCGAGAGGCCGGAACCGTGCACCTGAGCGGGGTGCAGGCCCTGGTCCGGCTGCTGTTCGACCGCGTCCGCCACGACCGCGCCCGCGGCGGCGACCCCGCCGTGTTCGTCTCGGGCTACGAGGGCTCGCCGCTGGCCGGCTACGACCTCGAACTCGGCCGCCGCGCGAAGCTGCTGGAGAAGCACGACGTCGTCCACCGCCCGGGCCTCAACGAGGAGCTGGCCGCGACCTCGGTGATGGGCAGCCAGCTCGTCGCGGGCGCCGGCGGGCAGCGGGGCGTCACCGGGTTCTGGTACGGCAAGGCGCCCGGCCTGGACCGCGCCTCCGACGCCCTCCGCCACGCCAACCTGGCCGGCACCGACCCGCGCGGCGGCGCCGTCGCGCTGGTCGGCGACGACCCGAACGCCAAGTCCTCGACCGTCCCGTGCGCGTCCGAGCTCGCGCTCGCCGACCTGGCCATCCCGATCCTCTACCCGGCCGACTCCCAGGACGTCCTCGACCTCGGCATGCACGCGGTCGAGCTGTCCCGCGCCGCCGGGGTGTGGACGTCGCTGAAGGTCGTCGCCAACGTCGCCGACGCTTCGGGCACGGCGACCGTCAGTCCGCGGTGGACCGCGCCGGAGATCGAGAAGGCCTACCGCCACACGCCGACCTCGCGCCTGCTCGGCACGAGCCTCGCGGAGCTGGAACGCAGCCTGTTCACCGTCCGGTTGCCGCTGGTGCTCGACTACCTGCGCGCGGCCGGCGTCAACAAGATCACCGCGCGCGGCCCGGCCGACCGGATCGGCATCGTCTCCGCCGGGAAGTCCTACCTGGACCTCCAGCAGGCGCTGCGCACACTGGGTCTCGACGCGAAAGCCCTGCGCGAGCACGGCATCCGCGTGCTCAAGCTCGGCGCGATCCACCCCCTGGAACCCGGGGTCGTGCGCGAGTTCGCCGACGGCCTCGACGAGATCGTCGTCATCGAGGAGAAGCGGGCGTTCATCGAAAGCGCGCTGAAAGAGGTCCTCTACGGCGTGCCCGGCGCGCCCGCCATCACCGGCAAGAAGGACTGCGACGGCCGCACGCTGTTCACCGAGCTCGGCGAGCTGGACCCGGACGCCGTCGCGACCGGACTGACCCGGCGGCTGCCGGAGGGCATCGCGTCGGTGGACGAGTACCGCGGGCGCCGCCGTCGCGAGCGCATCTCCGTGCCCCTGCTCGCGCGGACGCCGTACTTCTGCTCGGGCTGCCCGCACAACTCGTCGACGAAGGTGCCCGAGGGCACGCTGGTCGGCGGCGGCATCGGCTGCCACACCATGGCGCTGTTCATGGAGCCCGACCAGGTCGGCACCGTCCTCGGCGTGACGCAGATGGGCGGCGAGGGCACCCAGTGGATCGGCATGGCGCCGTTCGTGGAGGCCGAGCACTTCGTCCAGAACATCGGCGACGGCACGTTCACCCACTCCGGCAGCCTCGCCGTGCGCGCGGCGGTCGCCGCCGGCGTGAACATCACCTACAAGCTGCTCTACAACTCGGCCGTCGCGATGACCGGCGGCCAGGACGCCGTCGGCGGGCTGCCGGTGGAGAAGGTCGCCGAGCTGCTGCTCGTCGAAGGCGCGAAGCGGGTCGTGATCACCAGCGACGCGCCCGCGAAGCTGCGGCGCCGCAAGCTCCCCGCCGGCGTCGAGGTCCGCGACCGCACGGAACTTCTTGGCACGCAAGAGGAACTGGCCGCCATCAAGGGCGTCACCGTGCTGATCCACGAGCAGGAGTGCGCGGCCGAGAAGCGGCGGAAACGCCGTCGCGGCAAGCAGACCGCGCCCGCGACCCGGGTCGTGATCAACGAGCGCGTCTGCGAGGGCTGCGGCGACTGCGGCACCAAGTCGAACTGCCTTTCGGTGCAGCCGGTGGCCACCGAGTTCGGCCGCAAGACCGCGATCCACCAGTCGTCGTGCAACGTCGACTACTCGTGCCTGGCCGGGGACTGCCCGTCGTTCGTCACCGTGGTGCCGACCGGGAAGAAGCAGCGGCGGAAGCTCGGCGAGCTGGCCGCGGACGCCGTCCCCGCTCCCCCGGCGGGCGCGCCGGACTTCACCGTCCGGATCACCGGGATCGGCGGCACCGGCGTGGTCACCGTGACCCAGATCCTCGCCACCGCCGCGGTGCTCGACGGGCGGCACGTCCGCACGCTCGACCAGACCGGGCTCGCACAGAAGGGCGGCGCGGTGGTGTCCGACCTGAAGGTGACGGCGGAGCCGGTCGAGCAGGCCCCGAAGCTCGCCGCCGGCGAGTGCGACCTCTACCTGGCGTGCGACGCGCTGGTCGGGGCGGACGCGGCGAACCTCGGCGTGGCCGACGCCGCCCGCACCACGGCGGTCGTCTCGACCACCGAGGTGCCGACCGGCCGGATGGTCGTCGACACGACGGTGTCCTTCCCGTCCCCGGACAGTGTCCTCGCACCGCTGGAAGCGGCGGCACAACGCACGGTGTCCCTGGACGCGCGCGGGCTGGCCGAGGAGCTGTTCGACGACGACCAGTTCGCCAACGTGCTGCAGCTCGGCGCGGCCTTCCAGACCGGCGCGATCGGCCTGCCGGCCGCGGTGATCGAGCGCGCGATCGAGCTGAACGGCACCGCGGTGGCCGCGAACCTGCAGGCCTTCCGCCGCGGGCGTCAGCTGGTCGCCGACCCGGCCGCGCTCACGGCCGCCCCCAAGGAGACGCGGGCGGTCACCCAGCCCGCCGCGCGGAAGCTGGTGCACGCGGAGCCGGGCTCGGAGCTGGCGCGGCTGCTCGACGTCCGGATCCCCGATCTGGTCGCCTACCAGGACGAGCGGTACGCGCGGGCGTACGCGGAGTACGTCGAGCAGGTGCGGGTGCTGGAGGACGGGCCGACGGAGATCACCGAAGCGGTCGCGAAGCACCTGTACAAGCTGATGGCCTACAAGGACGAGTACGAGGTCGCGCGACTGTCGCTGGACCCGGCCTTCACCGCGGATCTCGCCGGGCAGTTCGGCGAGGGCACGAAGTACGCCTACCGCCTGCACCCGCCGGTCCTGCGGGCGCTCGGCATGAAGCGCAAGATCAGCCTGGGCCCGTGGTTCCGGCCGGCGTTCCGGCTGCTGCACGCGTCGCGCAAGCTGCGCGGCACCCGCTTCGACCCGTTCGGCCGCGCCGAGGTGCGCCGCGTCGAGCGCGAGCTGATCGAGGACTACCGCGCCACGGTGCTGCGGGCCTTCCGCGCCGAAGACGCCGACCGGGCCCGCGTCCTGGCGCTGGCCGAGCTGCCGGACCTGGTGCGCGGCTACGAGGACGTCAAGCTGGCCAACGTCGCCCGGTACCGGGAGAAGCAGGCCGAGGTCCTCACGCTCGTAGGTAGCTGAGCATCGCCTGGGCTTCGTCGGGGACGCGCAGCTTCGCGCTGACGTCCCCGGCGTGCTGCCGGGCCGCGGCGGTGCCGATGCCGAGCAGCCGCCCGATCGTCGGCACCGAGTGGCCTTCGGCCAGCAGCGCGACGACCTCGCGTTCGCGCGCGGTGAGCGTCGCGACCGGGTCGCCGGGGCGTGGCCGGGCCAGCTGGAGGGCGACGACGTCGCGGTCCAGCACCGTGCCGCCGGCGGCGACGCGCTTCAGTGCGTCGAGGAACTCGTCCGGCTTCCCGACGCGCTCCTTGAGCAGGTACCCGGCGCCGCCCCCGCCGGCGGCCAGGAGGTCGCCGGCGTAACCGTCTTCGACGAACGCCGACAGCGCCAGGATCGCCAGCCCGGGTGCGACCCGGCGCGCTTCGAGGGCGGCCCGCAGGCCTTCGTCGGTGAACGTCGGCGGCATCCGGACGTCGACGACGGCCAGGTCCGGCTCCTCCGCGACGACCGCGGCCAGCAGGTCTCCGGGGTGGTCGACGGCGGCGGCGACGTCGAACCCCTCGCTGTGCAGGAGCAGGACCAGCCCCTCCCGCAACAGGGCGTCTTCTTCCGCGATGACAATGCGCACCTCGGCTGCCTCCTCGCCTCCACGTCCTCTCCCTGCCTGGATGCACGGATCGGAGCCCGGAACCGGTTCAGCCGATGCCCGTGGTCCGGAACCGGGCCCGGTAGTCGCTCGGGGTCACGCCGAGGCCGCGCGCGAAGGCGCGTCGCAGCGTTTCGACGGATCCGAAGCCCGACCGCCGCGCGACGACGTCCAGCGGTTCGGTCGTGCGTTCCAGCCGCTGCTGGGCGGATTCCAGCCGCACCTGCTCGACGAACCGGGCGGGTGTGCGGCCGAGCTCTTCCCGGAACAAGCGGGTCAGGTGCCGCGCGCTGACCCCGGCGCGGGCGGCCAGGTCGGCGAGGGTGTGCGGCGCCGCGGGGTCGGCCGCGACCGCGTCGAGCACGGCCCGCAGCACCTCGGTGCGCGGGCGGCCGGTTTCCAGCCGCACGCTGAACTGCGACTGCCCGCCGGGCCGCTGCAGGAAGACGACCAGGTGCTTGGCCACCAGCCGGGCCACCTCGGCGCCGAGGTCCTCCTCGACCAGCGCGAGGGCGAGGTCGATGCCGGACGTGACGCCCGCGGAGGTGATCACCGGGCCGTCCTTGACGAAGATCGCGTCCGCGTCGACCCGCACCCGCGGGAAACGGCGGGCGAGCTGGTCGGTCAGGTCCCAGTGGGTGGTGGCGCGACGGCCGTCGAGGACGCCCGCCGCGGCCAGCGCGAACGCGCCCGCGCACACCGACGCCGTGCGGGTCGCGCCGCCGGCCAGCCGCCGGATCTGCGCGACGAGCCCGGTGTCGGCGATCGTGCGGGCCCATTCGGGGCCGCCGGGCACCAGCACGGTCGCGCCGCGCGGGTCGGCCGCCGCGAGGTCGAGATCGGCGCCCAGGCGGGTCCCGGTGTTGGCGCGGACGTCGGCACCGCCGGGCGAGGCCGTCTTCAGCTCGTACCGGCCGCCGTGCTCGTTGGCCTCGGCGAAGACTTCGAGGGGCCCGGAGACGTCCAGCAAGCGGACGCCGTCGTAGAGCACGACCAAGATGGGACGGCTGCGCACGTCAGCTCGGGCCGGACCAGCCGCTCAGCCGCGTGAGCAGGCGTTCCAGCACCTCCGGGTCGGCGGCGACCGGGGCGCCGGAGACCGGCTCGTCGACCAGGGTCCGGCGGTCCTGCCGGCGAGGCAGACGCACCTGCTTCGCGTTCATCCCGCCGGGCAGCTCCAGCTCGCACCACGTGGTGCGGGCCTCGCCGGCGCCGGGCGTGACGCCCACGCGCTCGCCGGGCCCGGCGACCTTCGGCTCCGGCAGCCCGGGGACGTCGTCGTCGACCTCGACGACCAGCACGTCGGCGCGCAGCCGCAGCCGCAGCGTGACGAAGGAGGGCGATCGGGGGTCACCGGCGTCGATGACGGTCTCGACCAGCCGTCTCGCGGTGGCGGTCACCTGCTCCAGCATGGGCATCAGGGACCAGTCGGTGAGAATCAGGCGGACGAACAGTTCCGTGACCGGCAACGCGCTCGGTTGCGCGACCAGCCGGATATCGTCCATCTGGGAGGTGTGCGCGCTCAAACCTGACCTTCCTCGCCCAGGTGCGGACCGTCCGGGTTTCCGCATCTTGCCACCCGGCCTCCGGCGGCACGGTACCGGCTGTGCCCGCACCGCTACCGCCGGGGCCCGGGGCGCAGTCGTCGAAGACCGGGTTCTGCGCGCCGAACGGTCGTCAGACCCGCGCCGGGACCCACAGGTCGTCGATGGTCTTCTCCGCCGTCGCCAGGCTCGCGTCCGCCAGCGGGATCAGCTCCGCCATCGCCGGGTTGACGTGCGCGAGGGTCAGCTCCGCCGTGACGAACCGCGGCTCGAGGCCGGTCAGCGAGACGCCGTGCGGGAGCCACTGCTCGGCGTGGTCCCAGCCTTCGCGGGGCGTGCCTTCGCCGTACCCGCCGCCGCGCGAGGCCAGCACGATGAACTCGCGGCCGCCGAGCAGGCCGGTCATGGTCTCGTGGTCGACCGAGAGCCCGGGCGCGATGAGGTGGTCCACCCACGCCTTGACGCTGCTCGGCGCGCCGTAGTTGTAGACCGGCAGGCCCAGGAGCACCGTGTCGGCCGCCTGGATCTCGCCGACGAGCTCCCGCGTCAGCGCCCACGACGCGGCCTGGGCCGGCGTGTGCTGCTCCGGCGGGATCGCGCGGGCCGACCCGCTCTCGGCGTCGAGGTGCGGGAGCGGGTGCGCGCCGAGGTCGCGGTAGGTGGTCGTGCCGCCCGGGTGCGCGGCCCGCCACGCGGCCGCGGCCCGCGCGCTGAGCCGGCGGCTCACCGAGCGCTCGCCCTGGATGCTCGAGTCGATGTGGAGGAGATGCGCCATGTCGTTAGCCGCCCATAGATCGTTGGTGTTAGACAAACCATTAATAGCACACCGACCATTGAGCTGCCCATATACTGGGCGCATGACCTCGCTGCCGGTCGTCAACCAGCCGCCCCACCGGTGCGGAGCGCTGCTCGACCACCTCTCCCGCCGGATGCGGCTGCGCAGCGAGTCGGTGCTGACCCCGCTCGGGCTGCGGCCGCGCCACCTGATCGCCCTCACCGTGCTGCGTGACCTGGGCGGAAGCTCGCAGCAGGACCTCGCGAAGACCCTGCAGATGGACGGCACGAACGTGGTCGGGCTGCTCAACGAGCTCGAGACGGAGAACCTGATCGAGCGGCGCCGCTCGGCCGTCGATCGGCGGCGCCACGTGGTGGAGCTCACCGACGTGGGCGCGAAGCTGCTCGCGCGGGCCGAGTTCGCGCTCGCCGCGATCGAGGACGAGGTGTTGTGCGGGCTCAGCCATGAGCAGCGCGAGCAGCTCTACGAGCTCCTGCACCAGGCGACGAGCAAGACGGACACCGAAGCCTGCACGGGCGCCGACCTGCCGCCGCCGCCCTGCTGAGCGTCAGCCGCCGGCGATGTCGCGGGCCGGCTGCCGCGCTTCGGGCAGCGTGAACCTGCCGGTGATCTGCGTTCCCCGCCGGTGATGGCGGCCTGCTGCGTGGCCGGATCGGTGCTCTGCCGCTCGGTCGCCGAGCCGGGCGGCAGCTCGGCGCCCGTTCCGGCGCGCGGACCTACCCCGCCGCCAGGATCGCTTCCAGGCCCGACGCCTGGGTCCGCCAGTCCGTCACGTTCGGCGTCGTCCCGGTCCAGCGCTGGCCGATCCGGTTCAGCGGGTCGCGATCACCCGCCCACAGCGCGTCCGCCTGCTTCTGCGCGAACGCGCGGTAGGTCGCCGAGCCCGTCGCCGCCGCCAGGTCGCCGAAGTAGCGCAGGAAGATTCCCTTGAACTGCTTCTGGTTGTCGTCGCAGGACGCCGTGCCGGTGTCGCAGGACTCGACGAGCACGCCACCCGAAGTGAGCCGCGCCATCGCCGCGTCCGCGAGCCGCTTCGCCGCGTCCAGATAGGACTGGACGCCGGTCGCGCGCCACAGCTCCAGCAGCCCGCCGATGCCGAGGCCCTGGTTGTACGTCCAGACGGTCTGGCCGTTGTTCGCGCACGACGACGTCAAGCCGTCGTTCACCAGGCCCGAGGAGTTGATCAGCCCGCTGTCGAGGAACCAGTCGCCCGCAGTCCGGGCCCGCTGGCCCCACACCGTGTCGCCGGCGAGCCGGTTGTGCAGCGACGCGGTCAGCCGCAGGTACAACCCGGCCGTGACGGCGTTCTTGTACGTCCGCTCGCGGTTCCACCAGACCCCGCCGCCGCAGCTGCCGGTGTCCCAGAACCCGTGGACGTAGTTCGCGATTGTCGTCGCCTCGGTGAGGTAGCGCGCGTCGTGGGTGCGGTCGTAAGCGGCGACCCAGGCCAGGCCCCACCACCCGCTGTCGTCGATCGCGCGGCTCACGAAGTCGCCCTCGATCGCATCGGAACTCCTTGCCCCGGCGGGGAAAGCGGCCCGGTTGACGTCGAAGGTGCGGGCCAGCGCGGCGTCGAACCCGCCCGCGTCGGCCACCGCCGTCACCGCGACCGCCGAGTTCCACCAGCTCGACGGCCACCACGCGGTGTACGGGTCGTAGGACCACATCAGCGCGTCGAGCGCGCCGGCCACGCGGGTCGTCGCGGGCCGTGCCCACGCCGTGCAGCTCCCCTGCGCGTGCGTGGCTTCGCGGCCGCACGCCCGCACCGCGCCGCCGTAGAGCCGGCCGCGGGGATCGCGCGTCGCGAACGCCGTGGTGTGAGTACCGGTCGCGCCCGCGGCGACGCTCGTGCGGCCCAGCGACGAGCCGTCCGGCCAGCTCGCGCCGGCGTCCCACGAGCGGTCGAGCCAGATCTCGTCCCCGGCGCCGCCGGCTTCGATCCCGGCCCACGCCAGGCCCCGGCCGTCGAAGTGGAGCCGGATCGTGCGGCCGAAGAGCGTCGTCGGCGCCACCGGCTGGCTGTCCCCCGTACCCGGCGCGGTGCGGTCGCACGCGGCGTCGCAGACGTCCGGGTAGATCCACGCGGTGCACGCGACGCCCTGCGCGTCCCCGCAGGCCCGGACCAGTCCGCGGCGGTGGTGCTGCGGGTCGGTGAGGTTGTACATGAGCGTGCGGGTGCCGGTCCACGCACCGGGGATGGTCGCCTTGCCCAGCAACCCTTCCCAGGTGGCGCCACCGTCCCAGGAGCGGTCGAGCCAGACGGCGTCGCCGGCGACGCCGCCGTCGATGCTCGCCCACGCCATCCCGTCCGGGTCGGAGGCGTGCAGCCGCACGACACGGTTGTTGATCACCTTGTCGGGCAAGGGAAAGCTCTCCCGCGCGGCCCGCGACGGGTCGAGGGTGTCGCACGACGTCACGCACACCGCCGTGGCCGCCTCGGCGGGTCGCAGGGACATCGGGGTGAAGGAACCGAGGACGAGCAGCAGCACGAGCAATGTCCGCATCGACATCCCTCTCCACGCACCGGGGTTTGGTCCAGGATAGGAAATCCCGGCGCGGTTCTGAAGGTTTCCGCCCGGTTCTGGCTCGTTCCGGACAAAGGTTCTCCACTCGAAAATGAGTGGTGTGACCCGTCCGGACGGAGTTTGCTGGCCGCCGTGGCTGACATCTGGGGAACGTGCGAAGACCGGTTCGGCAAGGTGGGGGACGTCCTCGCGGCGTCGCTGGACGCCGACGACGTGGGCGCTTCGGTCGCCGTGTTCGTGGACGGCGAGCCCGTGGTCGATCTGTGGGGTGGATACGTCGACACCGGCCGCACGAAGGCCTGGGACCGCGACACGATCACCACCGTCTGGTCCACCACCAAGACCATGACCGCGTTGTGCGCGCTGGTCCTCGCCGACCGCGGCGAGCTGGACCTCGACGCGCCGGTCGCCGCGTACTGGCCCGAATTCGCCGCCGCGGGCAAGGAAAACACGCTCGTCCGGCACCTGCTCGGGCACACCGCGGGCCTGCCGGACTTCACCGGCCCGATCGCGGTCGAGGACCTCTTCGACTGGCCGGCCGTGACGGCGCGGCTGGCCGCGCAAACCCCGGCGTGGGAGCCCGGGACGGCGGGCGGGTACCACTCGGTCACGTTCGGGTTCCTGGTGGGCGAAGTCGTCCGCCGCGTCACCGGGCGCACCCTCGGCACGTTCTTCGCCGAGGAGGTGGCCGGCCCGCTGGGCGCCGACTTCCACATCGGGCTCGCCGCCGAACACGACCACCGCGTGGCGCCGCTGATCCCCGACCCCCAGGGCGACAAGCCGCCGGGTTTCCTGGTCGGCGTCTCGGACTCGTACTCCGAAGCCTGGCGGCGCGCGGAAGTACCCGCCATCAACGGGTACGGCAACGCCCGCTCGGTCGCCGCGGCGCAGTCGGCACTCGTCGGCGGCGGCGGGTTGCTGTCGGCGGCCGGTGCCGAGCGCGTCTTCGAAGAGCAGTTCCACGGCGAAGACCGCGTGCTCGGCGCGCAGATGCGCTACGGCCTGGGCTACCGGCTGGAGGGCCGCACGTGCTCGTGGGGCGGATGGGGCGGCTCGGTGGTCCTCGTCGACGCGGAGAACCGCATGGTGGTGGCGTACGTGATGAACCAGGTCCTCTGGGACGGCGGGTACGACCGGGGTCTCGGCGTGGTGATGGCCGCCTACGAAGCGTTCTGATCCGGCGGGAAGAGGCGCGGCATGAAGGCCAGCATCAGCGCCGACCACACCACGTGCGTCAGCACCGGTGCTTGCAGCCCGCCGGACCGGCCGCGCTGCACGGCGAAGAGCGCGCCCATCACCGTCGAGGCCAATACCAGCGCGGGGTTTCGGGTCGCCGTCGTCGAAAGGATGTACAGCGCCGTCGATCCGCGGGGGCCGAACGCGTCGTACAACGCGCCGCGGAAGAAGAACTCCTCCGCCGCGCCCGTCACGAGCGTCGTCGCCACCACCGAGGGCGTCGAACCGCGGCGGGCGTGGTCGAGCACGCCCGCGATCGCGCGGCGCAGCAACGGGATGCGGCGGGACACCAGCGCGCCGACGTAGAACACGCCGAACGCGCCGGCCCCCGCGAGGACCGGCTGCACGACGTCCCGGCGGCCGCGGTCCACCGGCCCCGCGCCGGCGAACCAGGTCGCCGCGACCGCCGCCGTCAGCACGTGGAACCGGCGCGAACCCGGCCGGCTGGCCAGGGACGCGCCGAGCAGGCCGGACCCGGCGGCCGTCACCCCGGCGAGGAGCCGCTTCCTCACGCGGGCCGCCGGCTCTTCGCCCGCTCGCCCAGGGCCTGCAGCACGGCTTCGTCGTAGCCCATCGGCTCGAACTCGACGATCCGGCGGATCGCGTCGTCGCGGACAACGACCTCGTTCGTCATCGAGTCGATCAGCGCGCGCCCGGTGGTGACGTCGATGTCGGTGACCAGCGAAAGCCAGTACGACGAGAGCTTCGGCGAGAGCAGCGGCACCGGCACGATCACCAGCGGCCGCCCCTCGATCGCCGCGACCCGCTGCAGCATGTCCCGGTAGGCCAGCACCTCGGGCCCGCCGATGTCGAACGTCCGGCCCTCGGCCTCCGGGTGGTCGAGCACGCCGGCCAGGTACCGGACGACGTCGGCGATCGCGATCGGCTGGGTGCGCGTGCCGACCCAGCGCGGCGTGATCATCGCCGGCAGGTGCTCCACCAGCTGGCGGGTCAGCTCCCAAGACGTCCCGCCGTGGCCGATGACGATGCCGGCGCGCAGCACGGTGACCGGCACGCCGGTCTCCCCCAGCAGCCGCTCGACCTCGCGCCGGCTGGCCAGGTGCTCCGAAAGCGTGTCGTCGTCGTCCCCGAGGCCGCCGAGGTAGACGATCCGGCCCACCCCCGCGTCCGCGGCCGCCCGGGCGAACGCGCGCGCGGCGTCGGCGTCGCGGCGCTTGAAGTCCGCGCTGTCGAGCGAGTGCACCAGGTAGTAGGCGGCGTCGACGCCCTTGAGCGCGTCCCGCAGGGAACCGACGTCGGCGACGTCGCCGCGGACGGGTGTCCCGGCGCCGTCGTACTTCTCGGGACGGCGCGTCATCGCGAGGACGTCGTGCCCCGCCTCTTCCAGCGCCGGGCACAACCGGCCGCCGACGAACCCCGAAGCCCCGGCCACCAGCACACGCATACCGGGGACGTTAGCCGTGACGGCCCCGGCCCGCAGATCACCCGCGGCGGGTCCGCCCGGCGAAGCAGACGGCCGCGACCACCCCCGCGCAGCCGACGAGCTGCAGCGCGCTCGGCGTCTCCCCGAGCAGGCCGATGCCCAGGAGCACCGCGCCGACCGGCTGCAGCAGCATCAGCGTCGCGCCGGTGGTGGCCGACATCCGGGGCAGCGCGGCGGAGATGAGAATCCAGCCGATCAGCTGACCCACGACGGCGAGCGCGGCCAGCCAGCCGAACGTCGCCGGGCTCGGGCTCAGGTCGAGCGTGCCGGTCGGGACGCCGAGCACGACGGCGACGACACCGGCGGAGAGCGTCGCCAGCACCAGGGACTGCGCCCGCGCGCCCGCGCCGCCGCTGAGCCGGATCAGGAAGAGGTACACCGCGTACCCCGCGCCGGCCAGCATCGCGAACACGGCGCCGGTGACCGGGTCCGGGCCGAACGAGCCGCTCCCGGCGAACCCGCCGGCCAGCACGACGCCGGCGAGCAGCACGGGCACGGCGAGGAGGAACCGCTTCGCCGGCCGTTCCCGCAGGAAGGCGAACGCCAGCAGCGGCACGATGACCACCTGGACGGCGAGCAGCACGGTCGCGATGCCGGCGCCGATCCGCGGGATCGCCTCACCCCACAGCACGAAGTCGAGGCCGAGCCCGGTGCCGGCGAGCAGCGGGAGGAGCACGCGGCGGCGCGGCGCCGGGCCGGCCTTCCGCCGTTCCAGCAGGGCGAGCGCGACCAGCACCGGCAGGGCCAGCAGGCAGCGCCAGAACGCGCTGGTGCTGCCGCTGGCGTGCGAGACCTTGATGAAGACCGACGACAGGGAGATGCAGAAGCTGCCGAGCGCCGCGAGCAGACGCGGGTCGAAGCGCTCGGTGAGCGGCGTGGGGGCGATCGTGGGGCGGGGCGCGGTCGTGGTCACCGGTCCAGCGTGCGGGCGGCAACTGTCAAGGACAAGCGAATGTTTCTGCGGAGAATTCGGTAGGATCTCTACCGTGTTCGGAATCGAGCGGATGCGCGCGCTGCACGCGGTCGCCACCCAGGGCTCGGTCGCCGCCGCGGCCGCGTCCCTGCACGTCACGCCGTCGGGGGTGTCGCAGCAGCTGGCGAAGCTGGAACGCGAGGCCGGGCAACGGCTGCTGGAGCCGCGCGGCCGGGGCGTCCGGCTGACGAAGGCGGGCCAGGTGCTGGCCGGGCACGCCGAGCTGATCCTGGCGCAGGTCGCCGAGGCCAAGGCGGACCTGGAGCTGCTGCGCGAGGACGTCATCGGGCCGCTGCGGGTCGGCGCGATCCCCACGACCGTGCACGCGCTGCTGCCGCCCGCGCTGGCCACGCTCGCCGCGCAGCACCCGCGGCTGGCGGTGACGCTGCACGAGGGCGAGGCGGAGCAGACGATGCCCCGCGTGCTGGCCGGCGACCTCGACGTCGCGGTCTTGGAGAGCTGGGAAGACCGGCCGACGGTGCTCCCGCCGTCGACGACGCGGATCGCGTTGTTCTCCGACGTCGCGGACCTCGCCCTGCCCGCCGGGCACCGCCTCGCGCACCGCAAGGCGGTCGATCTGTCCGAAGTGGACGATCTGCCGTGGATCGGCTGGAGCCTGGGGTCCGGCTGCTACGAGTGGCTGGTGCAGGTGCTGCGCAAGCAACGGCTGGAGCCGCGGATCAGCTGCACGGTCGGTGGCTACCCGACGCAGCTGGCCCTGGTGGCGGCCGGCTTCGGCGCGGCGCTGGTGCCGCGGCTGGCCCGGGAGCCGCAGCCCGGGGGCGTCCGGATCCTGGCGACGCGCCCGCCGTTGACGCGGACGATCTACGCGATCTGCCGGGCGGGCGAAGAGGATCGCGGCGCGGTCCGCGCGTGCCTGGACGCGCTGAAGGCCGCCTCCGCGCGGTTCCCCGCCCGGGCGTCTACTGTGGACGGCTGAGCCGCTCGGCCATCTCGGTCACCAGCTTTCCCGGCCGCCGGTGGTGCACCAGGAAGATGTCCCGCGCCGGCCGGGCGTCCGCGGCGTCACGGACCGCGATCCGGGCGGGCGCCATCCGGGCGAGCACGCTCTCCGGCACGAACGCGACCCCCAGCCCGGCCTCGACCAGCGCCAGGGTCACCTGGTAGTCCCGGGTTTCGTAGGCCACGCCGAGCGTGATCCCGGCGGCGTCGGCGAGCTGATCCAGGCAGACGCGGTTGGGGACACCGGGGTTGCCGGAGATCCAGGCCTCGCCGGCCAGGGCGCCCAGCGTGAGCCGGCGGACGCGGGCCTTCGGGTGTCCTTCGGGGAGGATCAGCCGGAACCGCTCGGAGCGCAGGAGCGACCGGGTCAGCCCGCGCGGGTCGGGCAGCGGCGCGCCGGGATAGCGGTGGGTGATCAGCAGGTCGAGGTCGCGCGAGCTGACCAGGCCGTACCCGTCCGGCGGTTCGAGGTCCAGCAGCCGCAGTGCGACCGCGGGGTGGTCGCGGCGGAACCCGGCGAGCGCGGCGGGCACCAGCGTCATGCCGGCACTGGCGAACGTGCCGACGGTCAGCTGCGCCGGTTCCTCGTCGAGCAGGGCGCGGACGGTCCGCTCGGCGGTGCGCAGCTCCCCGACGATGGTCTCCGCGTGACTCAGCAGCGCCTCCCCGACCGGGGTGAGGGTGACCCCGCGGGGGTTGCGGTGCAGCAGGGGCGCGCCGACGTCGCGTTCGAGCTTGCCCAGCTGCTGCGAGACGGCGGACGGCGTGAAGGCGAGTCTCCGGGCCGCCCCGGCGATCGACCCGGCGTGCGCGACCTCGGCGAGCAGGGCCAGGCGGTGGGCGTCGAACACGGGGCCTCCAGCCGTAAGCATCGCTGATGCCAGCATAGGAGACGTCGCTGGTGCTTACGGCGGTCCGCGCGCATGCTGGAGCGCATGATCAGCACTTCGGATGTCGAGCGGGCCGCCGCCCGGATCGAGGGCCACGTCCGCCGGACGCCGGTGTTCGGCGACGACGGCGTGTGGTTCAAGCTCGAGCACCTGCAGCACACCGGGTCGTTCAAGGCCCGCGGCGCCTTCAACCGGATCATCGCGGCGGGCGAGCTTTCGGCGGCCGGGGTGGTGGCCGCGTCGGGTGGCAACGCCGGGCTCGCCGTCGCCCACGCCGCCCGGGAGTTCGGCGTGGCCGCGCGGGTGTACGTCCCGGTGAACGCGCCGGCGGTCAAGGTGGCGAAGCTGCGGCAGCTGGGCGCCGCCGTCGAGCTGGTCGGCGACAAGTACGCGGACGCCTACGACGCGGCGGTGAAGGACGCGGCGGACCGCGGCGCGCTGTTCTGCCACGCGTACGACCAGCCGGAGATCTGCGCGGGCCAGGGCACGGTGGGCCTCGAGCTGCTGGCCGACCTCGACGGGCTGGACACGATCCTGGTCGCGGTGGGCGGCGGCGGGCTGATGGCCGGCATCGCGGCGGCGGTCGAAGGCCGGGCGCGCGTGGTCGGCGTGGAACCGCGCACGGCCCCGACGTTGCACGCCGCGCTGGCCGCCGGCGAGCCGGTCCCCGTCGAGGTGTCCGGCGTCGCCGCGGATTCCCTGGGCGCCTCCCGGCTCGGCGACATCGCGTTCGCGGTGGCCGTCCGTGCGGAGGTGGGCTCCGTGCTGGTGGACGACGCGGCGATCGTGTCGGCTCGGCTGGCGTTGTGGGACCGCTACCGCTTGGCGGTCGAGCCCGGCGGAGCGACGGCCTACGCGGCGCTGCTGGCCGGCGCCTACCGGCCGGAGCCGGGGGAACGCGTCGCGGTCCTGCTGTGCGGCGCGAACACCGACCCGGCGACGCTCACTTCCCCGACAACCGCTCCACCAGCGGCGCGAACTCCTCGATGAAGGCGCTGTTGACGCTGACGTAGGAGACGCCGAGCTCCTCCCGGCGCCGTTCCAGCTCGGCGGCCATGTCGTCGAAGCTGCCGCGGAGCATGGTGAGCGAGTCGTGCTCGATGAGCGTCTCGGCGTCGACCCCGATGAACCCCCGGATCCACGGCGGCACCTGCTCGCCGACGACGAAGATGTTCAGCGCGAGCTCGATGTCGCGATCACCGGCGGCGGCCCGGATTTCTTCGACGTAGCCCGCCATCTCTTCGCGGGTGGTCAGGACGCCACCCGCCAGCGTGACGATGTCGGCTTTCGCTCCGGCGAGCCGCCGTGCCTTCGGCCCGCCGGCGGCGATCATGACGGGCGTGTGGGCGTCGCCGTCGAGCCGGCGGACGTGGTCGATGGTCTCGGAGATGGAGTCGAGCCGTTCCTGGCCCGAGCCGTAGGGCAGGCCGAGCTCTTCGGCCTGCTGCCGCATGGTGGGCAGGCCGGTCCCGAGCCCGAGTTCGAACCGGTTGCCGGTGACGACGGAGAGACTGTGCGACTCCCAGGCGGCGGCCCGCGCGGTCCGCAGCGGGCTGGCGAGGACGAAGGAACCGACCTTGAGGTCGGTGGTCACGGCCGCGGCCGCCGCGAGAGCCGCGGTCGGGGTGGGCAGGTTGAGGTTGTCGGGGCAGAGCAGGGTGGCGTAGCCCAGTTCCTCGGCACGGCGAGCGGTCCGCAGCCATTTCGCGCCGCCTTCGGTCGCGCCCGCCACCACACCGAAGCGGAAAGCCTTGCCGGCCATCGGAGCACCCCCTGGTCGTTTGGTGCTTCCGATCAAACCACCGCTCGGGCCGGGCGTGCCAGTGCCGGGGCGCGTCCGATCCCGCGCCCCGGCACAGCCACCCCCGCGGGATCAGCCGCGCTGGTACTCCTCCCACGTGACCTTGGTGACCGCGGGACCGTCGTCGGCCCCGCGCCCGGCGAGCCCGTTCATCCCCAGGTAGTAGTCCCCGGTCTGGTGCTGGGCGCCCGAAGAGAGATCCGGGTCGGAGATCGCCATCGCGTGGATGTGGTAGTCGAAGCCCTGCGCCGGAGTGCGGTACCAGGCCGCGAACCCGACCTTGCGCAGTGCCGTGAGCAGCTTCGTGCGGGTCGTCGACGACATGCCGGACACCGAGATGTCCAGCGCTCCGCCGCCGTCGTGGGTGCCGGCCGACGCGTCGACGCCGCCCGGGTTGTAGCCGCCCTGGGTGAGGCTGACCGTGAGGCCCGCGATCCCTTCGGCGGCCAGGAGCATCGCCTTGGTGCGGGTGTTCGTCGTGACCCCGCGATAAGCGATCCGGCTGCCCGCGGACACCGGGGCGGTCACCGTGTACCGGCCCTCGCACAGCTTCTCCAGCGACGTCTTGCCCGGCAGGCCGGACGCGTCGATCCCGGTGTACCCCAACGACTTCTGGTACTGCGAGTACGCCGTGATCGTCGTCGTCCCGAAGTACCCGTCGACGTAGGTCGCGGCCAGCAAGCCCTTCGCCTGCAACGCCTGTTCGACGAGCAGCACGCTGTCGTGCGCACCCGGGGTCTGGGTGTCGTCGGCTCGGCGCGGGTCGATCTGGGCCGCCTTCAGCACGGCCTCCATGTTCGCCGTGGGCAGCGCCGTCGTGGCCGCGGGCGCGGCCTGCGCCGGTGCGGCCACGGCGAACGCCGCTGCGGTGAGTGCCGTGAGTACGGCGGCCTTCGTGAACATCCCTGTCCTCCACTGGTCGGATTCGCTACCCGGCCAGCATCACCCGAGCCGATACAAGGACCGTACAAAAGTCACCCGGCCGAGAAGCCGCGCGAGCGCAGGCTGTTCGTGACCACGAAAACCGAACTGAGCGCCCTCGCCGCGCCGGGGGCCGGCTCGACGGTGACTCTGATAACGCCGCCGAGGCCGCCGAGATTTCCTCTTCGACCGAGCGGCGCAGTGGCCGCACGTCACGCCGGTGACGGCGCAGGCCGTGTCTCCCATCGGCCACGGATACCCTAGGGAGGTAGGGTAGTTAACTGCCTCGCGGAATGTAATCCAGGCCACAGTCGATCCGGTTACCACTGGTCCAAGCGTGTTTCTTGTCGTCACGGAGAGTTCTCAGAGAGGACCCCTGGACGGTGCCGTGTTCTTTTCGTAACCTGTTCGAGATCTCGCGGCCCCCGGTCGTCGATGAGACGGCGACGCGAGATCGCCGCCGATACCCCCTGCCGGGTACCGGACCCCACCGCGTGCTCTTCCTGTTGCGGTCGAGCACGCGCCGGACACGGCGAGGCCCCCGACTCGCCCCGGTGCCCGACGGCGGCCGATCAGCAAAGGAGACCCGCGCGAGAATGCGTTCGCATCCCGTCAAGCGCGTGGTGTCAGGTGCCCTCGCCGCGGCTTCGGTGATCACCCTCGTCACCATGGCCCAACCGACGGCCACCGCCGCCCCCATCCCCGTCCTCCAGGCCCCGCCCACCGGGTCCGACGCCCTGGCCAAGTACCGCGACCTCTCGGCCCAGGCCGAGAAGCTCAACGAAGACCTGCTCAAGGCGAAGGACGACCTGACCGCGAAGCAGGGAGAGCTCGACAAGGCCAACGCCGACGTCACCGCCGCCAAGGACGCCGGTGCGCAGGCCATCGAGGCCAAGCAGAAGTACCAGGGCCAGGTCGACAAGTTCGCCGGCGCGTCGTTCACCAGCGGCGTCCAGCTCAACAAGCTGTCGGCGCTGCTGGCCGGCACGTCGACGCAGGACTTCCTGGACCGCTCGGCGGCCCTCGAGGTCATCGCGACCGACAAGAACGCCGCGATGGGCAACCTCAGCGGCGCGGCCGCGAAGGCCACCGAAGCCGAGAAGGCGGCGACCGACGCGGCGAAGCGGGCGACCGACGCCCGGGACGCCGCGGCGAAGCTGGCGTCGGACATCGAGGGCAAGAAGAAGAACCTCCAGGCCCAGATCGACCAGATCGAGGCCCAGGGCAAGACCCTCAGCACCGCCGACAAGACCGCCCAGAAGGACACCGGCGGCAAGGCCCCGACCGTCAAGGCGGCCTCCTCGGCCGCGCAGAAGGCGGTCGACGCGGCGCTGAGCAAGCTCGGCAGCGCCTACGTCTACGGCGCCACCGGGCCGAGCACGTTCGACTGCTCGGGCCTGATGCAGTGGGCCTACAAGCAGGCGGGCATCACGCTGCCGCGGACGTCCTCGGCACAGGCGGGCTTCGGCACGCCGGTGCCGCGCGACCAGCTGCAGCCGGGCGACCTGGTCGCCTACTACTCCCCCGTGTCCCACATCGGGATGTACATCGGCGACGGCAAGATGGTGCACGCGCCGACCAGCGGCGACGTCGTCAAGATCTCGCCGCTGCTGAAGGAGTACGCGGGAGCGACGCGGCCGACGGCCTGAGTTTCGCGCTTCGGGCAGGTGCCCCGTTCCGGGAGGTGTAGAAATCCCGGGACGGGGCACTTTTCCGTCATGGTCGACAACTACGACGCCGCCACGGTCACGGCGGTCGGCAAGGTCATCGAAGCGTTCGAGACGATCGAACGCGCGCGGGGCCACCTCTACTCGTTCCACCAGCTGACGGGCAGCGCGGACCTCGTGCTGGACGAGGCCGTGGAGGCGCTGGAGAAGGCCGGTCACGCGGACTGGGCGCGGCGGATCGGCGAGGAGCTGATCGGGCTCAACGTCGTCCCCGATCGGTGGACTTTCCAGCTCGTCGAGGAGTACGACGACGGGTTCTACGCGACTTTCCGCGACTTCCACCGCGAGCTGCTGGAGTCCTTGAACGACGGGCGCCGCCACGTGCCGGAACAGCGGATGAAGGACGAGCGCCGGACCCGCGGCCGGGCGGGCCACGAGGCGGGGCCGCCGAGCACCCCGCCCGCCGGCTCGTGACCGGCGATTGTCGGACCCCTGCGCTAGAGTCGGATTCGAGCGAACACGTGTTCGATTGGAGGCTGTGATGACTGATCAGGTGGAGCCCAACCCGGAGAAGGACCCGAGCGAGTGGACGACCGGGGACGAGCCGATGACCGGGCCGCAGAAGTCGTATCTGTCGACACTGGCCCAGGAGGCCGGTGAAGAGGTTCCGGACGGTCTGACGAAGGCTGAGGCGTCGGCGCGGATCGATGAGCTCCAGCAGACCACGGGGCGGGGCAACTGACGGCGGCCGGGCACGGGGTGGCGGGTTGACCGTGGGAAGGGCCGGGTACCACCCGGAAATGTCCCACCCGAACGAGCAACCCGAGATCGCGCGGCCCGGCACCCCGGACCCCGGCCGGCCGGACGACGACCTTTACGAGCCGGGGGAAGGCGATCCGCCCGAGAGCGTCGACGAAGCGCACGGCGTCGGGCAGAAGGTGATCGGCGAACTCCGGGAGCGGCGCTGACTCAGGCGGCGGCGGGAAGCGCGGCACCGGTGACGCGGAGAAGGAACTCCGCGTTGGAGCCGGTCTTGCGGAGCTGGTCGAGCAGCTGCTCGGCCGCCTGCGGGCCCGGCAGCGCGCGGCGTACCTCGCGCATCGCGGCCAATTCGCCCGGTGTCACCAGGAGTTCTTCGCGGCGGGTGCCGGAGGCGGCGAGGTCGACGGCCGGGAACACCCGGCGTTCCGCCATCTTGCGGTCGAGCTTCAGCTCGGCGTTGCCGGTGCTCTTCAGTTCTTCGAAGAACACCGTGTCGGCCAGCGAACCGGTTTCCACCAGCGCCGACGCGACGATCGTGAGCGAGCCGCCGCCTTCGAGGTTGCGGGCCGCGCCGAGGATGCGCTTCATCGGCTGCAACGCGGCCGCGTCGACGCCGCCGGAGAGCGTGCGGCCGGAGGCGCGGGCCGAGAGGTTGTACGCGCGGCCGAGGCGGGTGAGCGAGTCGAGGAGCAGGACGACGTCTTGGCCGCGCTCCACCATGCGTTTCGCGCGCTCGACGGCGAGTTCCGCGACCGCGACGTGTTCGGCGGGCGGACGGTCGAAAGTGGACGCGATCACCTCGCCGCGCACGGTCCGGCGCAGATCGGTGACCTCCTCCGGGCGCTCGTCGGCGAGCAGCACCATCAGCCGGCATTCCGGGTGGTTGACCGAGATGCCGTGGCCGATCTCCCGCAGCACCGTGGTTTTCCCGGCTTTCGGCGGCGAAACGACCAGCGCGCGCTGGCCCTTGCCGAGCGGGGTGACGAGGTCGATGACGCGCGTCAGCAGGCGCGTCGGGGTGGTTTCGAGCAACAGGCGCTGATCCGGGTGCAGCGGGACCAGGTCGGCGAAGTCCGGGCGTGGTTCGGCCGGATCGGCGCCGTTGACGCTGGCGATTTCTTCGCCCGCGCCGGTGATTTCGTCGCCGGGACGCAGCTTGTGCTTGCGGACGACGGAAAGCGGGAGCGCGACGTCCTCCGGCTCCGGCCGGTAGGCGGAGCGGACGAACGGGGTTTTCCCTGACAGGTCAAGGATTCCGTGAAAAGACATGGGTGTTCTCCTGATGAGGTTCGGCTCGCGTGGACCGCGAAGCCGGTGAAGTGGTTCGAACGAGTGGAAGAGGGCCGAGTGGCCTGATCCGGGAGCTTCCTCCGGGCGGCCGAGAGGCCGACATCCGCGAGGAGCAACTCCAAGGTAGCGCGATGTCACGGAAAGCACAACGGGTAAGACCCCATCGCGATGGGTAGCTCTCCAGAGAAGCCCGAAGCACGGGGGAAACCGTGGCTGATGATGGGAGCGGATCGTGTATCGACACACCTCGGAACCCGACGTCGATGTGGGTCAGAACACCGAGGCGGGCCAAACCGGGGCCACGCCCCCGGCCCGCGCCGTCGCCGGTGCCGTAGCCACCTCGACGTTCGAAGAGCTGGCGCCCGCGCTCCCGAACGAGATGGCGGACCTGCGCCGCAAGCTGACCCGCTGGCTGGGCGAGCTCCCCCTAGACCCGGCGAGCACGCACGACATCACGCTGGCCACGTACGAGGCGCTGGCGAACGTAGCGGCCCACGCCTACCCGGACGGCCACGGCTGGGCCCGCCTCCAGGCATCCCGAGCCGGCGACGCGGTGACGGTCACGGTGACGGACACGGGGTGCGGCATCCCCCAGACCCGCCCACGCCGCGCAAGCGCGCACACCTCGGGCGGCCGGGGGCTGGTGCTGATCGAGAAGGTGACGGACCAGACGGACATCGACACAGGTGAAGCCGGGACGACGGTCCGCATGACCTGGCGCCCGGCGGCCCTGCGGGACCAGAACCCGGGCTGATCACCTGGCGCCGGATCCGGACAGTGGTCCGGCGGCACGGCGGCACGGCGGCACGGCGGCACGGCGGCACGGCGGCACGGCGGCACGGCGGCACGGAATGAAGTACGGCCGAGACGGATGGGCCGAGAGAAGTCGCGCAGGGCGGCAAATTCACGCGAAACCGCGCAGGGAAGTGGCGGTCGACCCGAACCGGCCGAAAACCGTGCATGGGAGTGGGGGTCGGCCCGAACCGGCCGAGCGGCAAGCAGCGCGCAGTTCCGGCGGTAAAGCAGTCGCTACCCAGCCGCTAGCGCTCCGGGTCCTGCCCCAACCGCCACACACCGGTAGCAGCGCGATCGCGACTGGCCGCTGGCATACCAGGAACCTGCCCCAGCTACCGCACTCCCGGCGGCAGAGCGGTCGCTACCCCACCGCTAGCGCTCCAGGATCCTGCCCCAGCCGCCGTACATCCGGCAGCAGAGCGACCACACCCGGCCGCCGGCGCTACCGGATCCGACCCGGCCGCCGCACTTCCCCTTCTGCCCCCGGCCCAGCCCCCGCACTCCCCTCCGGCCCCGGCCCCCCGGCCAGAAAGTGCCCTACCTCACAAACCCACCCTCAAGCGGCCCCGGCCAACCGAACCAACCGGTTCCGCGGATACGAAACCAACTCCCGCTCCTCATCCGTGGTGAAGATCTCGACGGAGTCCTCCAGCAACTCCGCCGAGGTCACCTGCAGCTGCCACGCGGGCAGGCCCGGCGCCGGCTCGTGCCAGAACCACTGGCCCTTGGTCAGCTGGTCCGCCGGGACCGTCGCGTCGTCCGTGTTCATGCCCATGAGGCTAGCCGTCACCACCGACAGTTTTTCCACTGCCTCTGGCCGCACTGCCTCTAGCCGTGCGCCGCGTTGATCGTGATCGTCAGCACCTGGGGGTCGCCCGCGAAGACCGCGCCGCTGAAGTCGGGGCCCGGGCTCACGTCGTCGTACGGGAACGCGTATCCGCGGTTGTCCGGGAGTTTCGAGTGGACGATGCGCGCGTAGTGGTTGGTCGCTTCGCCGCCGTAGAAGCGGGCCGGGTCCTCCGCCGTGGGCTGGTTCGGGTTGTCCAGCAACGTCGTGCGGTTCAGCGCTGCCGCCAGGCGGGGGACGATCGCCTTGCGCGCGTCGCTCGCTCCCGCGGCCAGGGCGAACGGGCCGCTGTCGCAGCTCCACACGTCCGCTGTCGCCGGCTTGGCGAACGACTCGGCCCCGAAGACCAGCTGGTCGCCCGAGACGCGGCCCGTGAACGTTCCCACGCCCGGGTTCTGCGAGTCGACGACCAGGTCCGTGCCCGCGTACTTCTGCCACACCTGGTCGATGTAGGCGTCGAGGTACCCGCCGAACTGCGCCGCGTGGTGGTGCGGCGACAGCACGCGCAGGGTGCCGCTTCCCCCGGTCTGCACCAGGCCGCCCCACTCGCCGCCCAGCGCGGAAAGCGACGAGGCGATCTGGTCCAGCGCACCGGCCGGCAGTCCGCTGACCGACGACGTGCCGGACCCGGACGTCAGCGAGAGTCCCATCGGGATGCCCACGAAGTCGACGTAGCTGATGTTGGCGAACAGCTGCGTGTCGTTGAACGTGAACTCGCTGAACGACCAGTTCTTGCCGAAGTTCGCATCACCGGAGTCGAGGAAGCTGGGGTGCACCAGGTTCGGCCCCGGGTCGAGGAAGAAGTCCAGCTTCGCGTCGGTGACGACGTAGATGCGCGCGCCGCCCATCTTGGGCACCGACACCTGCGCACCCGAGGAGATCGGGATGGCGCAGTCCTCCGGCAGCGGCGTCGTCGGCGCCGACGGCGAGTCCGGGTAGTACGGCGTACCGTCGGCGCGCAGCAGCACCAGGCGCCCGTCCGGCGTCGTGCCGGTGACGTAGGCGTACACGGTGCCGGAGCCGGAATTGTTCACCAGCTCGAGACCGAACGTGTCCGGCGTCGCCGCGGAGGCGGACCGCGCGAGGGGCAGCGCGGTGGCGGTGGCGAGCGTCGCCGCCGTGAGGCCGAGGAACGAGCGACGGGAGATCAAGGCGTCCTCCACTCTGAGGATACGGCGGAGTCCAAAGAGGACTTCCGAGGGCGGTTCGCAGGATTCGTTGTGGACGTCAACAAACTATGACTCCGGTTTCGTTACCTGGCAACCCTTCGAAAGAAGGTCCAGACCACCGACTCACCCGGCCCGCGCGCTGCCCCGCCGCGGCGAATTCCAAACGGGACTCCCCCGGTACTGCCCACGGGTACCGGGCGCCGGGTACTTCCGGGCACATCCCTTGACTCGGGCGCGGACCAGCGGTGACAGTGGATGGCCTCGCAGGTCGTGGACGACCCCATTCCCCTCCGGAAGCGAGACCTCATGCGCACCGCCAAGCGGCTCACCGCCGTGCTCGCCACGCTGTCCTTCGTCCTGACCGCCGCCCCGGCGCACGCCGAAGCCGGGTGGACCACCGTGTTCCAGGACGACTTCGACGGCGCCGCCGGCTCCGGCCTCGACGCCCAGGACTGGCTCTACGACACGGGAACCGGCTACCAGGGCGGCGCCGCGAACTGGGGCACCGGCGAACTCGAGACAGCGACGAACTCGACGGACAACGTCTACCACGACGGCGCCGGCCACCTGGCGATCAAGCCGCTGCGCGATGCGGCCGGAAACTGGACGTCCGGCCGGATCGAAACGCAGCGCACCGACTTCGCGGCACCCGAAGGCGGCCAGCTGGAGATCAGCGCGACGCTCAAGCAGCCCTCCCCCGCGAGCGGCCTCGGCTACTGGCCGGCCTTCTGGGCGATGGGTGCCGACGCCCGCCCGGTCGGCGCGACGAACTGGCCGAGCATCGGCGAGCTCGACATCATGGAAGACGTCAACGCGCTGAGCAAGCACTCCACCACCTTCCACTGTGGACAGTGGCAGGGCGAGTGCCACGACCCCGACGGCATCACCAGCGACCTGCAGGAGTGCGCCGGCTGCCAGGAGGGCTACCACACCTACTCGGTGATCGTGGACCGCCGTGACGCCGCGGCCGAAGAGCTGCGCTTCTACCTGGACGGGAACCAGACCTTCGCGGTGAAGCAGAACCAGGTGTCCGACGCGACCTGGAAGGCCGCCGTCGACCACGGGTTCTTCGTCATCTTCGACGTCGCCATCGGGGGCTCCTACCCCAACAAGGTCTGCGGGTGCACCTCCCCGAGTGCGGACATCACGCCCGGCGCGGAGATGAGCGTCGACTCGCTCTCGGTGAAGACCAGCCAGGGCTGACTTGTAGGCTGGGCGCCATGAAGCACGCCGTCATCGCGTCACCGATCGGACCGCTGACCCTGGTCGGCGACGGCGCGGCGCTGGCCGGGCTCTACTTCGACGGCCATCTCCGGACACCCCACCTCACCGACCTCGGCCCCCGGGACGACGACGCCTTCGAGGCGGCGCGGCAGCAGCTCGGCGAGTACTTCGCGGGCACGCGGCGCGAGTTCGACCTCGAGCTCGCGCCGCGCGGCTCGGCGTTCGAGAAGCAGGTCTGGGCGATGCTGACCAAGATCCCGTACGGCGCAACCCGCACGTACGGGCAGCTGGCCGCCGAGCTGGGCGACCCCGGGGCCGCGCAGGCGGTCGGGAACGCCAACGGCTGGAACCCGATCAGCGTCATCGTGCCGTGCCACCGCGTGGTCGGCACGAGCGGCGGCCTGACCGGGTACGCCGGTGGCCTCACCCGCAAGCGGTTCCTCCTCAGCCTGGAGGAACCGCCCGCGGACGAGGTCGGCCGGCTGTTCTAGCCCACCGAACAGGTCACGGTCGGCGCCGTCAGGTTGCCGCCGTGCTGCACGGTGAACCCGATGACGTTGCCGCTCCCGTTGGGCCGCGCGGTCAGCACGTACCCGGTGCTGTCGTAGGTCCCGGTGTAGTTCCAGCTGCCGATGACCTTCTGGGGTTCGTGGAAGGTGATCGTGAGCACCCAGCTGTTCGAGCCGGTGACGGTCACCTGCCCGTTGAAGCCGACGTTCCACTCCGCCGTCTTGGCGTAGGTCCCGGTGCACCCGCCCGGCGTCGGGGTGGTGGTCGTCGGTGTGGTGGTCGTCGGTGTGGTGGGTGTGGTCGGCGTCGTGGGTGTCGTCGGCGTGGTGGTCGGCGTCGGGGTCGTGCCGCCGTTCAGCGCGTCGAGCACCGCGGTGTAGGCGGCCTTCTTCTGGCCGTTGCCGTCGAACAGCAGCGGAGTCGCGGACGCCCGCCACGAGTCCGTGTCGCGGATGCCCCACACCGTCATCCCGGTGCAGCGCGCCACCGCCAGGCAGGCCTGGGTGACGGTCCGGTAGTTGTTCGCCTGCGTGGTGCCCGACCCCTCGATGTCCAGCTCGGTGATCTGCACGTCCACGCCGAGGTTCGTGAAGTTCTGCAGCGTGGTCTGGTAGTTCGACGGCACCGGGCTGTTGCTGTTGAAGTGCGACTGGAAGCCGACGCAGTCGATCGGCACGCCGCGGGACTTGAAGTCCTGCACCATGCGGTACACGGCCTGGGTCTTCGCCTGGTTCCAGTCGTCGGTGTTGTAGTCGTTGTAGCAGAGCTTCGCGCCCGGGTCGGCCGCCCGCGCGGCGCGGAAGGCCGCCTCGATCCAGTCGTCGCCGGTGCGCTGCAGGTTCGAGTCGCGCCGGGCGCCCGAGCCGCCGTCGGCGAAGGCCTCGTTGACGACGTCCCAGGCGTAGATCTTGCCCTGGTAGTGGGTCGCGACCTGGGTGACGTGGTTCAGCATCGCCGACCGCAGCGCGGAGCCCTCCATGCCCTGCATCCAGCCGGGCTGCTGCGCGTACCAGGCCAGGGTGTGCCCGCGCATCCGGGCGCCCTGGCTCGCCGCCTGGGCGACGATCCGGTCGGCGTTGCCGTAGGAGAACTGGCCCTGCGAAGGCTCGGTGGCGTCCATCTTCATCTCGTTCTCCGGCGTGATCATGGAGAACTCGCGGCTCAGGATGCCGGTGTAGACGCTGTCCGAGAGCCTGCTCGCCGAGACCGCCGTGCCGAAGTAGCGCCCGGTCCCGCTCGCCGCACTGCCCAGCGTGGTGCCGCCGGAGGATCCCGGCGTGGTCGTGGTGGTCGACGAGCCGCCGCTGTCCAGGCCGAGGAACGCGATCGCGTACGCCACCATCCCGTTCTGCGGCAGCGCGTGCCCGGCGCCCTGGACGCTGATCCCTTCGACCGGCGCCTGCGTGCCGGTGCTGCCGTAGCGCGTGCGCGTCCAGCCGGACTGCGGCGCGTCACTCGACGACGGCGTCTGGCTCACCCCACGCAGGTTGGTCCACTGCTTGATCTCCTCCCCGAAGTTCGGGTAGCGCAGGGTGTCGTCGGCGGTGCCGTGCCACAGCTGCATGCGCGGGTACGGGCCGGTCCGCCCGCCGCTCATCTGGCGGGCCTGGTCGCCCCACTGCTGCGCGGTCTTGATGAGCTGGCCGCCCGAGCACTGGCTGTTCCAGCTCGACCCGTCGGTGGTGGCGAAGCAGCCGGCGGGGACGCCCATGAACGCCGAGCCGGCGGCGAAGACGTCCGGGTACTCCGCCGCGAGGACGTTCGTCATCATCGCGCCGGAGGAGAAGCCGGTGACGAAGACCCGGGCGGGATCCACGTTGTAGTGCTGCTTGGCGTAGTCGACCATCGACAGGATGCCGACCGGGTCGCTGCCGCCGCCGCGGGTGAGGGCCTGCGGCGAGGAGACGTCGAAGCACTGCCCGCTACGCGTCGCTTCCGGAAAGACGATGACGTAGCCGGACTGGTCGGCCGCGGTGACGTAGTCGCGGGCGTAGCCGTTGAAGACCGCCGAAGCCGAACCGGTGCAGTAGTGGAGCGCGACCAGCAGCGCCGGCTTGGCGGCGACGTGGTCCGGGACGTAGGCGTACATGTTCAGGTTGCTGGGGTTGGTGCCGAAACCGGTCACGCGGGTGAGCGTGGCCGCCGACGCGGGCTGCGCCGTGATCACCAGCACGATGGCGGCGGCGATCGACAACACGGCGGCGAGGAGGGCGGTGACGAGTCTTCGCACTCGAGTCAATCCTTTCCGGGAGCAGGGCGCAGCTGTGACGATCGTTGGTTCGCGACCCGGGACCGGTCAACGATTTTCGGAATGTTTCGCGATCGTTCGAACTGCCGATCGGCCGTACTGCTGAAAGGATCCGGGGATGACCGAGCTCCTCCTGGGACCGCTGCTCCGGCACGTCGACGCCACCTCGGCGACGATCTGGGTCGAGACCGGCGGTCCGTGCGAAGTCGTTGTCGCGGAAGCGAAAGCCCGGACGTTCGAAGTTGCCGGGCACCACTACGCGCTGGTCGTGCTCACCGGGCTGGAACCCGGCCGCAGCACGCGGTACGAGGTGCGGCTCGACGGCGAGCTCGTCTGGCCCGGGCCCGACAGCGACCTGCCGCCCAGCCGGATCCGGACGCTCACCCCCGGTGACCCGCGGTTCCGGCTGGTGTTCGGGTCGTGCCGCAAGCCGCGGGAGGAGGACGCGCTCGGCCCGGACGCGCTCGCCGCGTACGCCCACCGGATGGCCCGGCTCGACGAAAGCGAGTGGCCCGAGTCGCTGCTGCTGCTCGGCGACCAGGTCTACGCCGACGAGACCACCGACGCGACGCAGGAGTGGCTGGCCGGGCGGCGCGACACGAAGGTGCCGCCCGGCACCGAGGTCGCGGACTTCGAGGAGTACTGCCACCTCTACTCCGAGGCCTGGTGCGAACCGGCGGTGCGGTGGCTGCTGTCCACCGTGCCGACGTCGATGATCTTCGACGACCACGACGTGCGCGACGACTGGAACACCTCGCAGGCCTGGCGCGAGGAGATGACCCGCACGTCGTGGTGGCCGGAGCGGATCCGCGGCGCGCTCGTGTCGTACTGGGTCTACCAGCACCTCGGCAACCTCGGGCCGCGCGAGCTGGCCGAAGACGACCTCTACCAGCGGGTGAGCACGTCGGGGGCGGACAACGCGCCGCTGCTGCGCGAGTTCGCCGACCAGGCCGACCGCGAAGCCGACGGCGCCAAGGGCACCCGGTGGTCCTACCGGCGCGACTTCGGCCCGGTCCGGCTGCTGGTCATCGACTCGCGGGCGGGCCGCATCCTGGGCGGCGGCGAGCGCTCGATGGTCGGCGACGCCGAGTTCCGCTGGATCGAGGAGCAGTCCGAAGGCGAGTTCGACCACCTGCTGATCGGGACGTCGCTGCCGTGGCTGATGCCCACCGCGCTCTCGGCCGCGCAGTCGGTCAGCGAGCGCCTCTGCGCGCGGCCGGGGCTCGTCGGGCGGGTGTCGGAGTGGTTCCGGCAGCTGGCCGACCTCGAGCACTGGCCGGCGTTCCGCGACTCGTTCGACCGGCTGACGCGGCTGATCGCCCGCGTCGCGGACGACGGCCCGGCGTCGGTGAGCGTGCTCTCGGGCGACGTCCACCACGCGTACGTCGCCCGGGCCGACCTGCCGGGGGCGCCGGTGCACCAGCTCACCTGCTCGCCGGTGCACAACACCGTCCCCTGGTACATGAACCGCCTGTTCCGCGCCGGCTGGGCGCGGAGCCTGACCCGGCTCAGCGAAGGGCTGGCCCGCCGGGTCGGCGTCCCGCCCGCGCCGCTGACCTGGGGCTGCGTTTCGGGACCGCACTTCGGGAACGCCGTGATGACCTTCGACGTCGACGGCCGCGAAGCCACCGCGACGCTGCTGCAGCCGGAGCGGGACGGCGAGCCGATCAAGCTCGCCTGAGCCCGAGGGTGGGTGCGGCGCGGCCACCCTTCCCTGCCGGATCGGCGTTAGCCTCGGATCATGGCTGAGAAAGACCCGCGGAGCGGAGCTCCTCCGTTGAGGGTGGCGGCGGGGGCATCGGCGGAGAACGCGCTCGGGGAGTTCCTCCGGGCCCGCCGCGAACAGGTGGGCCCGACGGAGCTCGGCCTGTCCGCGGGAGGGTCGCGGCGGGTCGCGGGGCTGCGCCGCGAAGAAGTCGCGGTGCTGGCCGGCGTCAGCACCGACTACTACGTCCGGCTCGAGCAGGGCCGGGAGCGGAACCCGTCAGCGCAGGTCCTCGACGCGCTGGCCCACGGGCTGGCCCTCGACGAGGACGCCACCGCGCACCTGCACCGGCTGGCCCAGCCCGCTCCGAGACGCCGGCGCGCGCGGCGGCGGGAGCAGGTCAGCCCGAACCTCCTGCGGCTGATGGACGGCTGGCCGGACACGCCCGCGCTCGTGCTCGGCCGCTGCCTCGAGGTGCTCGCGCACAACGCGCTGGGCGAGTCGCTGTTCGGTGGTCACACCCACAGCGGTGACCTGGTCCGGCTGGTGTTCCTCGACCCGGACGCGCGCGAGTTCTACCCGGAGTGGGAGCGCGTCGCGGTGAACACCGTCGGCGGCCTGCGCGTGGCCGCCGGCCTCGATCCGGACGATCCCCGGCTCATCGAGACGGTCGGCGAGCTGTCGGTCAAGAGCGCGGACTTCCGCCGGCTGTGGGCCCGGCACGACATCCGCCAGAAGACCCACGAGACCAAGCGGTTCCACCACCGGCTGGTCGGCGAGCTGGTCCTGAGCTACGAGGCGCTGACCGTGAACAGCGCGCCCGGCCAGCAGCTGGTGGTCTACCAGGCCGAGCCCGGCAGCCCGTCGGAAGCCGGGCTCGCCCTGCTCGGCAGCCTCGCCGCCGGCTGAGAACAACCCCTTTCTGTCATTTCCACCATGGACGGAGTACTTCGTCATGCCCGAAAACTGGTTCATCACCGGCTGCTCCACCGGCCTCGGCCGCGCGCTGGCCGAAGCCGTGCTCGACCGCGGCCTGCGGGCCGTCGTCACGGCCCGCGACCCCGCGCGGGTCGCCGACCTCGTCGCCAAGCACGGCGACCGCGCGCTGGCCCTGCCGCTCGACGTCACCGACCACGCCCAGGTCGCCGACGCGGTGAAACGGGCCGAAACCGCGTTCGGCCGGATCGACGTCCTGGTCAACAACGCCGGCTACGGCTACCTCGCCGCGATCGAGGAAGGCGAGGACGACGAAGTCCGGAAGCTCTTCGACGCCAACGTCTTCGGCCTCGCCGACGTCACGAAGGCGGTGCTGCCCGGCATGCGCGCCCGGCGGAGCGGGCACGTCGTGAACGTGTCCTCGCTCGGCGGGCTCGCCGCCTTCGGGGCCACCGGCTACTACCACGCCACGAAGTTCGCTGTGGAAGGGCTTTCCGAGTCGCTGGCCGCCGAAGTGGCCCCCCTGGGCATCAAGGTGACCATCGTCGAGCCCGCCGCGTTCCGCACGAACTGGTCCGGCCCGTCGATGCGCCAGTCCGCGACGCACATCGACGACTACGCCGAGACGGCCGGTGCCCGGCGGGCCGCGACCACCGCGACCTACGGCCACCAGCCGGGCGACCCGGTCCGCGCGGCCGAAGCCGTCCTCGCCGCCGTCGACGCCGAGGAACCGCCCCTGCGGCTGCTCCTCGGCAAGGCCGCCTACGACATCGCCACCGCCCGGCTCGAAACCCTCCGGGCCGGCTTCGACACCTGGCGCGAGACCACCCTCGGCGCCGACTTCCCAGCCAAGGAGAAATCGTGAAGATCGTTCTCATCACCGGTGCCAGCAGCGGCATCGGGCACGCCACGGCGCTGCGGCTGGCCCGCGAAGGCCACCACGTCGTGCTCGGCGCCCGGCGGGAAGACCGGCTGACCGCGCTGGCGAAGGAGATCCACGACGCCGGGGGCACCGCCGACGTGCACCGCCTCGACGTCACCGACCGCGCGGAGGTCGCCGCCTTCGCCGATGCCGCCGTGGCGGCGCACGGCCGGCTCGACGTGTTCGTCGCCAACGCCGGCGTGATGCCGTTGTCCCGCCTGGACTCCCTGCACGTCGACGAGTGGGACCGGATGCTCGACGTCAACGTCCGCGGCCTGCTCCACGGGATCGCCGCGGTACTGCCGCACTTCCGGCGCCAAGGCGGCGGGCACTTCGTGACGATCGCCTCCACCGGCGCGCACGAGGTCGTGCCGACGGCCGCGGTCTACTGCGCCACGAAGTACGCGGCCCGCGCGATCACCGAAGGCCTGCGCCTGGAGGCCGACCCCGGCATCCGCGTCACGACCGTGTCGCCGGGCGTCGTCGAGTCGGAGCTGGCCGACACCATCACCGAGCCCGGTGCGCGCGAAGCCATGCGCACCTACCGCGCGGTGACGCTGCCGCCGGACACCATCGCCGGGGCGATCTCGTACGCGATCGGGCAGCCCGACGGCGTCGACGTGAACGAGGTCATCGTGCGCCCGACCGCGCAGCGGTGACGGCTCAGCGTTCCAGCTCCGCGATCACCCGGGGGATCTCGGCGACCAGCTCGCGCGCGAGCAGGCCGGTGCTCCCGGTGTCCGGGATCAGCCGCTGGCCCGCCACGGCGTGGACGTGCGTCGCCCAGCAGGCGGCCTGGCCGAGGTCCGCCCCGCGGGCGAGGAAACCGCCGGTCAGCCCGGCCAGGACGTCACCGCTGCCGGATGTCGCCAGCCCGACGTGGCCGCTGCCGTCGCGCCAGGTGCGCCCGCCCGGCTCGGCGATCACGCCCATCAGCAGCACGACCGCGTCGTAGCGATCCGCGATCCGGACCGCGGTCTCGAGGTCGTCGACGTCCTCTTCGGCGCGGTCGTCGAGGAACGCGGCTTCGGTCCGGTTCGGCGTCAGCACGAGCCGGCCCGCCAGGGGTTTCGCCAGTTCGGGGGCCCGGCTGAGCGCCCCGAGCGCGAACGCGTCGAGCACCACCCGGGCGTCCGGGGCGAGGGCGGGCACCAAGCGGCGCAGCAGGTCTTCGGTTTCCCCGGCGCCGGTGAGGCCGGGACCGACGACGAGGGTGCCGACGCCGGGAAGCACCTCGGCGAGCCGGTCGACGGCGCCGGCACCGATCGCGCCGGACTCGGTCTCGGGCAGCCCGTACACCGAGGACTCGGGGACCGAGACGCCGATCGCGACCGCGTGCCGTTCGCTGACCGCGAGCTGCAGCGTGCCGGCGCCGGCGCGCAGGGCGGCGGTGCCGGACAGCGCCGGCGCGCCCGGCACCGTCCGGGCGCCGCCGAGCACGAGCACCGTTCCGCGGTCCCCGGTGCCGATCAGCCTGTCCCGCAACAGGGCCGGGCTGATCGGGACCGGGTCAGGAGAGCTGCTCGGCGGCATCGTCGTCCGCCGTCGGCGGGGTGTCGGTGGCGCGCAGGTGGCCGACCTCCTGGGCCAGCACCATGGTGAACCCGCCGTCGCGGTCGCGCTCCCAGGAGGTGACCGAGCCGTTCGGGATTTCGGTGCTGCCGGCGACGCGCAGCAGGTCGGGTTCCGGCAGCCCTTCGAGGAGGTAGCGCAGCGCGTAGACGGTCATCTCGTGCGCGGCCAGCAGAACGCGCCGGCCGGGGTGGTCCGCGCTCAGCTCGCGCAGCAGGGACCGCAGCCGCAGCACGACGTCCGCCCAGGACTCCCCGCCCGGCGGCCGGTAGTAGAACTTGCCCAGCCGCCGCTTGCGCCGCAGCTCGTCGGGCCACCGCTCGCGGACCCCGTGCGACGTCAGCAGGTCCAGCACGCCGAGCTCGCGGTCGCGCAGCCGCTCGTCCGGGACGATCGGCACCCCCGCGGGCGCGGCCAGGCGGGCGGTGTCCCAGGCCCGGCGGTAGGTCGAGGTGACCACGAGGTCCGGCGGGCGGGCGGCGAACAGCTCCCCCGCCGCCTTCGCCTGTTCCCGGCCCAGGTCGGTCAGCGGGACGTCGGCGTCGCGTTCGGCGACGTCGATCACATCCGCCCCGGCCGACTCCGCCTCTTCCCTGGCCACGTTCCCGGTGCTCTGCCCGTGCCGCAGCACGGCCACCCACTCCAAGTCGACGCTCACGCCGGGCTGGTTACCCGCCGGGACCCGCCGGTGAAACCCGGCACGGCTGGGCGCCCCAAGGACTTCCGGCTAGGGTCTTTGCATGTCGCGAAGTCTCGACACCCAGGACCGGCTCCGGCAGCTGGAAGAGATCATCGGCGTGCCCGCCGAGCACCTCGGGCTGGCCGAGCTGCTCGCCGAGACGCTGCAGCGCCTGCGTGAGGTCATGGGCGTCGACACCGCGACCGTGCTGCGGTACCAGGCCAGTGGCCGTCAGCTGGTGGCCTTCGCGGCGGCCGGCATCGAGGAGGAGGTCCACCAGGGCGTGCGGGTGCCGGTCGGCAGCGGCTTCGCCGGCCGGGTGGCGCTCGAGCGCGCGCCCGTCGTCCTCGACTGCGTCGACGAAACCACCGTCGTGAACTCCCTGCTCTGGGAACGGGGACTGCGTTCCCTGCTCGGCGTGCCGATGCTCGCCGGGTCCGAGCTCGTCGGGGTGCTGCACGTCGGCGTCGTCTCGCCCCGGCAGTTCACCGAGCCCGAGATCGCCACGATGCAGCTGCTCGCCGATCGCCTGGCGATGGCGATCCAGGTCGAGTCGCTCGAGGAGAACCGCTCCGCCACCATGGCGCTGCAGCGCAGCCTGCTGCCCAGCAGCCTGCCCGACGTGCCCGGCCTCGCTTTCGGCGCCCGGTACGTGCCCGGCGCGGAAACCGGCCTCGGCGGCGATTGGTACGACCTGTTCATGCTGCCGGGCGACCGGCTCGGCGTCGTGATGGGCGACGTCTCCGGCCACGGACTCGAGGCCGCCGTGATCATGGGACGGCTGCGCAGTGCCCTGCGTGCCTACGCCCTCGACTGCGAAAGCCCGGACGAGGTGCTCGCCAAGCTCGACCGCAAGGCCAACCACTTCGAACACGGCGCGATGGCCACCGTCGCCTACGGGATCGTCGAGCCGGGCCGCGACACCATGGCCCTGTCCCTCGCCGGGCACCTGCCGCCCGTGCAGACCGCGGCCGGCGGACCGGGCCGGCTGCTGGACGTGCCCGCGGACCCCCCGATCGGCTTGACCATCGGGCAGCCCCGGCGGCGCACGACGGTGGTCGAGCTGACACCGGGCAGTGTGCTGGCGTTCTACACCGACGGCCTGGTCGAGCGCCGGGACCGGCCGGTGGACGTGGGGATGCTGCAGCTGGCGGAGGCCCTGCGCGCCGGGGACCCCGAACGGGCCTGCGCGCAGATCATGGCCTCGCTGATCGGCCATCAGGCCGCGCAGGACGACGTCGCCCTGCTGGTCATCGAGCGCCAGGTCGTCCCGGCCGGCGAATGAGGCGGGCCGGGACGACACCGGTCAGGACGAGGCCAGCGCCGCTTCCCGGGTCGGGAACAGCGAAAGGCTCTCCTCGAGCCCGGTCAGCTGGATCGGGCGCAACGTCGCCCGGCCGGACGCGACGATCCGCACCGCGGTGCCGGGGCCGGCGTCGCGGTGGATGGTCAGCAGCGCCGTCAACCCGGGCGAGGCGAGGAACTCCACCCCGGTCAGGTCGACCACCAGCAGGGGCGGTTTTTCGGCCAGTGCCTCTCCGGCCGCCCGGACGAGGGCCGGCGCGGTGGTCGTGTCCACGTCCCCGGCCACCTCGAGGACGAGTGCGTCGCCCTGCTCCATTCGGGCGATCCGGAACTCGCCGAATGGCACAGGGGTGGCCGAGCCCTCAGTGTGAACGTGCTCCGTCATCGTGCTTCTCCTTGCCCTCGGCAGCGCCCGCGACCCTCCGGTGGGCGCGCGTGATCGCCAAGGCTGTCTGCTCAACCGGGATCAATCATGCCCGTCCTCGCCGGAGACCGCCGTGTCAGCACCACTTCCGTTTTGCACGCCGCCCACGAGCAGGCAGGATGAGCGTCATGGCCGACACCGACGAGACCGGGAACACCCTCGGCGACGCCGCGAGCTCGGCGGGCGCGGTGGCACTGGAGGACCGGGACGGCACCGCCGTGCTCCGGGTCGACGGGGACCTCGACCTCGCGCTGGCCCCCAAGCTCCGGCAGCTCGCCGAACGCGCCGCCCGCCTCGGGCCCGCGGTCCTCGTCATCGACCTGACCGGGGTGACGTTCCTCGCCTCCGCCGGTATGGCCGAGCTCGTGCGGGCGCACCGCGGGCGGACCGTGTCCACCTCGCTGCGGGTGGTGGCCACCGGCCGGATCACCTTGCGGCCGCTGGAGCTGACCCGGCTGACCGACGAGCTCGCCATCTACCCGTCGCTCTCCGAGGCGCTGGCCACCGGATGACGGCACCGGACTTCGCCGAGCTGCTCGACGCCGTGCGCCGGGCGTTCGTCGACGGCACCGGAACCGCTGCGGCCACCGAAGTCCGGCCCCTCGACCCGGCCGAAGCGCGCCGGGTGCTCGGCGACCACGTCGCGGTCGCCGTGACCGACCGCGTGGTCCTGGCGGATCTGCTGCCCGGCCGCGAGGTCACCGCCGCGATCGCCGTCACCGGCGACGGGCACGGCGTGCTGGTCCACACCACCGGCGAGGTCGGCGGGACACCGTCGGCCGTGGCCGAAGCCGTCGAAGCCGCGACCGCCCACCTGGCGGCCACCGTGCGGCAGCTGCGGGACGAAGCGGCGGTGCTCGACGCGGTGCACTCCACCGGCCGCGAGCTCACCGCGCAGCTCGACATCGACCGGATGGTGCAGGACGCGACCGACGCGGCCACCCGGGCGACCGGCGCCGAGTTCGGCGCGTTCTTCTACAACCTGATCGACGAGCTCGGCGAGTCCTACACGCTGTACACGATTTCGGGGGTGCCGCGGGAGACGTTCGACCGGTTCCCCATGCCGCGCAACACCGCGGTGTTCGCGCCGACGTTCGACGGCGACGGCACCGTCCGCAGCCCCGACATCACGCGGGACCCGCGGTTCGGGAAGAACGCGCCGCACCACGGGATGCCGGCCGGGCACCTGCCCGTGTGCAGCTACCTCGCGGTGCCGGTGATCAGCCCGACCAGCGAAGAGGTACTGGGCGGGTTCTTCTTCGGGCATTCGCGGCCGGACCGGTTCACCGCGCGCCACGAGTACCTCGCCGAAGGCATCGCCGCCTACTCCGCCATCGCGCTCGACAACGCCCGCCTGTACGAGCGCGAGCGCACCCTCGCTTCGGAACTGTCGCGCAGCATGCTGCCGGTCGCGCCCTCGGCGCCGGGCCTCGACGTGCTCACCCGCTACCTGCCCGCGGCGACCGGCAGCAAGGTGGGCGGCGACTGGTTCGACGTCATCCGGCTCCCGTCCGGCGCGACGGCGTTCGTGATCGGCGACGTCGTCGGCCACGGCGTCACGGCCGCGACCGTGATGGCCCAGGTCCGCACGGCCATCCGCTGTTACGCGCTGCTCGAGCTGCCGCCTTCGGAGGTGCTGCGCGCCGTCTCCGCGCTCACCGGCGGGCTGTTCGGCGAAAGCTTCGTCACCTGCTTCTACGCGGTCCACCGGCCGGACGACGCCACGCTGACCTTCGCCAACGCCGGTCACCTGCCGGCGATCCTGGTGCGCCCGGGCGCCGCGCCCGAAGAGATCGGCGAGGCGCTGGCGCAACCGCTGGGCATCGGCACCGAGTTCCCCCAGCGCAGCACCGGGTTCCCGCCGGGGGCCGATCTCGTCCTCTACACCGACGGACTCGTCGAAAGCCGCACGCGCGACCTCACCCTGGGTGTGGAATGGCTCCTGGCGGGCATCCCGGAGGTGCTGGGCGCGGCCGACCTCGGCCCGGCCTGGGACAAGCTGGTCGCGGAGCTGACCCGCGGCCGGCACGACGACGACATCGCGCTGATCCACGTGCACCACCGCGGAGAGGACGAAGTATGACGGACCCTCTCCCCCCGGGAGCGCCCGCGCCCCCGGCGACGTTCCACCGGCGCACCGCCGCCGTGGCGAACCGGCTGCCGGAGCTGCGCGGGGCACTCGCGGACTGGCTGGGCACGCTCGGGCTGAGCGAAGAACGCCAGGAGGACGTCGTCCTCGCGGGCTACGAAGCGATGGCCAACTCCGCCGAGCACGCGTACCGCGACCGGGACGCGGGCACGATCGACGTGCACGCCGAGGCGCTGAACGGCCGCTTGACGGTGACGGTCACCGACTACGGCGCCTGGCGCGCCCCGACCGCGACGAACGGGTTGCGGGGACGCGGCCTGCTGCTCATCGACAGCCTCGCCGACCACAGCGTGCAGGTGCACCGCGAAGACGGCACGACGGTCACGATGACCTGGCTTTCCGGCGGTTGAGCACCCCCCGTTCACGACACGGCGGCTCCGGCTCCGGGCGGGTAGGCTCGCCGGGACCGCGTCAACCGGGAGTGGTGATGAGCGTCGGCGAGGAATCGGGCCAGCGCGCCGCCTTTCCGGGAACCAGCCAGATGGCCGCCCGGATGCGGGAGTTCGACTGGACGTCGTCACCGCTCGGGAACCCGGCGGACTGGCCGGCCAGCCTGACCACGGCCGTGCGGATCTGCCTCAGCTCGCGCTTCCCGATGATCGTCTGGTGGGGTCCCGAGCTCCGGTTCCTCTACAACGACGCCTACCTGCCGCTGCTCGGCACCAAGCACCCGGCGCTGGACAAGCCGGGCGCGCGGGTCTGGGGCGAGATCTGGCACATCATCGGCCCGATGCTCGACAGCGTGATGACCACCGGCGAGGCGACCTGGTCGGAGGACCTGCTGCTGCCGATGAACCGGCACGGCTACTGGGAAGAGACCTACTGGACCTACTCCTACAGCCCGGTGTACGACGACGACGGCGCCGTGCGTGCCGTGTTCACCGCGGTCACCGACACCACCGAGCGCGTGATCGGCGAACGCCGGATGGCGACCCTGCGCGAGCTCGGCGCTCAGGCCGGCATCGCCCGCACGGTCGGCGAAGCCTGCGAGCTGGTCGCCGACGTGCTCGGGCGGGCCGGCGCCGACGTCCCCTACGCCGCGATCCACGTCCGCGGCGACGACGGTGAGCTCGCCCTCGCGGCCGTCACCCCCGGCGAGGCCGGGCACGCCGGCGGCTGGCCGCTCCGGGAAGTGCTCGCCGACGGCACCGCGCGCACCGTGGCCGACCTGACGGCGGCCTTCGGCGAGCTGCCCTCGGGCGAGTGGTCGACCCCGCCCACCGAGGCGATGGTTCTGCCGCTGCCCGGCGCCCCCGGCACCGCCGCGAGCGGCGTGGTCGTGCTCGCGGCGAGCGCCGGGCGTGCGCTCGACGAGTCCTACCGGACGTTCCTCGGGCTGGTCGCCCAGCAGACCGCGGCGCTGGTCAACGGCGCGCTCGCGTACCAGGCCCAGCAGCGGCGCGCCGAAGAGCTGAGCGCGCTGGACGCGGCGAAGACCACCTTCTTCGCCAACATCAGCCACGAGTTCCGGACGCCGCTGACGCTGATCCTCGGCCCGGTCGCCGAGCTGGACAAGACGCTCGGCGACGCCGACGAGCGCGTCCGCGAGGAGATCGCCGTCATCCACCGCAACGCGCTGCGGCTGGGCCGGCTGGTGAACAACCTGCTCGACTTCTCGCGGATCGAAGCCGGCCGGATGCAGGCCCGCTTCGAACCGGTGGACCTCGCCGCGTTCACCGCGGAGCTGGCGAGCGTGTTCCGCGCCGCCGTCGAACGGGCCGGGCTGCGGTTCGAGGTCGGCTGCCACCCGCTGGGCCGCCCGGTGCACGTCGACCGCGGGATGTGGGAGAAGGTCGTCCTCAACCTGCTGTCCAACGCGGTCAAGTACACCTTCGAGGGCGAGATCGGGGTCCGCACCGCCCTGGACGGCGAGCACGCCGTGGTCACCGTGTCCGACACCGGGATCGGGATCGAGCCCGCCGAGCTGCCCCGGCTGTTCGAGCGGTTCCACCGGATCCCGTCGGCGCGGGCGCGCTCGAACGAGGGCAGCGGGATCGGCCTGGCCCTGGTGCGCGAGCTCGTCGGCATGCACGGCGGCACCGTCACCGCCGAGAGCATCCCCGAAGCCGGCACGACGTTCCGGATCCGGCTGCCGCTCGGCACCGCCCACCTGCCGCCCGAACACGTCGCGCCGGCGCCGTCGGCGGCCGGGATCGCCGCGGAGACCGCCGAGCCGTACGTGCAGGAGGCCCTGCGCTGGCTGCCGGAGGGAGAGCCGGCTCCCGACGTCGCCCCCGGGTCGGCGACGGGCGCCCGGGTGCTGGTCGCCGACGACAACGCCGACATGCGCGACTACCTCCTGCGGCTGCTGCGCGAGGACTACACGGTGACCACCGTGCGCGACGGCGTCGAGGCGCTCGCCGCAGCGTCGGCCGAGCCGCCCGACCTGATCATCAGCGACGTGATGATGCCGCGCCTCGACGGCCTGGGCCTGCTCGCCGCGTTGCGCCGCGACCCGCGCACCGCCGCCGTACCCGTGGTGCTGCTGTCCGCCCGCGCCGGCCAGGAGGCTTCCGTCGACGGGCTGTCCGCCGGGGCCGACGACTACCTCGTGAAGCCGTTCTCCGCGCTGGAGCTGCTCGCCCGCGTCCGCACGATCATCCGGCTGGCCCGGCTGCGGACGCAGCACGCCCGGTGGCGCGCGGCGATGATCGACTCCCTGCAGGAGGGCTTCTTCGTCTGCGATGGCGACGGGCGGGTCGTCGAGCTGAACGCCGCGTGCACCGAGCTGCTCGGCTTCGAGCCCGACGGAGCCCCCTACGCGCCGCCGCACCCGTGGTGGCCGGGCCGGGAGGCCGACCCCGACGCGTACCGGCAGGTCGCCGACGCCTTCGCCCGGGCGCGGGACGAGCCCGCCGGGAGCTTCGTGCTGCCGCTGCGGCACCGCGACGGCCACCGGGTGTGGGCCGCGGTCGCCTACAACGAGCTGCACGACGACGAGGGCAGCCGCCGGTTCGTCGGCACGATCCGCGACGTCACCGCGGAGCGCTACGCCGTGCAGCGGGAGAACGCGCTCGCCGCCATGAACCAGCGCCTCGCCGGGGTCAGCGGGGTGCCGGACGCGCTGCACACCGCGTTGGACCTGATGCGCGAGCTGTGGCAGGCCGAGCGGGTGCTCGCGGTGACCTGGCCGCACGACGGCGAGCCGGAGCTGACGTCCACCGACCCCGGCGACCGGCTGTGGACCGGCCTCGCCGCGCCGCTGCGCGCGAAGCTCGACGAAGTGCGCTCGCTCCCGGCGTTGCACGCGACCGCGGCGGGGAGCGGGGTCGGCGCGAGCCTCGACCACCCCGGCGGCCGGCTGACGCTCTGGGTCGAACCGGACCCCCGCCGCCCGCTCGGCACCGAGGACCGGACGCTGCTGGCGCTGCTGGCCGGGACGGTCGCGCACGCCCTGCGCCGCGCCCACCGCGACGACCGGCAGCGCGAGGTCGCCATCGCGCTGCAGCGCTCGATCCTCGGTCCGGCCCTGCTGCCCGACGGCTTCGCGGTGCGCTACGAACCGGCGAACCCGCCGCTGGAAGTCGGCGGCGACTGGTACGACGTCGTCCCGCTGGCCGGCGACCGGATCGGCATCGTCGTCGGCGACTGCGTCGGCCGGGGGCTCGCCGCGGCCGCGGTGATGGGCCAGCTGCGCAGTGCGTGCCGCGCGCTGCTGCTGGAGGCCAACGGCCCGGCGCACACCCTGACCACGCTCGACCGATTCGCCGACCGGCTGCCGGGTGCCTTGTGCACCACCGTTTTCTGCGGGGTCCTCGACCCCGCCACCGGCACGCTGACCTACAGCAGCGCCGGGCACCCACCGGCCACGCTGGTGCACCGCGACGGCACGGCGGAGTTCCTCGACGCGGGCGGCAGCGTGCCGCTCGCGGTCCGCATCCCCGCCGTGCGCCCGGAGGCCACGGCGGTCGTCCCGGTCGGCTCGCTGCTGATGCTCTACACCGACGGTCTCGTCGAGCGCCGCCGCGAGTCGCTGGACGACGGCATCGACCGGGCCACCTCGGTCGCCCACGACGCGCGGGACGCCGACCTCACCGACCTGGCGGCCACGCTGATGGGCCGGCTCCGGCCGGCGGACGGCTACGAGGACGACGTCGCGCTGCTGCTCTACCGCCGCTCGGTGCCGCCGCTGGAGCTGGACTTCCCGGCGCACCCGGACAGCCTCGCCTCGACGCGCCACTGGCTGCGCGCGTGGCTGGGCACGGCCTCGCTCGGGGAGGACCTCGCGCAGGACGTGCTCGTCGCCACCGGCGAAGCCTGCGCGAACGCCGTCGAGCACGCCTACCCCGAAGCGGCGGGCAACGCGCACCTTTCGGCCCGCTTCGCCGGTCCGCGCCTGGTCGTCACGGTGTCCGACCGCGGCCACTGGAAGCGGCCGCCGCCGGACAACCGGGTACTGCGCGGCCGCGGGATGCCGATGATGGAAGCCCTCGCCGACGCGGTCGCGGTCCGCCACGACGAACACGGCACCACCGTCATGCTGGAATGGAGACTCGGTTCGTGACGACGGCACTCACGCTGGTCGCCTCCGCGGGCGACGACGGGAACCGGACCCTGACCGTGACCGGTGAGGTCGACCTGAGCAACGTGGCCGAGTTCGGCGCGGCCCTGGACCGCGAGCTCGCTGCCGGTGTCTCGCTGACGGTCGACCTGACCGGGGTGACCTACATCGACAGCGCGGGCATCGCGGCCCTGTTCGACCGGACCGCCACCCACGACCTGCGCCTGGCCGCGCCCCGTCTGCTCGAGCGCGTCCTGCGCGTCTCCGGCCTCGCCCAGGTGACGAAAGTGATGATCCGCTGAGGGGTTGGTTGTCGCGGCACCCGGGTACGCACAGCTCAGTGACGGTCGCCGGGTGGGTTGCGCCGGTCGTCGCGAGGTGACCCCGGCGCCCAACCCATGACGTTCAGCAGCGAGCGCCGGTCCGGAGTCACCGCCCTCCTCGATCGCCGGAGCCGTGCCGCCCGCGGGTACTGTGCGCGCAGGAACCGAGGACGGAGGTGAGCGCAGTGACCGGGGACCCGATCCCGTCCGAGCACCTCGACGAGCTGACCGCGGCGATGGCGGACCTCACGGGTGCCCTGGAGTCCGAGCCCTCCGAGCAGGAGATCCTCGACGCCGTCTGCGCCGAAGCCGTCCGGGCCATCCCCGGGGCCGACCTGGCCAGCATCACCGCGATCCGCGACGGCGAGCCGGAAACCGCCGCCTCCACCGACGAACGCGCCGTCGAGATCGACCGCGTCCAGTACGCGGCGGGCGAGGGCCCGTGCCTGCGGGCGGCCGAGACCGGGGAGATCGTCCGGCTGCCGCTCGCCACGGCCGGCGCGCTGTGGCCCGAATTCACCAGCCACGCCTTGAGCCTCGGCGTCGGCAGCTACCTCGCCGCGCCGCTACGCGTGGACGGCTCCCTCGCCGGCGCGCTCAACCTCTTCGGCTACGGCGGCCACGGCTTCGCCGAAACCGACTCCCGGCTGCTGCGGCTCTACACGACGATCGTCTCGTTCGGGCTGCGCACCACGCGCCGCTACCACCGGGCCCGGCAGCGGGCCGCCGAGCTGGAGACGGCGATGAGCTCGCGGGCGGTGATCGAGCAGGCCAAGGGCATCCTCATGGCCGTGCACGGGATCCCCGCCGACGAGGCCATGAAGCGCCTGATCGCGGAGTCGCAGCACACCAACGTGAAGCTCCGGGACGTCGCGACCCGGTTCGTCGAAAGCCTCTCGACCGGCTGACGCTCAAGCGGTCCGGCGAACCGGGAACGGCCAGGTCAGCGTGATCACCGTGCCGTCGTCGGTCGACCGGAGATCGAGCCCGTCGACCAGGGCCTGGATCAGCCGCAGGCCGCGCCCGCCGTCCGACCGGTCCGCGATCGTGGTCCAGCGCCCCTGGTCGGCGACGGTGACGATCAGGACGTCCTCGTCGATCTTCGCCCGGACGTCGATCAGCCCGGGCCGGCCGCGGTAGGCGTGGTCCAGCACGTTCGCCATCGCTTCCCAACAGGCCAGGACGACGTCGTCGGCCTGCCTGCCGACCTCGTCACCGGCGCGTCTGCGCAGCCACGACACGAGGTGCCGCCGCAAACTCGGCAGCGTCCGTGGCGAAATCGTGCCGCGGTACCGCCAGCCGTCCGCTCCGTGCTCTTCCACGTTCACCTCCTCGGGGGACTGTTCGTTTGCTACCCACCGGTCGGATTTCTCAATCACGGGTGACGACTTTCCTGCTGCGTTCGGCTCTGGTGCGCCGCGGACCGGCGTGATCGGATGGGCGGATGACTCGGTCGACGTGGTCCGTGGTGCTCTGCGCGGTGCTCGCCGCGGCTCTCCTCCCCGCACCGGCGGCGGTCGCCGCCGCGGATCCGGGGCCGGGTGCCCTCTCGCACTTCGGCCTGGCCCGCAAGGACTGCCTGGGTACCGCGCGGAACACGACGAGCAAGGCGTGGTTCACGGTGGCCGGCGGCGTGCTGTCCGACGTGTACGCGCCGGTGATCGACAACACGAACGTCGAGACGCTGCAGTTCGCCGTCACCGACGGCCGCACGTTCACCGACCTGCAGGCGCGGGACATGACCTACACCGTCCGCACCAGCGCGGGCGGGATGGCGTGCGAGATCACGTCGACCCCGCGCAGCGGCCGGTACCGGCTGGTCACCGAGTACCTGGCCGACCCGGCGCGGACCGGCGTGCTCATCCGGACCCGGCTGGACCCGCTGCGGGGGTCCGGCCAGGACCTCAAGGTGTACGTGCGGTTCGACGCGAGCATCAACGGCAACGGCGGTGGCGGCCCGGCGAACGGCGGCGGGGACACCGCGACCGTCGACGCGGCGACGAGCGCGCTGGTCAGCGCCGACGCGAACACGGTGTCGAGCGCGCCGGCCCGGGACTACGCCACCCCGCTGGCCGCCGCCCTGCGCGCCGACCGCCGGTTCCTCGGCACGTCCAGCGGCTTCGCCGGCACCGCCGGCGACGGGCTGGCCCAGCTCGACCGCGACCACCGGCTCACCGACCGGACACCGTCGGCGGTGAACGGCAACGTCGTGCAGACCGCGCAGCTGGACCTGCAGCCGCGCCGCCCGGCCACGCTGGCACTGGGCTTCGGCCCGGACGCTCGTGCGGCCGTCCAGACCGCCGGCGCCAGCCTGCGCACGCCGTTCGACCAGAGCTACCGGGACTACGCACGCGGCTGGCGTGACTACGACAACGGGTTGATCCCCTTGCGCGGCAAGGACTCCGACGCTTACTACCAGTCGGTCAACGTGCTGAAGGCCAGTGAGGACAAGACCTTCCCCGGTGCGGTGGTCGCCTCGCTCGGCAGCCCGTGGGGCCAGGCGGTTTCCGCGGGTGACGCGCCGGGCGGCAAGCCCGTCTACTTCGGGTCCTACCGCGAGATCTTCGCCCGCGACCTCTACGAAAGCTTCTCGGGCCTGCTCGCCGCGGGTGACCGCGAGACGGCCCGGGCGAGCGTGCGGTGGCTGTTCGGCCGTCAGCAGCAACCGGACGGCCGGTTCCCGCGCAACTCCATGCTCAACGGCAAGAAGGCGCCCGACTCCGGCGGCGACCAGCTCGACGAGAGCGCGTACCCGATCCTGATGGCGCTGCAGGCCGGGCTCGACCGGGACCGCACGCTCTACACCGACCACATCCGCGCGGCCGCGGACTTCGTCGTCGCGCACGGGCCGTCGTTCGGCTCCGAGCGCTGGGAAGAGCAGGGTGGCTACTCGCCCTCGACGATCGCCGCGGAGATCGCCGGGCTCGTCGCGGCCGGCGTGATCGCCGACCGCAACGGCGACCCGGCGCGCGCCCGCGTCTACCGGGCCACCGCGGACCACTTCCAGCGCGGCATCAAGGGGTGGACGGTCACGTCGACCGGGCCGTACGGCGGCCGGTACTTCCTGCGGCTGACCAAGAACGGCGACCCGGACTCCGAGTGGATCTACAACCTCGGCAACGGCTCGGTCGACGCCGACCAGCGCGCGGTCGTCGACGCCGGGTTCCTCGAGCTGACGCGCCTCGGCGTGCTGCCCGCGAACGACCCGGACGTCACCGCGTCGCTCGGCGTCGTGGACCGCGTGATCAAGCGGGACACGCCGACGGGCCCGGGCTGGTACCGCTACGGGACTTCCACGCCGGGCAGCGAAGACGGCTACGGCGACTGCTACGAGCCCGACCCGACGAACTGCGCGCCGACCGGGGCACCGTGGCCGGGGCCGAACACCGGGTCCGGGCACCTCTGGCCGGTGCTCGCCGGTGAACGCGGCGAGCAGGCGGTGCAGACCGGCGACCGGGCCGGCGCGGCGGCGCTGCTGCGCGCCATGCGGGCCCAGACCGGCGGCACCGGGCTGATTCCCGAGCAGGCGTGGGAAAACCCGGCCGTGCCGGCGTCGCCCTATGGCTCGGACCCGCGCACGGCGTCGATCGGCTTCGCGCCCGGGCAGCCCGCCGGCTCGGTCGCGCCGCTGAGCTGGGCGCAGTCGCAGTCGGTGCGCCTGGCCCGGGCCCTGGACGACGGCCGCCTGCCCGAGCAGCCCGCCGACGTCCGCGCCCGGTACGTCACGCACGTCCCGCCCGCGGCGCTGGCCGTCACCCTCGACGCTCCGACGTCGGTGTCGACCGCGACCGCTTCCGTGTCCGGGACCGCACCCGCCGGCAGCCAGGTCGACCTGGCCGTCTCGAACACCGACACAGGCACGACTTCGGTGCTGTCGGTGCGGGCCGCCGCGGACGGGAAGTTCGGCGCGACCGTGCCGACGCCGCTGGGCGCGAACGTCGTCACCGCGACCGCCACTTCCGGCACCGGGACCGGCTACGCGCAGAAGACGATCAGCTCGGACTTCGTCACCGGCACGGTCCTGCTCGACGCGGCCGACCCGGACGGCGACGACAACGGCCCGGGCACGTACACCTACCCGACGGCGGGCGACTTCCACGCGGGTGCGTTCGACCTGCAGCGGTTCCAGGTCATCGACTCGGGCACGAACCTCGTGTTCCGCGCCCAGATCCGGGACCTGTCCCCGACCTTCGGCTCGCCGCTGGGCGCGCAGCTGCTGACGATCTACGCGCACGACCCGGCCGCGACGGCGACGTCGACCGCGGCGCCGTTCCCGAGCCGGGCGTACTCGATCGCGGCTCCGGACGCCTGGAGCCGGCGCCTCGAGGTCCAGGGCTTCGCCGATCCGGCGCTCGTCGACGCTTCGGGCGCTTCGCTGGCAACGCCGTCCGTGCAGGCCTCGCAGGCGACGCGGTACATCACGGTCAGCGTGGCGAAGTCGGCCTTCGGGACACCGAGTGCCGGTTGGACGTTCGCGGTGGTCCTGACCGGTCAGGACGGCAACTCCCCCGACCAGGCGCGGCCGTTCACGCCGACGGCGGGGCAGTACACGTTCGGCCTGTGCGCGGCGGGCGGCACGGCGCCGCTCTGCGCGGCGGACCCGGCGACGGCCCCGAAGGCCCTGGACGTGCTGACGCCGTCCGGTGTGGACCAGGCCGTCGAACTGGACCCGACGCGGGGGCCGGTCGCGGTGCGCGGAGTGCCCGTGGGCTGATCCGGCAGACTGGCCGTCGTGATCGACGACTTCGCGAAGCGGTACCTGCACGACGATCTGCGCGAGGCCCGCGAGGCGGTGCTCGCGAAGCTCGACGGACTGGACGAGTACTCCGTGCGGCGCCCGCTGACCGCGACCGGCACCAACCTGCTCGGCCTGGTGAAGCACCTGGCGCTGTGGGAAACCCGGTACCTGGGCGAGGTGTTCGACCGGCCGTTCCCCGAGCCGCTGCCCCGCTGGGACGACCTCGAGGCGCGCGGCCGGGACTTCTGGGCGACCGCGGACGAGACCCGGACGGAGATCGTGGACGGCTACCGCCGCGCCGCGGAGCACTCCGACGCGACGATCGACGTTCTCGCCATCGACGCGCCCGGGTACGTGCCGTGGTGGCCGCGTCCGGACGTGCTGCTGTTCACCGTCCTGGTGCACGTGCTCACCGAGGCGAGCCGGCACGCGGGACACGCCGACATCCTGCGGGAACAGCTCGACGGGGCGACCAGCGCACCGCCCCGGGACCGCGAGTTCTGGACGGAGCGGTGCGCGGAGATCGAGCGAGCCGCGGCGGTTCACCGGTGACGACGGTCAAGATCACCCGGGGTCGCTGACGCCTCCGCCGAGGCGCACCTGCTGACCGTCGGCGCGGTCCCGGCCCAGCCGTGACGCACACGCGGGCGGACGACACGCCGACATCCGCCGTGTCGTCCGCCCAGGCACGCGTGTCGTCCATCCGGGCACGCGTGCCGTCCACTGTGGAACGGTCAGCCGCGGCCGCCGCGGTCGTCCCCGGCCTCGTGGTGCCCGCCGTGGTCGTCTCCTGGCTCGCCGCCGTGGCCGCCGTGGTCGTCGCCCGGCTCGTTCCCGCGGCCGCCGTGGTCGTCGCCGAGGTCGTGGGTGCGGGTCGGGTACGTGCTCGGCGCGGGCCGGGTCGGGTACGTGCTCGGCGCCGGGCGGCTCGCGCTCGACGACACCGTGGCTTCGCTGCTGCGCGAAGTATCCGAAGTCTCCGTGGTGGCCGAGGGTCCACTCGTCGTGGTGGCCGGCGCACGAGAGCCGTCGTCGGCTCCGGACTGTGCGAGCGCGGCCGTGGTCCCGCCGACCGCGAGCACCGCGCCGGCCGCCGCGACTACCAGAATCTTGCGCATGTCTGCTCCTTCTCGTTCTCCGCCAACGAAAGAAGCATCACGCGCCCGGCGATAGCGGCGCGCTGCGCGAGGATTAAGGCATCCCTAAAGGCTTTCCGAGATCGAGCACGATCCGCGCGCCCGGCCCCCGCGTCACGCTGAACTCCCCGCCGGACGCGCGGGCCGTCTGGCGGGCGATGTCCAGCCCGAGCCCGGTCGACCCGGCTCCGCTCGCGCCGCGTGAGACGTCGTCGAAGTCGAAGCCCGGGCCCTCGTCCGCGACCTCCAGCCGTGCCCCGCCCGCCGTCGCCGTCAGCCGGATCGCGTAGGCCGTGCCCTCCGGGGTGTGCGCGAAGACGTTGCCCAGCAACGCGTCCAGGCACGCGGCCAGCTCCGGCTCGCCGACCGCGACCGGCAGCGGGCCGTCGTCGAGCGAGACCGTCACCGCGCGGTCCTGGTCCTGCGCGAGCACCGACCAGAACTCGGCCCGCGCGCGGGCGACCACGACCGCGTCGCACGAGCCGGGCGCCGAGTCGCGGGCCCGTGCCTGGTCGATCAACGCGGTGACCTGCCGTTCCAGGCTCTCGGCGTGGGCGGTGATCCGCTCCGCCTCGGCCGGGTCGCGCAACGACTCGGCGTCCAGCCGCAGCACCGTCAACGGCGTCCGCAGCCGGTGCGAGATGTCGGCCACGGCCTCGCGTTCCTGCCGCACCAGGTCCCGGATCCGCGCGGCCAGCAGGTTGAGCGCGGCGGCGACCGACCGCACCTCCCCCGGCCCACCGGGACGCGCGCGTGCGTCGAGGTCCCCCTCGGCGAGCCGGCGCGAGACCGCCGCCAGCTCGTGGACCGGCCGCACGATCGACCGGGCCAGCCGGTCGGCGACGAACGCCCCGAGCCCCAGCAGCACCACGCCCAGCCCGGCCAGCACCAGCCACGCCGCGCCCAGCCCGCGGGTCAGCTCGGCGTGGTCGACGAACGCCCGCACCACGGCGGTCCCGCGCGGCAGGCCCTGGACCGCGACGAGGATTTCGCGGCCGCCGGCGTCCTCGACGGTCAGGCTGCTTCCCTGCGCCGCGGCCAGCGCGACCCCCGGCGTGCGCGGCGTGGCCGCGCCGAGCACGGTGCCGTCGGGCAGGAACACCGTCACCGGGGGGCCCCCGCATTCTTTCGGGGGTTCCGGGTGGCGGAGCCCCCGGCCCGGGGCGGAGCCCTGGTTGTCGCAGCTCGTGTTGAGCTGGTCGACCGCCGGCCGCAGGGTCACCGCGTCGGCCGTCGCCACCAGGGACGTCAGGGACTGCGCCTTCGCCGTCGCGGCGGTGACCGCGCGGTCCGCGGTGACCGACCGCAGCAGGATCGCCAGCGGCACGAGGAACGCGACGAGCACCAGGCACATCGCGGCCGCGACCAGCACCGCGAGCCGCTTCCTCACGCCCGGCCCTCCGGTTCGGCCAGCCGGACGCCGACGCGCCGCACGGTGTGCAGGTACCGCGGCTCCTGCGCGGTCTCGCCGAGCTTGCGCCGCAGCCACGACAGGTGCACGTCCACCGTCTTGTCCGCGCCGGCGTAGGGCAGCTTCCAGACGTCGGCGAGCAGTTCGCGCTTGCTCACCACGGTCCCGGCCCGGCTCGCGAGGTAGTGCAGGAGGTCGAACTCGCGCGGGGTGAGGTCCAGCGCCGCGCCGTCGAGCGAGGCCTGCCGCGTCCGCGCGTCGACCGACAGGCCGCCGACGACCACCGGGGCCGTCGTCTCCTCCGGCTCGGCCCGCCGCAGCACCGCGCGGATCCGCGCGTCGAGCTGCGCGCCGCCGAACGGCTTGACCACGTAGTCGTCGGCGCCGGCGTCGAGCAGCCGGACGATCTCCTCCTCCGCGCCGCGGGCGGTGACCACGATGATCGGCACCGCGCTCACCGCCCGCACCATCCGCAGCACCTCGCGGCCGTCGAGGTCGGGCAGCCCCAGGTCGAGCAGGACGACGTCGGGCCGGTCGGTGACGGCCGCCTGCAGCCCGGCCATCGCGGTCGGCGCGGAGGTCACCGCGTGCCCGCGCTCGCCCAGCGCGCGCAGCACGGCCGCGCGGATGGTCGGGTCGTCCTCGACGAGCAGCACGGTCGCCATTCTCGGGAGGCTACACACGCGAAGCCGCTTCGCCCGGCTCCTGGCGAACGCTAAGGGCGTCTTAGCCGCGCCTTAACCCTTCCCGGTGGCACAGTGGACCGATGGACAGGCGCAGGGTGCTGATGGCGGCGGGCTGGCTGCTGGCCGCCGCCGTCACCGCGGGGGTCGGCACGGTGGCCCTCGACGTCGTCGGCGCCGGCATCCTCGGCCCGCAGAACCAGCCGCTGTCGCAGGACGACGTGGCCCGCGCGCTCGAAACCGTGCCACCGAGCACGACCCCGGCCCGGCCCGCGCCGACGACGTCGAGCGCCCCGGCGCCGCGCGGCCTGACCGTCCCCGGCGGCCGGATCGTCGCCCAGTGCGCGGGTGACCAGGTCACGCTGATGTCGTGGAGCCCGGATCCCGGCTACCGCATCGACGACTTCGTCCGCGGCCCGGCCGCCACCGCGTCGGTCAAGTTCAAGAACGGCGGGACCGAGAACACGGTGATCGTCGACTGCCGTGACGGCGAGCCGCACGCGGAATCCGTCGCCGACGAGAGCGGCGGCCACCACGGCCGCGGCTAGCGCGGCAGCCCGGCGTTGAGCCGCGCCAGGATGCCGTGCGGGAACGGCAGTTCCGGCGCGCTGACGGCGGTCAGCCGGTCCAGCTGGGCGTCGGTCAGGGCCAGCTCGAGCGCGCCGAGGGTCTCGGCGAGCTGCTCCGGTGACCGGGCGCCGATCAGCGGCGCGGGCATCGCCGGCCGGCGCGTCACCCAGTGCAGTGCGACCTGGGCCGGGGTCGCGCCCGCCTCGGCCGCGACCTCGCGGACGACGTCCAGCACGGCCCAGCGGGTTTCCGGCAGCGACCGGTAGGGCGCGCCCTCGGCGAGCCGGCCGGTGCCGCCGCCGTCGCGGGTGTACTTGCCGGACAGGAAGCCGCCGCCGATCGCGCCCCACGGCTGGACGGCGATGCCGAACTCCCGCGCCAGGGGCACGTACTCGGCCTCGATGGCCCGCTCGACCAGGGAGTACTCCAGCTGCAGCGCCGTCACCGGCGGGCCGCCGAGCATGGCGGCCTTCGTCGCGTACCAGGCCGGGACGTCGCTGAGCCCCACGGCGCGGATCTTCCCGGCCCCGACGAGGTCGCCGAACGCCGCCATGACCTCCTCGGCCGGGGTGAAGCCGTCCCAGACGTGCAGCCAGTACAGGTCGACGTGGTCGACGCCCAGCCGCCGCAGTGACGCGTCCAGCGAGGCGACCATGTTCTTGCGGCCGTTGCTGCGCCGGCGGGGGTCCGACCGCGGCTCGCCGCCGGCGAAGTCCGGCCCGGAGTACTTGGTGGCGAGGACGACGTCGTCGCGTCCGACGTCGCGCAGGAACTCGCCGACCAGCTCCTCGCTGCGGCCGGAGCTGTAGTTGTCCGCGGTGTCGACGAAGTTGCCGCCGCCTTCGACGTAGGCGTGGAAGGTCTTGCGCGCGGTGTCGTCGTCGGCGCAGAAGGGGCCGGTGCCGAAGGTCATCGCGCCCAGCGCCAGCGGCGAGACCCGCAGCCCGGAGCGGCCCAGCGGCCGGTAGTCGTCCAGTCGTGTCATGTCCCCGATCGTGCAACCCGGAGCGTGGTCCGGGTCAAACCCGATCGAGGGCATTCGAGGGCAACATCGGGGAGAAAACGAGCCATCCTCCCGGTTAGCCCGAAATGAACTCCTGGGGTGCGCTAATCTGGCCCGATCGTGGGGCCCGGCGGCCCCGTACCCCGGCGTGGCGAGGAGTCGATTTCGTGCAACCGAACCTGGGGCCAGGTGAAGACTTCGAGCTGCTGCTCGAACGGCAGGTCCGGGACATGCAGTCGAAGGCGGCGGCGCTGAGTGAAGCGCTTTCCGCCGCGGGCGCCACGGTCCGCTCCCGCGACGGCGCGGTCACCGTGACGCTCGCCCCGAACGGCGCGCTCACGAACCTCGAGCTCGGGCTCCGGGCGTGCGACCTGGGCCCGGCGCGGCTGACCGCGGCGATCATGGGCACGGTGCGCGAAGCCCAGCGCCAGACCGCCCGCACCGTCGCGGACTCCTTCGCCACGATCAACGGCGACAGCGAGTCGACCGACATGGTCCGGTCGTTCCTGCCCCCGGACCCGCCGCCCGACGGCGACTTCGCGGCCCCGGAGAGCGCCGAGCCCGAGCGGACCCCGCCGCCGGCCGCTCCCCCGGCCCGTCCGCCCGCACCGCCGGCCGCCGGGCCTGCCCCGCGTCGCCGTCCCCCGGCCGACGACCACCCCGACGACGAATCGAACCCCTGGTGAGCGGCGGCGGCTTCAGGGTCAATTCCGAGCCCCTGGCCAACTTCGGCAAGCACCTCGACGAGCTCCAGAGCAACCTGCAGGGCACGGCCGACCTGGTCGGCGGCATGACCTGCGACCCCGGCATGTTCGGCATCAACCCGGCGTGCCAGCTGATGGCGGCGGGCGCGAGCACGTGGACCGACAAGGCGCACCACCAGTTCGGCGACTACGCCAAGACCATCGGCGAGTTCTCCGACAAGGTCGCCGAGGCCGCGAAGCGCTACCAGGCGGGCGAGGAAGACGCCGTCGACTCGATCGTGAGGTTCGAATAGTGGGCGACGACTACAAGAGCAAGGACGTCAGCCTCCACGGCTCCGAACTCTTCAACAGCGACAACGCCTCCGCCGGCGCCGGGTTCTTCGAGGCCGCGGTCGGCCTGGACAAGGCGCGCAAGGAGAACGACAAGGTCGCGATCGGCATCGGCTCGGCGGGCATGGCGCTGGAGACCATCGGTCTCGTGCTGGACCCCATCGGCAGCCTGCTGACCGCCGGGATCGGCTGGCTCATCGAGCACATCACGATCCTGCGGTGGCCGCTGGACATCCTGATGGGCGACCCCATCGGCATCAACGCGGCCGCCGAGGCGCTCTCGGCCGAGAAGAAGAAGCTGGAACAGTGGTCGACGGACCACCAGACGGCGATCGAAACGCTCATGAAGGACTGGTCCGGCAACGCCGCGGACCAGTTCAAGAAGGACATGGACGCGGTCACCGAGCAGCTGAACTCCCTCGGCGGGTACCTCGACCAGGCCGGCAAGAACATGAAGATCGCCGGCGGCATCGTCGGCGCGTTCCGCGGCATCTTCCGCGACCTGATCGCGATGCTGCTGGCGACGATCATCAAGGGCGCCCTGATCGCGGCGGCCCTGGCCCCGGTGACGTTCGGCGCGTCGATCGCGATCTTCATCGGCACGACGATCGGCACGGTGGCCACGGCGCTGGGCAAGATCGGTGCGAAGCTGGTCCAGCTGGGCCGCAAGCTGGGCGACCTGGTCCAGGCGCTGGCGAAGATGGGCAAGGCGGGCGACGACCTGGCGGCGGCGAAGCCCCCGACGAGCAGCCTGACCCCGACCCCGACCCCCAAGCCGGACGCGATGCCCCTGCCGAAGCCGGACGCGACGCCCGAGCCGAAGCCCTCCTCGGCGACGCCCGAGCCGAAGCCCGAGCCCAAGCCCGAACCGAAACCGGAACCCAAGCCCGAACCGAAACCGGAACCTGCGCCGTCGTCCTCCTCGACGACGCCGGAACCGAAGCCCGAGCCCAAGCCGGACACCACACCGGAGCCGAAGCCCGACACCACACCGTCGTCGGCCACCCCGGAACCCAAGCCGGAGCCCAAGCCCGACACCACACCGGAACCCAAGCCCGACACCACGCCCGAGCCCAAGCCGGAACCCGCGCCGTCGTCGTCTTCGACCACACCGGAACCGAAGCCCGAGCCCAAGCCCGACACCACCCCCGAGCCCAAGCCGGACCCGAAACCGGAGCCGAAGCCCGAACCGTCGTCGTCTTCGGCGACCCCGGAGCCCAAGCCCGAGCCCAAGCCCGACGCCACCCCCGAGCCGAAGCCGTCCTCGGCCACGCCCGAGCCGAAGCCGGAACCCGCGCCGTCGTCATCCTCGACCACGCCGGAACCGAAGCCCGACACCACGCCGGAGCCGAAGCCGGACTCCACGCCGACGTCGGCCACTCCGGATCCCAAGCCGCACAAGCCGTTCACCGATCAGATGACCGCGGTCATCAAGGACAAGCTGTCCAAGGTGGACGGGGTCACGCCCGAGATCATGGCGAAGTTCGACAAGATCAACAACTTCTCGGTCGAGCAGCTCGGCAAGGTCTTCGGCAAGGAAGGCGCCGAGAAGTTCGAGTCGGCCATCAAGATCATGACCGACCCGTGGTTCGGGAAGTCGGGCCTGGCCGGGAAGACCGTCATCGACATGATCAAGGGCGTCCCCGCCAGCATCGGCAACGTGACCGGCGGCGGGGACGACGACTAGTCACTCGTCGGAAAGGATGACCGCCCGGGACGCGAGGTGCAGCGCCAGCCTCTCGTCCGGGCGGGACAGGTCCACCCCCAGCAGCTGCTCGATCCGCGCGATCCGGGCCGCCACGGTGTTGCGGTGCACGCCCAGCACCGTGGCGGTCTCGGCGATCGACGACTCCGCGTCGAGGTAGGCCGCGAGAGTCCGGACCAGGTCACCCGGCACCGAGCGCAGCGGTGCGACCAAAGCCCGCGCCGCCGGTTCGAACGTGTCCGTGCGGGTCCATTCGAGCAGCAGCTGGGCCATGCCGAGCTGGTCGACGTGGAGGAAGTGGCCCGTCTCGGGCCGGGTCGCGGCGAGGCGGGCCGCGTCGAGTGCCTCCGCCACGGTCGCCGCGAGCCCGTCCGGCCGCGGGTGCGGCCGCCCCACTCCCATGTGCGCGCCCAGGCGCAGCGCCCGGTGCGCCGTCTGGAGCCGGGTCGCGAGGGAGCGCACGCGTTCCGCCGTGGGTTCGTGGTCGAAGGTGACCCAGCCGGTCCAGCCGTCGCCGTGCTCGACGACGACCGCCTCGACGTCCAGCGCCCGCATGACCTCCTGCGTGCGCGCCACGGTGTCGACGGTCGCCGGGACGCCGATGTGCAGCCCGACGTGCCAGCCGCCGAGCCGCCACCCGGCGTCGGCGACGCGACGGCGCAGGTCCGCGCCCGGCTCGGTGTCCAGGCGCAGCAGGTCGCCGAGCAACGCCGTGCGCGACCGCGCGTCCCGTTCGAGTTCGAGGCGGTTGGCGAGCAGCCAGCGCTGCAGCGCCCCGGCGGCCACGGCGAGCGCGGGCGGCACGACGTCGGCCCGCGCGGTTTCGGTCCCCCGCAGCTCGGCCGCCAGCCACATCGCCGGACGCTGCAGCAGCACGGGGTGGGCCAGGAAGACGGCGCCGTCGGTGTCGGTCCGCTGCGGCACGGCCTCGTCCAGCCGGACGTGCCCGGTGACCTCGCCGGCGAGCGGCACCCCGCGGTCGTCGAGCACCGCGACGGACGACCGCAGCAGCCGCCGCAGCACGGCGACGACCTCTTCGGGCGGCCGCAGCCGGTCCCCGAGGGCGCGGTGGGTGGCGAGCAGCAGGTCGGCCCGGTCGAGTTCGGGGGCCGCGAGCAGCAGCCGGGCCTCGACGAGCAGATCCAGCGGCGGCGCACCGGTGGTCAGCAGCGGCACGGCAAGCCGATCGGCAAGCAGCCGCGACGCGGCGAGCGGCTCGGCGCTGGGCAGCAGCACCCCGGTGGCGCCGACGTCGGCACAGCGTCGCAGCAGGGCATCGATCTGCCAGTCGGTCCCGGCGACCGGGCGGGCGACAACGGTCAGCTCCCCGGCGGCGGGGAGGTGCGAAGCGTCCAAAGTGGCCTGAACCGTCGCGAGTGGACGGTCCAGCCCCGCCGAGCCGGCGAGGAGCCGGACGTGCTCCGCCCACCCGGGAAGAGCGAGCACCCGCCGCAGGCTCATGGGAGCCCCGCCCGGTTGGTGCCGCACACCGGCCGGCCCGGGGCGGCCCGGCCGGTCGCGAGGTCACACCCCACCCGCACAAGCACCCACCGCACGCTCACCGGACCCCCACCCAACCGGCTGAGGCCACGCATCGCGCGGTACCCGGCCTCCCCAAACACCCGCCGACTCACGACAGGCCGCCAGGCGCGAGGCCAGACTCCACGCTGCGCAAGCACCCGCGCCCGGCTCACCACAGCCGGCTCACCGCGGTCTCCGGACCGACCCGCCACCGCCGGGCCATCACGCCCCCACCGGGTCGCAGTCGATGCCGTACGCCCTGGGCCGCACCACCGGAAGCCACCGGGGGTCCGTCCAGAACGGCGCCGCCGTCAACCGGACCACGTCCACCTCCACCCCCGCGCGGATCGCGTCGCACGGCACCGGGACCCCCGTGCGGTGGTCCAGCACCGACAGCACGTCCGGCGTCGATGCCACCGGCGCCCCGTCGCGCAGCGCCAGCAGGTACTCGTTCTCCATCTCCAGCCGGAGCAGTGCGCCGTCGCGGTGGTCGGCCAGGGTGACGCTGCCGCGGCCGAACCCCGGGCTGCCGTGCTGCCCCGGACCGAGGTGCCGCGCCACCTCCAGGACCCTCCCGCGCGCCAGCACCGAGCCCTTCAGCGCCGCCGAGAGCGCGTCTCGCGGCGGGCTCTCCCCCACCGCCAGCACGCGGCGGCCCAGGTCCAACGCGCCGCTCGTCGTGCCCGGCACCGAGCACCCGGCCAGCTCGCCGGCCGGGATCGGGGCCAGCGCGAACGCCGCCCAGCCGCCGGAACCGGCCAGGAACGCCCGGGTGCCCCGCTCGATCACGGCGTCCGACCCGGCCGCCAGCACCACGACCTGCCCGCCGGGCTCGGCCAGCGCCGCCGGCGCGACCCCGCGGCCGGTCGCGGCGACCGAGAACTGGTCGAGCCGGGGCAGCCCCCGGCCCGAAAGGTCCGCGTCGACGTACCCCAGCCCGAGCTGGTCGGCCACGACCATGGGCAGCAGCCCGTTGAGCCCGCCGATCTCGATGGACATCAGCGCGTCCGCGCGTTCGCCGGTCCAGCGTTCGACGGCGGCCACCGCGGCCGAGAACTCCCCGCCGCCCGGCAGCTTCTCGGTGAACGCCGCCGTCGCGCCGACGACCCCGATCGGCACCACCCCGGCCGACGGCGCCAGCTCGGCCACCGCCGAAACCTCCAGCGCGCGGCCGTCGGAGAGCAACCGGCGCAGCAGCACGGCGGCGGTGACCGTGTCCCCGCCGCCGCCGGACCCGAGCAGGGCCACCCCGCGTTCGAGGGCGGCCACGTCACCAGCGGTGATGCGCATGACTGACCACAGTAGACGAGCTCAGTGCAGGGTGTAGCCACCGTCGGGGTAGAGCGTCGACCCGGTCGTGTAGGTGCTGCCGAACAGGTACAGCACGGCATCGGCCACTTCGGACTCCTTCCCGACGCGGTGCAGCAGCGTGTCCCGCGAGTACTGGTCGAAACTCGCCTCCCGCACGTCGGCCGGCCGCCCCGCCCACAGGTTCCCGTCGATGGTCCCCGGCGCGACGACGTTCACCCGGACCGGCGCCAGCTCGACCGCCAGCCCCCGCCCGAGACCTTCGACCGCCGCGTTGCAGGCGACGTACGCGGGCGCCGCGCCCGGCGGCCGGACGCTCGCCGCCCCGGACATCAGCACGATGGACGCGTCGGGAGCCAGTCGCGGCACCGCATGCTTGACGGCGTGGTACTGGCCCCAGAACTTCGTCACGAACGGGCTGGCCGCGTCCTCGTCGCTCAGCTCCCGCAGCGGCCCGACCGTGTAGGACGCGCCGGGCGTGAAGAGATGGTCGACGCGGTCGACGGCACCGAAGAACGCGGCCAGGGAGTCCTGGTCGGTGCTGTCGACGACCTGCCACGTCGCCCCGAGAGGCTCGGCCGCGGCGGCCAGCCGAGCCTGGGTACGCCCGCCTAGGTGGACCGAAGCGCCCGCCGCGGCCGAACGCCGGGCCACCTCCAGCCCGATGCCCGACCCGCCACCGACGATCACGACGTGCTTCCCGGCCAAGCTCATCCGATCTCCTCGACCGGGACGAAAGGATGAGGCAGCCCGAACGCGCCGGGGCCGAAGATGTCGAGGGCCTCCGGCGTGCGCATCAGCGCCGGCGTCGAAATGCCGACGACCGTGACGCGCTGGCCGTACCGCAGCGTCTCGGTGGTGATCGGCTCGGCGGTCGCCGCCTCCAGCACGCAGATCAGGTCGGGCACCACGCACCGCACGGAACCGTCCACAGTGGCCAGGAGGTTCTCGTTCTGGAACAGGATCTCCAGCTTGCTCGAGCCGTCGAACGACACCGCCGCGGCGCGTCCGCGGGCGAAGCCCGCCTCGGTCCGCCGCTCCACATCGGACACTTTGCCACTGAACAGCACCCGCAGGTGCTGGTACGGCGTTTCGACCAGCGCGGCGGCCAGTCGGGAAACCGGGTCCTCGTTGCGTTCACGAGCCGACCGGATCGTCCGGCCCACGGTCAGCGCCAGCGAAAGCGTTTGCGGCACGGCGGTCCGCTTGACGTCGGCGCCGCTCATCGCGTACTCGGCGATGTGCGCCACGCCGCCCAGCCGGATGGTGACGCCGCGGGCCAGCCACTCCATCCGCTTGTTGTCCGCGCCGGTGTCGATCACCGTCGTCTCGCCGCGTTCGCCGCCGATCGCCATCGGGGACCCGGTCACGCCGTAGACGCCGAACGTCTCCATCTGCAGCTCCGGGAACGCCCGGCCCATGCCGTCGGCGTCGACGACCGGCAGCCCGAGCCGCGCGCCGACCACCAGCGGGATCATCGAGTTGATGCCCCCGCACTCGATCGGCATGGTCGCGTCGGCGCGCCGACCGAGGTGCTTCTCCAGCGTCCGCAGGGCCAGCACGGGCTCGGACCCGTTGGGCAGCTTCTCGTGCACGACGGTCGGCGCGCCCATCTGGGCGGTCGGGATCACGAGCGCGTCGTCGTCCACTTCGGACGGGTCGAGGATCGTGATCGGCCCGTGCTCGCGGATCGCCTCGCGCACGAGCAGCCGGCCGACGTACGGGTCACCGCCGCCGCCGGTACCGAGCACGGCGGCGCCGCGGGCGAGGTCGGGCAGATCGGCCTCGGTCAGGGTCCAGCTCACCCGGCGACTCCGATCGGGTCGATGTCGTAGCCGAAGTACCGCGGCCCGGCGAGCGCGATCCCCTCCGGCGTGTGCCAGCGCGGGTCGGCGGGCGCGGCGATGACCGTGACGCGCTGGCCGAACCGCAGGCCTTCGGTCGTGACGGCTTCCCCGGTCTCGCGTTCCAGCGTGCAGATCAGGTCGGGCACCGACGCCTCGACGACGCCGTCGCGCTCGGCCACCAGGTGCTCGTTCTGGAACCGCAGCACCAGCTCGGCTCCTTCGTCACCGTCCATCCCGGACAGGCGGGCCTCGCCACGGGCGAACCCGGTCACCGTCCGGCGGGCGACGTCGACGACCTTGCCGCTGAACAGCCGTCGCCCACCCAGGCGGGAGACGACCCGCTCGACCGGATCGGCGTTTTCCGAACGAGCGGCCCGGACCAGTGCGCCCAGCTCGGCGCACAGGCTCAGCGTGCCGGGCACCAGCGACTCCCGGGCCTGCGTCCCGGACATCGCGTAGTTGCTGATCATCGCCGAGCAGCCCATGTCGATGGTCGCCGACCGGGCCAGCCGCTCGGCCCAGCGGTTGTCCACTGTGTCCAGTACCCCGCGGTTGCCCTTCTCGTCCGCGATGGACATCGGGGTCGCGCGGATGCCGTACAAAGTCGGCAAAACCATTTGCAGCTCGGGGAACGCGCGGCCCATGCCATCCGCGTCCACCAGCGGAAGCCCCAGCTGGGCGGCCGCGACGACCGGGATGAGCGAGTTGACCCCGCCCGCCTCGGCGCACGCGATGTGCGTCAGCTCCTTGCCGAGGTACGCGGCGAGCGTGCGCGCCGCGAGCCCGACCTGCTCGGCCGACGGCAGCTTCTCGACCATCACCGTGGGTGCGCCCATCATCGCCACAGGCAGCACGACGGCGTCGTCCGGCACCTCGGAGAGGGGAACCAGCGGTACCGAACCGTGCGAGCGGACCGCGGACAGCGCGAGCAACCGGCCGATGTACGGGTCGCCCCCGCCGCCGGTGCCGAGGATCGCCGCGCCGCGCGCGATGTCGCCGAGGTCGTCCGAAGTGATCTCGCGCATCACGCCCCCAGCTGCAGGTCGCCGACGGCCTTGGCGCGGATGCGCGTGGCGTTGCCGGGCAGGTACGGGATGGGCACCTCGTCGAAGTCGACGATGCCGACCGACGCCGGCGACGCGCCGGCGGCGACCGCGCGGTCGATGGCCTCCTGCTTCGCCTCCTCGACGACGGCTTCGCGGCGGCCGGGCTCGATCACGTAGACGCGGTCGACCTCGCCGCCGATCTGGGCGATCGCCGCGCCGATCGCGTTGGCCACGGCGTAGTTCTCCGGCCGGCGCACCTCGCCGCACCCGGCGAGTGCGTCCGGCAGCAGCACCGAACCGCCGCCGACGGCGACGACCGGCAACGGCTCCGCGGACGTCCGCATCCGTTCGACCACATCGGACACATCGGCGGCGATCTTGTCGAGCGCCGCCCGGACCAGCGCCTTGTCCAAATGCGCCACGAGCGAAGCGTCCCCGATGTCGGCCCGTCCCGCCGCGACCGCGATGTCGGTCGCGGTGAGCGTGTCCCCGCCGAAGACGAGCGCCTTCGACGTCAGCTCGTAGCCGACGGAGTCCGGGCCGACGGTGACGTTCCCGGCGTCGCCGCGCACCCGGCTGCCGCCGCCGATGCCGATCGACAGCACGTCCGGCATCCGGAAGTTGGTCCGGATCCCCGCGACGCTGACGTCCGTGGTCGCTTCCCGCGGGAAGCCTTGCCGCAGCACCCCGACGTCCGACGTCGTACCACCGACGTCGACCACCGCGCAGGTGTCCAAACCGGACAGCACGGCCGCGCCGCGCATCGAGTTCGTCGGCCCCGAAGCGAAGGTCGCCACCGGGTAGCGGCGGGCGAAGTCGACGTCCATCAGCGTGCCGTCGTTCTGGCTCAGGTACAGCGGCGCGGTGATGCCCGCGCCGGTGACCGAAGCGGACAGCCCGTCGACGATGTGCGCGGCCAGCTCCCGCAGCGCCGCGTTGATCACCGTCGCGTTTTCCCTTTCCAGCAAGCCGATCCGGCCGATCTCGTGGGACAGCGAGATCGCGACGTCCGGCAGCTGCGCGCCGATGATCTCCGCCGCGCGGGCCTCGAACTCGGCGTTGACCGGGGAGAAGACCGAGGTGATGGCGACGCTGCGCACCCCGGCCTCCCCCATGTCGTCGGCGGCCTTGCGCAGCTCGCTCTCGTCGAGCTCCGCGATGTGCCGCCCGTCGAACTCGTGTCCACCGTGGACCAGGTAACTGCGCCCCGACACCGCGTCGACGAGCCGCTGCGGCCAGTCGACCATCGGCGGCAGCGACGCCCCGGCCGGCAGGCTCAGCCGCACGGCCGCGGTCGGCGCGAGCCGGTGGGCCTCGACGAGGGCGTTGATGAAGTGCGTGGTGCCGATCATCACCGCCCGCACCGCCGCCGGGTCGAACGCGCGTTGCCGCTGCAGGCCGTCGATCGCGGCGACGATGCCCGAGGTGACGTCCGCGGTCGTGCTGGTCTTGACCGAGGCGAGCACCTGACGGCCGTCGAGCAGGACAGCGTCGGTGTTGGTGCCGCCGACGTCGATGCCGATGCGCACGAAGATCTCTCCTTAAGCAGACTGGACGGCGGGAGCGGCCTCGGCGGTCCGGCTGCTGCCGATCCCCCGCACCAGGCCGAGCTTCCCGGCGACGACGTACAGGACGAAGGCCACGACGAGCGAGTTGATGCTCGGCAGGCCCCATTCGACGAACTCCCCGAACAACGCGGCGGCGACCCAGACGACGAGCGTCGCGGGCACCCACACCGGCGCGTCCTCGGGCACGGTGCCGCGCGCCCGGGCGGATTCCAGGTCGCCGCGCCACTTCTTCACGACGAAGTACTCGGCGACCATGATCCCGGCGATCGGCGGGAAAGCGACGCCCAGCACGGTGAGGAAGTCGGTGAACTTCGCCAGGATCCCGGCCGCGGCGAGCACGCTGCCGGCCAGGCCGAGCACCGCCGTGACGACCCCGCGGTGGGCCTTGCGCCCCGACACCGTGCCGATGAAGTTCACGACGCCGAGGCCCGAGGAGTACAGGTTCCAGTCGTTGATCTTGATCGTGCCGGCGATGACGATCAGCAGCCCGATCCAGCCGACCGACGACGTCACGATGGTGGTGATGCCCGCGCTGCCGACGGCGTGCGCGAGCAGGACGCCGGACAGGCCGATGACGTACTCGCCGAGGGTGATCCCGACGAGCGTCTGCTTGACGACGTCGGCGGTGGTGCGGTTGAAGCGGGTCATGTCCGGGGTGATGACGGCGCCGACGATGAAGCCGCCGGCGACCAGCGTGGTGCCCTGCAGCAGGCTCAGCGACGGCCCGGGCGGGGCCGAGGACACGAGCGCGCCGAGGTCGTGGCGGGTCAGTTCGGAGATGATCGACCAGCCGACGAGGATCAGGAAGGCCGGCACGGTCAGGTACGCCGTCCAGGCCATGGAGTGGAAGCCGCGCACCACGATCGCGGTGACGAGCAGGCCGAACAGCAGCGCCCAGCCCCATTCCGGCAGGCCGCCGATGAGCGCGACGAGACCTTGCGCGGACACGGCGGACTGGATGCCGAACCAGCCGATGAGGCTGATCCCGATGGCGAGCCCGATGAGCGCCGAGCCGCCGCGGCCGAAGCCGGTCCAGCGGGCGATCATGGACGTGGACAGACCTTCGCGGACGCCGATGACGCCGACGAGGATCGTGATGAGCTCCAGGATGACCGAGCCGAGCGTGAACGCCAGTACCGCGTTCCAGAAGCTCATCCCGAAGCCGACGGTGGCTCCGAGGAGGAACTGGGACAGGGCGGACACCTGGCCGAACCGCTGGACGGCGACCGACCACCACGAGTACCGGGCGTGGTCCGGCACTCTGGTGAGGGCATAGTCATCGACACCGACTGTTGAGGCCACGCCGACCTCCTAAGGGGACGGGGATTGGTTCCCCGCACCGTAAGCAGCGGTCCCGGCGACGTCACCGTGCGATGTGCACAGTGCCCGCCTGATGACTGTGCATTCAGCCCAGGGGGTCCAGCCCGGTCAGCGTGACACTTTCCGCCCAAAGCCGCTCGGCGGCCGCGTCGTCGGTCAGGTTCGTCCAGCGCTCCTCGAGGCGGGGACGGCCGCGCAGGCCGAACACGCGCGGGCCCCACAGCTGCCCGCCGGTGACGTCCGGGCCGAGCACCGCGCGGACGGCGGGCCGCGCACCGGCGTCCTTGCCGTGCACCAGCGCACGCATGGGCAGGCCGCGCAGCCATTGACCCGCGCCGCGGACGTGCACCGGCGGCCGCGACGGGGTCAGCGCATCGAGTGCGCCGCCGGGATGGGCCACCACGCTCAGCCGCTTCGAACCGGCCTCGCGGAGCCGCCGGTCCAGTTCGAAGGCGAAGAGCATCTGGGCCAGCTTCGACCGTTCATAGGCTCGCTTCGGCTGATAATCGCGCTCACACTGAAGATCGGCGAAGTCGAGCTTCGCGGACTTCGCGGCGAAGCTGCCGGTGGTGACGATGCGCGCGTCCGGCGCCAGCCGCGGCATCAGCCGGGCGACCAGGGCGAAGTGCCCGAGGTGGTTGGTGCCGAACATCAGCTCGTGACCGCCCGCGGTCTCGCGCCGCGGCGGGTTGTCGAGCGCCACTCCCGCGTTGCAGACGACGGCGTCGAGCTCTCCGGCGTCGACCGCTTCGAGCGAGGCCAGGTCGGCGAGGTCGATCCGGACGTGCTCGACCTTCGCCCCGGCGACCCGCGACCGGATGGCGGTCCGCGCGCTTTCCGCCTTCGCCGGATCCCGGCTGCCGATCACCACTTCCGCGCCGGCCGAAGCCAGCTGTTCGGCGGCGAAGTAGCCGATCCCGGCGTTGCCCCCGGTCACCAGCACCCGCATGAACGTCCCCTCCCCGTGCCAAGCTGTCCCGCATGGAGAACGCTACCGGCTACCGGCGCTCGGCCGGCTCGGCCCGCGGCGAGACACGACGCCGGGAGCTGCTGGCGACGATCACCGACGACGTCGCCGAGAACGGTCTCGTCGACTTCTCGCTGCGGCGTGCGGCGAAGTCGGCCGGGACCACGCACAAGGTGCTGCTCTACCACTTCGAAAGCGCCGAAGACCTGCTCCGCCAAGTGGTCTTTTCGTTGCGCGAGCGGCGGATCGGCAACGCGCTGACCGCGGTCGCCGCGTCGTCGGCATCGCTGACCGACCGGGTCCGCGCCGCCTGGGTGAGCCTGCGCGACGAGGAGTCCGCACTGCGGCGGGTCCTCGACCAGGCGATGGGCCTGGCGATGTACGACCCGGGCCGGTACGCGGCGCTCGGGCGGGGCGCGTCCCAGCAGTACCTGCCGACGCTGGTGTCGTTCTGCCCGCCCGACTGGCCGGAGCAGCGGAAGTTCGAGGTCGCGTCGATGATCCTCGCGACGCTGCGCGGCTTCCTCGTGGACCTGCTGACCAGCGCGGACGGCGACAGCGCGGCCGCCGGGTTCGAGGCGCTGCTGCGGGCGGTCGAACGGGAGGAAGCGGCTCCCTGACGTCTCGACAGTTTGCGAACCACATGGTTCACTTTCGGCATGCGGATCGAGCTGACTGCGGGAACCGTCGAGTACACCGACACGGGCGGGCCGGGCCCGGTCGTCGTCTTCGTCCACGGCCTGCTGATGGACGGCACCCTGTGGGACGAGACGGTCGCCGAGCTGACCGGCCACCGGTGCGTCGTCCCGACGCTGCCGCTGGGCGCGCACCGGCAGCCGATGCACGAGGACGCCGACCTTTCGATGAGCGGCATCGCCGCGCTGCTCACGGAGTTCCTCGAGCGCCTCGACCTGCGGGACGTCACCCTCGTCGGCGTCGACACCGGCGGCGCGCTGGTGCAGCTGCTGATGGCGAACGGCGCGCCTCGGGTGAGCGGCGTGGTCCTCGGCTCGTGCGACGCGTTCGACAACTTCCCGCCCGGGCTCACCGGCAAGACGCTGGTCGCCACCGGCAAGCTGTCCCCGGGCCTGTTCGGCGTGTTCATGCAGCAGATGCGGCTGCGCGCGGTACGGCGGCTCCCGATCGCGTTCGGCTGGCTGACCAAGCGCGGTGACGCGGCGACGGCCCGCTGGATCCGCCCGCTCCTGGCCGACGCGGCGATCCGCCGCGACACGGTCCGCGTCCTGCGGGCGGCGGCCGCTTCGCCGGGCTTCCTGCTCGAGGCGGCCGAACGGCTGCCGAGCTTCGACCGGCCGGTGCTCCTGGCCTGGGCGACCGAGGACCGCGTCATGCCGCTCGACCACGCCCGGCGGCTGGAAGCGTTGCTACCGAAGGGGAAGCTCGTGGAGGTGGCCGACAGCTACACGTTGCTCCCGCTGGACCAGCCGACCGAGTTCGCCCGGCTGATCAGGGAGTTCACAGCCGGCTGAGGCCGTGGAGGATGCGTTCCATCAGCTCGAGGCTCGGCCGGTTCCCGGATCCCTTGCGGGCGGTGTGCACGGCGACGATCCCCCGGTCCGCCAGATCGGACAGCAGGACCCGCGCCACCCCCAGCGGGATCCGCCGGCGCGCGGCGACCTCGGCGACCGACTGCGAAGTCCGCAGCAGCGCGCAGATCTCCGTCTCCTCCTGCGTGCTGCCCCGCACCACGGCCCGCCCCCGCTGGGTGATCGACACCAGTGTCTCGATCGGGAGGTCCCGGGTCGGCCGGGTCCTGCCGTGGGTGCGGAAGTACGGGCGGACCATCCCCGCCCCGCTGTCTTCGAGTTCGAGCACGGACCCCCAGTGCACAGCCAGCTCCTCACGGCGATTAATCCTTGTCGGCGATTATTTGACCTAAAGATCGAGTAGGCCGCAATCGACCGAACAGAGCAACGCCGGAAAAACAGCAGGTCAGCGGCGCGCGGGCGGCGCAGTACTGCCCCTAAGGACTAGTTGTGTCCCGAGAATCACCGGAGATGTCGCGATTTTTCCACCGGACAATCGCGCCAGGAGCAGCCGGCCGGCCCGCTCGCCCAGCTCGGTGACGGGCTGCGAGACGGTGCTCAGCTCGAGCAGGCCGGCCAGTTCGTGATCGTCGAACCCCATCACCGAGACGTCGCCGGGTACCCGCAGTCCCGCCCGGCGCAGCGTCCGCAGCGCCCCGAAGGCCATCTCGTCGGAGGCGGCGAACACCGCGGTCGGCCGGCGGGGCAAGCCGAGGAGGGCGCCCATCGCCCGCTCCCCACCCGAGACGGTGAACCCGCCCCCGGTCTCGAACGCAGCCTCCGGTTCGCGGCCGTCTTCGCGGCACACCGCGTGGTAGACCTCGCGATACGCGGCCAGCCGCCGCAACGGCGTCGAGAACCCGAGCGGGATCGGGGCGCTCTCGCCGATGAACGCGATCTCGCGGTGACCGAGCTGGACGAGGTGGCGCATCGCGGTCACCGCGGCGCCGTGGTCGTCGATCCCGACGGAGTCCCCGCCGGGTTCCTCGGTGCCGATCGTGACGAGCGGGACGCCGAGGCCCAGCACCTGCTCGCGTTCGGCGTCCTTCAGCGGCAGGGAAAGCACGAGCACGGCGTCGACCCGGCGGCGCAGCGGGAGGCCGGCGAAGAACCGCGCGCGGCCCGGGTCGTCGCCGAGGTTGTAGAGCAGCAGGCTGGTCCCGGCGTCGCGCAGCACCCGCTCGACGCCGGAGATGAGGCGCGAGAAGTACCAGCGGTCGACGTAGGGCACGATCACCCCGACGGTCCCGGTCCGGCCCGTGGCCAGGCTCGACGCGGCGGGCGAGACGGCGTACCCGAGCTCGGCGGCGGCCGCGAGCACCCGCGTCCGCGTGCGGTCGGCGACGCCGGGCACCCCGCGCAGCGCCCGCGACACGGTGGCCGCCGAGACTCCCGCCAGCCGCGCCACGTCGTCGAGCTTCTCCGGCATCCCCTGCCCCATTCGTTGCAAGCGCTTGCAACCGGACGAGTTCCAGGCATTGACAGTGCCCTTGATCAAGGCTAATCATCGATGCAAGCGCTTGCAATGGCGTCGCCTGCCCGGCAAGGAGGCCGACATGCGCCTGTTCCTCCCCCTCACCGGCGCGGCCCTGCTGGCCGCCACCGCGCTCAGTGCGTGCTCTTCCGCCGGCGGGCTGACGATCAACCTGTACATCTCGCCGGAGGACCACCTCCAGAACGTGGTCGACCGGTGCACGCAGGAGGCCGGCGGCCGGTACAAGATCGTCTACAACAAGCTGCCGCGCGGCGCGGACGGCCAGCGCGAGCAGATGGTCCGCCGGCTCGCCGCGGGCGACACGTCGCTGGACGTGCTCGGCCTCGACGTCACGTGGGTGCCGGAGTTCGCCGAAGCGGGCTGGGCCGAGGAGTGGACCGGCGCGAGCGCGGCGGCGGCCACGCAGGACGTGCTGCCGGGGCCGCTGGCCACCGCGAAGTGGAACGGCAAGCTCTACGGCGCGACGAAGAACACCAACGTCCAGCTGCTCTGGTACGACGACCGGATCACGCCGTCGCCGCCGAAGACGTTCGACGAGCTCATGACGCAGGCGCAGCAGCTGAAGGCCGCCGGGAAGCCGTACCAGGTCGTGTTCACAGGTGCGCAGTACGAAGGGCTGGTCGTCTTCTACAACACGCTGGTGGCGTCCGCGGGCGGGCACATCCTGTCCGACGACGGCAAGTCCGTGGTGATGGACGACGGCGCGGTGAAGGCGCTTTCGCTGCTGAAGACGCTCACGACAGCGGGGATCACGGACCCGTCCCTGACGAACCAGAAGGAGGACGACATCCGCCAGGCCTTCCAGCGCGGCCAGGCGGCGACCGAGCTGAACTGGCCGTTCGTGTATGCGTCCTACGCGAAGGAAAAGCCCCAGGACCTGGCCCACTTCAAGTGGACGCGCTACCCGTCGGTGGTCGCCGGCCAGCCGAGCCGCGTCACGATCGGCGGCTTCAACCTGGCGGTCTCGACGTATTCCCAGCACAAGCCGGAGGCGTTCGAAGCGGCGCTGTGCCTGCGCAACGCGACTTCGCAGAAGTACCAGGCCCTGGTGGACGGCATTCCCCCGAGCATCGCGTCGATCTACCGCGACAACGCGCCGTTGGATCCGGCGAAACCGGCGGACCCGAAGGAAAACCCCACCATGGCCGACCAGTACCCGATGAAGGGCGACATCCAGGCGGCCCTGACGGACGCGGCGGTCCGCCCGCTGACCCCGGCGTACCAGAACCTGTCGACGGTGATTTCGAAGGTGCTGTCACCCCCGGCGGAGATCGACGTCCAGGCAACGGCCCAGGAACTGCGCGAGCGGCTGACGGATGCGCTGAACTCGAAGGGCATCATCCCGTAGCGATCGCCGCAGGACCGGCGGCGAGGGGCGGAGGGGTGACAGACCCCTCCGGCTTCCTCGTCACCACAAAAACTCAAAGCCGGATCGGTTTCTTGTTCATGAACTCCTCAATCCCCAAAGCCCCCAGTTCCCGCCCAATCCCCGACCGCTTGATCCCACCAAAGGGCAAATCCGCCTCCGACCCACCCGACTTGTTGAGATAAACCATCCCAGCCTCGATCCGCCGAGCCACCCGCAAAGCCCGTTCCCGATCAGTACCGAAAACGCTGGCCCCCAACCCGAACGGCGTGTCATTGGCCAGGGCGACCGCCTCATCCTCGGTCTCAGCCCGGAAAACCAGCACGACGGGCCCGAAGATCTCCTCGTGATAAGCGGCCATCCCCGGAGCCACATCGGTCAAGACGGTCGCTTCCAGATAAGCCCCGGGTCCGGGCACCCGCCGCCCGCCGGCGCGCAACTTCGCGCCCTCCCGGACAGCCGTCGAGACCTGACCAGCCACCTCCTCCGCCGCCGCGATGGAAGCCAACGGCGGCAGCGTCGTCGCCGGATCAGCGGGGTCGCCCGGTACGTAGTACTCCGCCACGCGCTTGGCCAACCGGTCCACGAACTCGTCGTAAAGCTCACCCAAAACGATCATCCGCTTCGGCGCGTTGCACGACTGCCCGCAGTTGCGCATCCGGGCCGTCGCGGTGATCTTGACCGTCTCGTCCAGGTCGTCGGTGTCCAGCACGATCAGGGGGTCGGACCCGCCCAGCTCCAGGACGCACTTCTTGAGGTTCCGCCCGGCCTCGGCCGCGACGGAGATCCCCGCCTGCTCGCTGCCCGTCAGCGAGACCCCGACCAGGCGCGGGTCGGCGAGCATCCACGGGACCTGGCGGCTCGACGCGAACACGTTCACGTACGCGTCCGGCGGCACCCCCGCGTCGCGCAGCACGCTCTCGATGGCCATCGCCGAGCGCGGGCAGATCGACGCGTGCTTGAGGAGGATCGTGTTGCCCAGTACCAGGTTCGGCGCCACGAACCGGGCGACCTGGTAGGCCGGGAAGTTCCACGGCATGACGCCGAGCAGTGCCCCGATCGGCTCCTTCGTCAGCACCGCTTCGCCGCCGCGGATCGGGAGGGGCTCGTCGGCCAGCAGCTCCGGGCCGCGCTCGCCGTAGTACCGGAAGATGTCGACGACGACGCCGACCTCGCCGCGCCCCTCGTTGATCCGCTTGCCCATTTCAAGGGTCATGATCGCCGCCAGCTCGTCGGCGCGTTCGGCGAACAGCTCCGCCGCGCGCAGCACGATCGCGGCCCGCTCGGCGACCGGCCGGGCGCGCCAGGCCGCGAACCCCCCGTGGACGCGGTCGATCGCGGCGCGGACCTCCTCGTCGGTCGAGTTCGGGATCTCCTCCACGAGTTCACCGGTGGCGGGGTTCGTGACGGAATACATGGCGGTCTCCTCTGCCCAGGCAGGCTACTGCATACTGTATACACCATGAGATCACCGATCGACACCCGCGCGGCGGTACCCGTCGGCACGTGATCGACTATCGTTCCCCCATGACGCTGGAGATCACCGGCGGATCCTCTTTCTCCGCCCTGACAAGGGAAACCGGTCACTGGACCCGTCGCTGCGCAGAGGGCGCGGTCACGTTCGGTTGTCCCGGGCGCACCTATGAACGCGCACCGCGGGTGTGGGGCGGGCGCGGTCTGGGCCTGCCCGAAGACGAACTGACGGCCTTCGCCGCGCAGCTCAGGCGCGTGATGAAGCACGAGGCGTACTGGCTGGCGCGGGCCGGGTGCCGGGACCGCCGGGCGGGCGACGCCACGCGCTGGTCACCAGGCCGTTACGACGACGAAGACGGCTTCGTGTACTTCACCGGACCGTGCACCCACGGCGATCCGTGGCCCGGGTACCGGCCGGCGCGCAGCTTCACGATCGCGCTGCCGCACGTCCGCGGCCTGCGCGTCCGCGTCGCCGCGTACCTGGCGGCCGGGTGAGCCGGACGCCGGGGTGAAAGAGCCGTTCACGGCGTCGGCTCGCCGGGCTTTCCGCGCCGGAGCCGTCGCCGCGGTCGTGAGCGGGATCCCGTCCACGGCCCACGCTCTCTTCACCGGGCGCGACCCGCTGACCGCCACCCGCGCCGCGGGCACCCTGCTGCCCGGGCGGCGCGACCGGCCCGGCGTCGCCGCCGGGCTGATCGCGCACGTCGTCGTCTCGGCCGCCTGGACCGGGGTCCTCGCCGCGACCGCCCGGCGGCACCGCCTCGGACCGCTCCGAGGCGCGGCTGCCGGGCTGGCGATCGCGGCGCTGGACCTTGGCGTAGCCGGCCGGGCCTACCCGGCCGTGCGGACGCTTCCCCGCGTCCCGCAGGTCCTGGACCACCTGGTCTTCGGCGCCGTCACCGGCGCGCTCCTCGACCGTCCACACGGGACGGATCAGGGCACGACCTGGACGACGTCACCCGGGTGCAGCGAGTTGTAGAACGTCACCGCGGCCGCGTGCGAAAGGTGCACGCACCCGTGCGACTTGACCTTCAGGCTGCCCTGGTGGAACGCCACGCCGGTGTTCGTGAAGAACACCGAGTACGGCATCGGCCCGTTGAACTGCTTGCTGTAGTGGTCGATGTCCTTGTACTGCACGTGGAACGTCCCGAGCGGTGTCGGGTACTTCGCGAGCCCGACCGTGATCGGGACTCCGCCGTAGGTGACGTGGCCGGCACCGTCCGTCAGCCACGCCGTATTCGAACTGCGCTGGACACAGGCCTTCGCGGCGGCACCGCACGGCGTCGACGACGCCGCTTCGGCCGTTCCCGCGAACGCCAAGGTCCCCGCCATCGCGGCGACCCCGCCCAGTAGTGCGATCATCCTCCGGTTCATCGCGTGCCTCCCGTTGTCGTTCGGCTACACGATGTAGGGTGCCCCGTTTTCCGATCTTCGAACCGGCGATCACTCCTGAGGTTGCGACAGCCGGAGGAACTCGTTCTGCTCGCGGTCGTAGCGCTGGGTCAGGCCGTTGCCGTAGCGGTCCCACCAGTTCGCCGTGTGCCCGCCCTGACGGGTGGTCGTGTCCCCGTAGATCTGGCGGTCGTACTCGATGCGCGCGTCGTGGAACTCCTGCTGGAACTGCTCCGGCGTGAGGCCCTGCGCGTGCTGCACGGCCGCGTCGCTGATCGCGCCCGAGCTGCGGACGATGTCGTCGCCCGCCATGTGGTTGAGGATCGCGCGGACGCCGCCGGCGCCCCGCATGTGCGCCCCGGACATGACCGCGGCCTGCGCGCCGGGGTCGGTGAAGTTGAGCGCGCCCGCGGTGCGCGCGTTCGCGGTCATCAGGTCCGAGACGACGGCGCGTTCTTCGGCGCTGCCGATGCCGTACTGCTCGCGCGCGGCGATGATCCGGTCGTAGCCGTTGTGCATGTTCTGCCGGAAGCCGTACGCCTCCGGCACGCCGCCCTGCTCACCGGTCGCCCCTTCGGAGCGCATGATCGAGTCGACGACCCGCGCGTCGAGCTGCGGCGGTGCCGCCGCGGCCGCCGCTCCCCCGCCACCCTGAGCAGCGGCGTTCCGACCACCGCCGTAGGCCTGCGCGACGTCGGAGTCGGCGGCGTTGTAGCCGTTCGCGGCCGTCTGGACGTTCTGGTTGACGTTCGTGATCAGGCTCAGGAACTTCTGGAGCGCGCTGCTCAGCGAGGAGTGCAACGCCGAGTTCGCGGCGGCGACCCCGCTGCCGATGCCGGCGAACGACATCGCGTCCAGCACCAGGCCTTCCAGGTCGCGGGTGGTCGAGAGGAAGGACGACCCGACTTCCTCGACCGCCTTGGCGACCGTCCCCATTTCGGTGGTCTCGGCGCGGTAGGCCCCGGCACTCATGGTCTGCTCCCTCCGGATACCGGCTGTGCGCGGTCGAGAATTCCCCACCGGGCCGCACCGCCCCACGGCCGAATTACCCACTGGCCGAGCCTCACCTGTCGTTCATCTTCCGTTCACGCGGGATTCTTCTGGCGCGGTACTAGAACTCCATGACCACTCAGACGCTCGACACGATCGCCTCCGAACAGCTCGACCTCCAGCTGCACGTGGTCGAGGACCGGCTGCGTCAGGACTACGCGGACCTGGACCCGACGTCCGCCCACAGCCTCGTCGAACGCGAACGGACCCGGTTCGCCGCCGCGCGGATCCACGCGTTCGTCCCGATCCTCGTCGAGCGGGCCGTCCGCGAGACGCTGGCGGACCCGGCGGGCCGCCACCGGCGCTAAACTCGGAGCGTGAGCAAACCCGAGGACGAGAACATCGTCGAAGGTGAGATCGTCGACGAGACACCGACCGCCGCGCTGGCGATCCCCTCGCCGCCGCTCCCCGACCCGGACTACAGCGAGGGCGGGGTGCCCAGCTTCGACTTCGTCCGCGACAAGATCGAGAACCGCTACACGACGTCGCTGGGCGCCGCCGACGTCGCGGGGCTGGGCACGGAGAACACCGCCGAAGCCCTCGACAAGCAGATCGCCGACCGCGACCAGGCGGCCAAGGACCGGCTCGCCCAGATCCGCCGCTCGATGCGGGGCGAATAGCCGCCTCGGCCGAAGACACCGCGGGCGGGCAGCCGCGGCCGGGCTGCTCCGGCGGCGGGCGCCCGGCCGCGAGGTGCGGCCGGCCGACGTCCCCGTGCGGGTCAGCCCGGCAGCCACCGCATCTCCACCGGCTGGCAGGCGGCGATCGCCGTCAGCCGGCTCGGGAAGACCCGGACCCGGGCGGCCAGCCCCGTCAGCCGCACCACCCGGGCGGCCGCGCCGCCCGGCGGGACGATCAGACAGCCGGTGATGCCGCGGTCCCGGCAGCTCTCCACCGCCTCGAGCAACCCCCGGGCCCCGCGCACCGACAGGAACCGCAGCGCCGTCAGGTCGAGGACCAGCAGGTGCGGCTCCGGCAGTTCGCAGATGGCGGCTTCGATCAACGTCGTCCACCGCAGCACGGTGCCGATGTCCAGCTCGCCTTGGATTTCGACGACCAGCGCACCGCTGGTCCGCTCCGAGAGCGTCACGTCGTGGTCGCGCATCGCGCGCCTCCCCGGAACCGGATCGGGGACCGGCCCCGGCTCATCGTCCCACCCCCGCCGCCCCGAAGGAAAAGTTGCTCGCGGACGGCCCAACCGGCGCGGCCGTCCGGCTCAGCGTCCACTGTGGACGCTCAACCGCGCCAGCCACTCCCGCAGCAACGTCACTTCGGCGGCCGTCAGGTCCCCCGGTACCGCGGAAGGCAGCTGAGCGGCGAGCGTCGTCGCCGTCGCGGCGACGTCGTCCGGCTCCGGCCGCGCCGCCGCGAGGACCCCGGCCAGCACGCTTTCGCGCACCCGGACGGAAAACCCGGCGTCCGGGTAGAGCTCCGGCCGCGTGATCATCGACAGCGCGACACCGGCGTTGGCGGCCATGACCATCTGCGCGGCGAGCGGCGGCGGCAGCGTCAGTCGTCCCGCCGCCGCGCAGCGCTCCAGGACCGCGAGCAGCAGGCCGTGCGCCTCGGCGGCCGCCCCCGGTGGTGTCGACAGGCCCGAGTACATCAGGCGGTAGTGGTTGGGGTGGGCGAGCGCGAACGCGACGTGGTTGTCCCAGCCGTCGCGCAGGTCGCGCACCGGGTCGCCGGACGGCTTCGCGGCCCGCTTGCCGGCGAGGTACCGCTCGAACCCGTGGTCGACGACGGCGGCGAGCAGGCCTTCCTTGTCGCCGAACTGCCGGTACAGCGCCGGCGCCCCGACGCCGGCCGCCTCGCAGACCGCCCGCGTGGAGAAGTCGCCGGAGTGCGCCAGCAGGTCGGCCGCCGCCTCCAGGATCCGCGTTCTCACGTCCACCTCACCGACGCTACCAGCGAGTATCATCGATATCAAGCAGAGGGTAGCGTCGATTCACCAACCGTGTTAGCGTCGATTACGCAAGCACGACACCATCGATAACAAAGGACGCTCACGATGCCGTTCGCCAACTTCAAGGTCCCCGCCGGCACCCTCACCCCGGAGCAGAAGGAGCTGATCGTCACCCGCACGACCGACCTGTACTCCGAGATCTACGGCGACCGCGCCCGCGCGAACACGATGGTGCTGGTCGAAGAGGTCTCCGACGGCGGCTGGGGCATCGGCGGCGACGTCCTCACCCTGGCGAAGCTGCAGGCCGGGTGACGTCAGGCTTCCGTAACCCTCTCGTGGAATCATCGGTGTACCGCCGAAGTTGTACAGGTGGCAGCACCAGACGAGGAGAAGGAGTGACGCCGTGAGCACGTCAACCGAAAGGGCCGTCCTGGCCGGCGGCTGCTTCTGGGGCATGCAGGAGCTGTTCCGCCGTCAGCCCGGGGTCATCTCGACCCGGGTCGGTTACAGCGGCGGCGACGTCCCGAACGCGACCTACCGCAACCACGGCACGCACGCCGAGGCCATCGAGGTGGTCTACGACCCCACCCGGACCACGTTCCGCGATCTGCTCGAGTTCTTCTTCCAGGTGCACGACCCGACGACGAAGAACCGTCAGGGCAACGACATCGGCGTGAGCTACCGCTCCGCGATCTTCTTCGAAAACGACGAGCAGAAGCGCGTCGCCGAGGACACGATCGCCGACGTCGAAGCGTCCGGGCTGTGGCCGGGCAAGGTCGTCACCGAAGTCAGCCCGGTGGGCGACTTCTGGGAGGCCGAGCCGGAGCACCAGGACTACCTGCAGCGCATTCCGAACGGGTATACGTGCCACTTCGTGCGCCCGGGCTGGAAGCTCCCGAAGCGCGAGAAGACCGCCTGACACACTCGTACCACGAAGGCCCCTTCGCCGATCCACCGGCGAGGGGGCCTTCGTCGTTTCGGACGCGGGAAAGATCACCCGAACGGCGGTGATCCGGCTCCCGTCCTGAGTGGACGGTCAGCCGATCGAATCCCAATAGCGGGATATGTCCTTTTTGGGAGTTATTGCGTCCGGTAGATAAGACCGTACGTTAGTCGCTTGTTCACGAGGCTCCGGCACCGGATTCTGATTTCCGTTCCACAGCACCACCTCTCGTCCCCTTGATCCGGCCCGGTCTCGAACCCGGGTCTGGTTCACCCTGCCCGGAGGAGATCCCTCGATGGAACTGAGACGTCCAGTCGTCTTGGCAGCAACCGGCATACTCGTCGGCGCGCTCTGCATCACCGGTACCGCACAGGCGCAACCCACCCCGAACGCCACCCCGGACGCGGCTCCGAGCGCCCTGGCCCAGGCCACGACCGCGGCCGCCGGCCTCGTGGCGAGCAGGCCCGCCGCGCTGCACGCCAGCGCGGACGACGTTTTCCAGGCCCAGAAAGCGATTTCCTCGACGAACGGCCTCCAGTACATCCCCTACGAGCGCAGCTACAAGGGCCTGCCCGTCGTCGGCGGCGACTTCGTCGTGGCGACCAACTCGACGGGCCAGGTGCTCGGCACCTCCGTCGCGCAGGACCAGACCATCAACCTCGCCTCGACCACCGGCAAGGTGACGAAGGCCGCGGCCGAGGCGACCGCGCGGCAGCAGCTGTCCGCCGTGGACAGCGTGAGCCCCGCCCAGCAGGTCGTCTACGCGCTCGGCTCGCCGACGCTGGCCTGGAAGAGCACGGTCGTCGGCCGCGACGCCGAAGGCCCGAGCCGGCTCGACGTCATCGTCGACGCCACCACCGGCAAGGTGCTCAAGACGCAGGAGCACGTCCTCAACGGTGACGGCACCAGCGCGTGGAACGGGCCGAACCCGGTGCACCTCGACACGACGCACTCGGGCAGCACGTACTCGCTGAAGGACCCGACGATCACCAACACGTCCTGCCAGGACGCGGCCAACAACACCACCTTCAGCGGGCCGGACGACCTCTGGGGCAACGGCACCGCCAGCAACCGCGAAACCGGCTGCGTCGACGCGCTGTTCGCCGCCCAGACCGAGAACAAGATGCTCTCGCAGTGGCTGGGCCGCAACAGCTTCGACGGCAGCGGCGGCGGCTGGCCGATCCGCGTCGGCCTGAACGACCAGAACGCCTACTACGACGGCAGCCAGGTCCAGATCGGCAAGAACACCGCCGGTGGCTGGATCGGCTCGATCGACGTCGTCGCGCACGAGCACGGCCACGGCATCGACGACCACACCCCGGGTGGCATCTCCGGTGCGGGCACGCAGGAGTTCGTCGCGGACGTCTTCGGCGCCTCGACCGAGTGGTTCGCGAACGAGCCCGCTCCCTACGACCAGCCGGACTTCCTCGTCGGCGAGCAGGTCAACCTCGTCGGTTCCGGCCCGATCCGCAACATGTACAACCCGTCGGCGCTGGGCGACAAGAACTGCTACGACAGCTCCGTCCCCAACGGTGAGGTGCACGCGGCCGCCGGCCCCGGCAACCACTGGTTCTACCTGCTGGCCGAAGGCACCAACCCGACCAACGGGCAGCCGACCAGCTCGACCTGCAACAGCTCGACGGTCACCGGCCTCGGTGTCCAGACCGCGGTGAAGATCTTCTACAACGCGATGCTGCTCAAGACCACCAGCAGCTCGTACCTGAAGTACCGCACCTGGACGCTGACCGCGGCGAAGAACCTCTTCCCGGGCAGCTGCACCGAGTTCAACACCGTCAAGGCGGCGTGGGACGCGATCAGCGTGCCGGCGCAGTCGGCCGACCCGACCTGCTCGGCGACCGGCACGGTCACCGTTTCGAACCCGGGCAACCAGTCGACCGTCACCGGCACCGCGGTGAACCTGCCGCTGTCGGCCAGCGGTGGCACCGCGCCGTACTCCTGGACCGCCACCGGCCTGCCGGCCGGCCTGTCGATCAACGCCTCCACCGGCACGATCTCGGGCACCGCGACCACCGCGGGCACCTCGAGCGTCACGGTGACGGCGAAGGACGCGGCCAACAAGACCGGCACGGCGTCGTTCTCCTGGACCGTCGGCACCACCACCGGCTGCTCCGGCCAGAAGATCGTCAACGGCGGCTTCGAATCGGGCAGCGGCAGCTGGACCGGCACCACCGGTGCCATCGGCCAGTGGGCGTCCTCGGGTGAAGCCGCGCACGGCGGCACGTACAGCGCTTGGCTCGACGGCTACGGCTCCACGCACACGGAGTCGGTCGCGCAGTCGGTCAGCATCCCGGCGGGCTGCCACGCCAGCCTGACGTTCTACGTGCACATCGACACCGCGGAAACGACCACCACCACCGCCTACGACAAGCTGACCGTCACCAACGGCAGCGCGACGCTGGGCAGCTACTCCAACCTGAACAAGGCGTCCGGGTACGCGCTCAAGACGATCGACGTTTCGTCGGCCGCCGGCGGCACCCTGGCGCTGAAGTTCACCGGCACCGAGGACAGCTCCCTGCAGACGTCGTTCGTGATCGACGACGTCGCGGTGACGCTGAGCTGAAACCGCTGAATCCGCACTGAAAAGGCGGGGAGGCCGGGAAATCCGGCTCCCCGCCTTTTCGCTTTCCGCCGTCCGCGGGGGCAGAATCGGCCCATGGACACCGAAGAGCTGCGCGCGACCCAGGCCCCGTTGAAGGACAAGTACCGCGAGCAGCCGGAGAGCGCGGTCGTCACGCTGCACGCCGACGCCGAGCTCGACGGCCTCGGGATCTCCTGCAAGGTCGAAACGGGCCGCGCGGTCGTGGAAGCCGGCCTGCACCCGGCGACCGGCGGCGACGGCACCCTCGCGTGTTCCGGCGACATGCTGCTGGAGGCGCTCGTCGCGTGCGCCGGCGTGACGCTGCGGGCGGTGGCGACGTCGCTGGGCCTGGAGGTGCGCGGCGGCCGGGTCCGCGCCGAAGGCGAACTGGACTTCCGCGGCACCCTCGCCGTCGCGAAGGACGCGCCGGTGGGCTTCCGCGCGATCCGGCTGTCGTTCGCCCTCGACACCGACGCTTCCGGAGAGCAGCTCGCCACGCTCGAAAAGCTGACCGAGCGCTATTGCGTCGTGTTCCAGACGCTCCGGACGCCGCCGGAACTGGCCGTCACGCTCGCGGCGGCTCAGGGATAAACCCGGACGACAAAGCGGGCGCCGTGGCCTAGCTTGGCGGGGTCACCGAGAGGGGAACCGCCATGCCCGAACCGGACTGTGCCGTCCAGGTGCGCGGACTCGTCAAGACCTACGGGTCGACCCGCGCGCTCGACGGCGTCGACCTCGACATCCCGGCCGGGCGCGTGCTCGGCCTGCTCGGCCCGAACGGCGCCGGGAAGACGACCACGGTCCGCATCCTGACGACGCTGCTGCGGCCGGACTCGGGGTCGGCGCGGGTGGCCGGGTACGACGTCTTGACCCAGCCCGACGAGGTGCGGCAGCGGATCGGGCTGTCCGGCCAGTACGCGGCCGTCGACGAGAACCTCACCGGGTTCGAAAACCTTTACATGGTCGGGCGGTTGTACGGCAGGCGGAAGTCCGCCGCCCGGTCGCGCGCCCGGGAGCTGCTGGCCCGGTTCGCGCTCGAAGATGCCGCGGACCGGCCGGCGAAGGGCTATTCGGGCGGCATGCGGCGGCGGCTCGACCTGGCCGGCGCGCTGGTCGCCGAGCCGACCGTCGTCGTCCTCGACGAGCCGACCACCGGCCTCGACCCGGGCGGGCGCCTCGACACCTGGGGCGTCATCAAGGAGCTGGTCGCGGACGGCACGACCGTGCTGCTGACCACCCAGTACCTCGAAGAGGCCGACCAGCTCGCCGACTCGATCGTGGTGATCGACCACGGCCGGGTGATCGCGCGCGGCACGGCCGACGAGCTCAAGGCGCAGATCGGCGGCGAACGGCTGGAACTGGTCGTCGCCTCGGCCGCCGACCTGCCGGCCACCCTGGAGGTGCTGCGCGAGGTGGGCACCGGCGAGCCGTCCGGCGACGACCACACGCGGCGCGCCGAGATCTTCGTCGACACCGGGCCGAAGGCGCTCATCGAAGCCTTGCGCCGGCTCGATTCCCACGGCATCGCCGTCCAGGACGTCGCCCTGCACCGGCCGACGCTCGACGACGTGTTCCTGTCCCTGACCGGCCACGGCGCCGAACCCGCCGAGGAGGTGGCGAAGTGAACGCGATCGCGAAGGGAATCTCGGACGGCCGCATCATCACGTGGCGCAACCTGATGAACGTCCGCCGCAACCCCGACTGGCTGATGGCCGCGACCTTGCAGCCGATCATGTTCGTGCTGCTGTTCGCCTACGTCTTCGGCAACGCGATCGGCGGCGAGTCGGGCGGCGCGGCCTACCGCGAGTTCCTCATCGCGGGCATCTTCGCCCAGACGGTGGCGTTCAACTCGGCGTTCACCGTGATCGGCTTCGCGAACGACCTGCAGAAGGGCATCATCGACCGGTTCCGCTCGCTGCCGATGTCCCGCATCGCGGTGGTCCTCGGCCGGACGACGTCCGACCTGGTGGTCAGCGTGGTGGCGCTGGTCGTGATGTCGGCGTGCGGCCTGATCGTGGGCTGGCGGATCCGCGGCAGCTTCTGGGACGCGCTGCTGGGGTACCTGGTGATGCTGATGTTCGCGTGGGCCCTGTCGTGGGTCGGCGCGCTGATCGGCCTGGCGGCGCGCAGCGTGGAGGTGGCGCAGAGCCTGGGGCTGGTCTGGATGTTCCCGCTGAGCTTCATCTCGTCGGCGTTCGTCCCGACGCAGACGCTGCCGGCGTTCCTCAAGGCGATCGCGGACTGGAACCCGTTCACGGCGGTGATCAACGCGACGCGCGACCTGTTCGGCAACCGGTTCGGGCCGGCGCCGACGGGGTGGCCGGCCGAGAACGCGGCGCTGTACGCGATCCTGTGCTGCGTGGCGATCATCGCGGTGTTCGCCCCGCTGGCCACGGCGAAGTACCGGCGGGTGGCGAGCAAGTAGTCCCGGTCCGAAGAGGACTTCAGCCGAGGTCCTCTTCGGACAGTTCCACGATCGGGATCACCCGCTTGGCCTTCCGGGCCTTCGCCTGGTGGTCAGCCAGGAACGGGTAGTGCTTCTCCAGCTCCGTCCACGTCCGCACGTAGTCCGCCCCCAGCAGCGGCAGCGCTTCCCCGTCGAACGTCGCGCCGTCCACCTCCACCTTCACCCGGGAATCCGCGATCAGGTTCAGGTACCAGCCCGGGTGCTTCGCGGCTCCCATGTTCGAAGCCACGACCAGCAGTCTCTCGCCGTCGCGGTGGTACATCATCGGCACCGTGCGCCGCTTACCGGAGCGCCGGCCCGTCGTCGTCAGCAGCACCAGCCGCTCGCGGTGCATGCCCTCGACCTCGCCACCCGCCCGGAACTGCTCGATCACGCGGCGGTTCGTCGTCCGCACGTCGGCGGTGTCCACGCTCACTGGTCGTAGTAGCGGGTCGTCGGCGGCGGCTGTTGCGGGTACTGGCGCGTCGGCGGCGCGGGTTGCTGCTGGCTGCGGCGCCGGTGCAGCGTCCGGGCGCTGGCCGCCATGCTGTTGACCACCGTGGCGATCACCAGCCCGATGACGAGGTTGATCGCGGCCGTGGCGATCTTCGCGCTCGGGGCGACGGTCAGCGTCAGCGGCAGGACCACCGCGATCAGCGTCACCAGCACCATGATCCAGCCGAAGAACTGCGACGGCGCGGGCGTGGCGACGCTGAGCAGGTGCATCAGCCCGGTGGCGAGCAGGGCCACCGCGGCGGCGACCAGGGCGTACGTCGTGGTGCTCGCGTTGCCCCAGACGCCCTCGCCTTTTGGGGCCAGCACTTCGACCTCGAAGACCCCGCGCGCGATCAGCAGCCCGACCACCGCGAGCAGGGCCGCGATCACCGCCGTCGCCACGCCGCCCGCCCACAGCCTGCGCGCGTCGATCCCCGGGCGGACGTCCTGGGGCTGGTTCCCGTAGTAGTCGGCCATCAGAGCCTTCCTAGGTCGGCGGCGCCTCTCGGCGTCGATTGTCCCCTGTTTCGGCTCCGGCCGCGCGACTTGCGCTGGAGTGCGCTCCAGCTCTTACGGTCGGGACATGAGCACCGCACAGCACAAGATCGGATCGGGCTTCGGCGCCACCACCACGGCCGCCGAGGCCATCGCGGGCACCGACCTCACCGGGAAGCTCGCCGTCGTCACCGGCGGCTACTCCGGGATCGGCCTCGAAACCACCCGCGCGCTCGTCGGCGCCGGCGCCCACGTCGTCATCCCGGCCCGCCGCCCCGAGGTCGTCCTCGACCGTGCCGGCGTCGAGGTCGACCGCCTGGACCTGGGCGATCTCGACAGCGTCCGCGACTTCGCGGACCGGTTCCTGGCCACCGGGCGGTCGATCGACCTCCTCATCGCCAACGCGGGCGTGATGGCCTGCCCCGAAACGCGCGTCGGCCCGGGCTGGGAAGCCCAGTTCGCCACCAACCACCTCGGTCACTTCGCGCTGGTCAACCGGCTGTGGCCGGCCGTCGCCGAGGGTGCCCGCGTCGTCTCGCTGTCCTCGCGCGGCCACCACTACTCCCCCATCCGCTGGGACGACGTCCAGTTCACCCGTGGCTACGACAAGTGGACGGCCTACGGGCAGGCCAAGACGGCCAACGTGCTCTTCGCCGTCCGGCTCGACGAGCTGGGCGCTTCCCGCGGCGTCCACGCGTTCGCGCTGCACCCCGGCGGCATCATGACGCCGCTGCAGCGGCACCTGTCGGAGGCCGAGAAGATCGAACGCGGCTGGATCGACGAGGCCGGGAACTACCTCGTGCAGTTCAAGACCCCGGAGCAGGGCGCGGCGACCACGGTCTGGGCGGCGACGTCGCCGCAGCTGGCCGGGCTCGGCGGGCTGTACCTCGAGGACTGCGACGTCGCCGAGCTGTCGCCCGTGGACGCCGTGGGCATGACCGAATCGGGCGTCCGCCGGTACGCCGTGGACCGCGACGAGGCCCGTCGCCTGTGGACGCTGTCGGCGGAGCTGACCGGTGTGGACGCTTTCGCGTGATCTTCTGACGTTTGCCGGCCACGCGTTCGGGGTACATGGCGGCCGTGGCCGACGACGCCGGTGGAACGGGGAACGCGCCGATGAGCGACGCGGACGACGTCACGTGTGCTCGTTTCGCTCTCGGCGAGTTCGCCCTCCACCCACGCTCTCTTCCCGACCGTCCGCCGGAGCTGCTGGCCGGACGCTACGAGGTCGGCCGGCTGATCGGCAGCGGCGGCACGGCGCGCGTGTACCGCGCCTACGACGTGCGGCTCGCGCGGGAAGTCGCGGTCAAGATCTACGACCGCGAAGTGGTCGCGCTGGACCAGCGCCGCCGGCTGCGCGAGATGAGCATCCAGGGCAGCATCACCCACCCGGGCGTGGTGGCGCTGCTCGACAGCGGTGCCACGCACGGCCGGACGTACCTGGTGATGCAGCTGGTCGAGGGGGAGAACCTGGCGGAGCGGCTCCTGGGCGGACCGATGCCCGCGGCCGAGGTGACGGCACTGGCGGACGGGCTCACCGACGCGCTGGCCCACGTGCACGCGCGGCGGGTGGTGCACCGGGATCTGAAGCCCGCCAACGTGTTCCTGTCCGCGCACGGCCCGCTGATCGGTGACTTCGGGATAGCGCACGCCCTCGACACGACGCACATCACGGGAACGGGCGTGGTCCCGGGAACGGCGGCGTACCTGGCCCCCGAGCAGGTCGGCGGCGAGCCGGCGGGCCCGCCGGCGGACGTGTACGCGCTGGGGCTGATCCTGCTGGAATGCTTGACGGGCCGGCGCGAGTACCCGGGCACGATGATCGAGGCGGCGATGGCGAGGCTGACGAGGCCGCCGCGAATCCCGGAGGGACTGCCCCCATCGCTGGCCCACACGATCCGCCGGATGACGCACCGCGAACCGGCCGACCGCCCGACGGCGGCGGAGGTCCGGCAGCTGCTGCACACCCCGGCACCGCCTTGGACGACGGGACGCTCCGCCGCGGCGGGGGTGCTGCGGAGATGGCACCGAGCGGCCCCGGCCGACCGCAGGGGGCGTGGCCGGTCAGGTGCGGTCGGAGGTCGTGGCGCGGCGGATGACGGCGGGCGGATCGGCGAGTCCGGTTCGCTCGGTGCTGCGGCAGGCAACCTGGGCCCAGGCACCGGCGGCCACGGCTCGCTCGAACCCACCTCGGGCGACCTCGCCGCGATCAACCCCAGCCCACTCGACGCCGCGCCAAGCCACCCAAGCCGACCCGGCACCGGCGTGAGTGGCCACAGCCCGCTCGAACCCACCGCGAGCAACCTCGCCGCGAACAACCCCAGCCCACTCGACGCCGCGCCAAGCCACCCAAGCCGACCCGGCACCGGCGTGAGTGGCCACAGCCCGCTCGAACCCACCGCGACCGACCTCGCCGCGGACAACCCCGGCCGACGCGACCCCAGGTCAGACCGCTCCGGCCGTCTCGGCCCCTTCGACCCCACCGTGGCCGACACCGGCATCCCCCACCGAACCGCCCCCACCGGACCCCGAAAAATCCTCGCCGCCGTCGGGCTCTCTCCGGCGAGCCTCCCGGCCCAGCGCCGCCGGTTCACCGCGGCCGCCGGGCTTACCGCCGCGGCCGTTGCCGCCGTCTCCGCCATGCTGCTCTCCGCTCAGGAGCCCGGGACCGCGCCCACGACGCCGGCCCAGCCGCCCGCGCCCAGTTCCGTCGCTCCGGCCCAGGCGCCGCTCGCCGGGTCCGGGACTCCGGATCCGCGTCCCGGCGCCACCGAGACCGCCGCGCTCGAACCCGCCGCCGTCACCCACGAAAGCCCCTCGAAGACCACGAAACCCGGCAAACCGCCGAACCCCGGATCCCACGGCACCGGCAAGGGGAAAGGCAAGGGCCTCGGCCACGACTAGGACCAGCGGCCGGGCCGATCCGGGCCCAACGGCCCTAGCGTCGGACACCCATTCGCAATAGAACGTAAGCCGTCTCGAATTGTTTCCCCGAATTCGGACTCGAAGCAATAACGACCGGTAACCGGAACCCGTTGCGGCCCGACACACACCACGTGTCCGCACCGGCCGCGTTCCGGCCACGGGCACCACCGCCGGGAATCCCCTTCCGGCCGGCTCGACGACTTTCCGGAGGTCTTGATGAGTGTCCACGCTGCCCTCGTGCGGCCGGTTTTCGGAACACCGCGCGGGCGGCACGCCAAGCCCCGCTCCGCGTGGCCGCGCATGGCCGTCAGGACGCTCTTCCTCTTGTGCGCGGCGATCTCCACCGGTGCTGTCGTCGGGGCCGACTGGCCGCCGGTGCTGCTCGTCGTCCCCGTCGCCGCGCTCCTGCTGCTCGTCGCCGGTGCCGTGAAACTGCGGACCGCGGCCCGGAAGATCGACACCATCTTCGCCGAAGAACTGACGCGGGAAACGCCTGCCGAAATCGGCGAGAGCATCGAGATCTCCTGACCGGAAAAGATCTTTTCCCCGCGCCACAAAACTGCTCCTCGGCAAAGGGATGACGACTCTGGTGACCTCGACCGGCGCGAGAGTACAACGGTCGGGCACGGTCACCGAAGCGCCGCATGAGGCGTCCGAATCAGGGAGTCACCATGGCCGATCCCGGTACCCCCGCGTCGCCGGTCGAGCTCGACCGGGTCCGCACCGAACTGGCCGCACAAGGCCATCCCTGGGTCATGGGCGAGAACTCCATGACCATCCTCGAAGAAGAGCAGCGCCGGCACCGCCTGGGTGTGCCCCTGCCGCCGGAGAGCGACCGGCGGGACCTGGAGTCGCGAGCGAAGTCCCTCGCCGCGGGCGAAGCCGCCCGTGCGACCGCCGTTTCCGGGGCCGGCGCCCCCGCTCAGTTCGACAGCCGCAACGCGGGCGGCGCCAATTACGTCACACCGATCAAGGATCAGGGCGACTGCGGCTCGTGCGTCTCGTTCGGCACGGTGGCCACGATGGAGACGGTCGCCGCGTTCACCCGCGGGCAGCCGGGCCTGAAGCTCGACCTGTCCGAGGCGCACTTGTTCTACACCCACGGCGCGAACGACAACGCGACTTGCGACACCGGCTGGATGCCCGACCGGGCGCTGAAGGCCTGCCACGACGTCGGCATCACCTACGAGGACTACTTCCCGTACAGCGCCCGCAACCGCTCCGGCGCGAAGCTGAACGCCGACTGGCCGAACCGGCTCGCGACCACGCCGTCCTACGCCGCGCTGACCGGCGACCCGGCGGCGATGAAGGAGAAGCTGGCCGCCTGCGGCGCGCTGATCGCGTGCTTCCTCGTCTACCAGGACTTCTTCTCCTACCAGACGGGCGTGTACCGCCACGTCACCGGCGCGCTCGCCGGCGGCCACTGCGTCACGCTGGTCGGCTACGACGACGCCCAGGGCTGCTGGATCGCGAAGAACAGCTGGAACACCAGCTGGGGCGATGGCGGTTTCTTCCGGATCGGCTACGGCGAGTGCGGCATCGAGACCTGGCAGGTCGAGCAGGTCGGCGCGGTGAACCTGCGCTCGTGGACCGGCACGACGTCGGTGCTGGGCCTGTGGAGCAACGACCAGGACCGCAACACGTGGGCCTACCTCAAGGACCTGGGCTGGCTCCACCTCGCTTCGGACGACGAAGTGATCAACAAGGCGATGCTCACCGAGCTCGTCACCGCGAAGCAGGGTGGCCGTCCGGTCAACGCGTTCAACAACAACGGCACGATCATCGAGACCTACGTCTTCTAGGAGCCGTGAGATGGCCGCATCGAAGAGCCCGTCCAGCGCGCCCGCGGCGGTGGCGCCGACCGCCAGCCCGGACAACGCTCCCCAGCCCCTCAGCCTCGACCAGCTGAACGCCGCGACGACGACCGTGACCACCGAGCCGAGCGCCGCCCCGGTGCTCAGCCCGCCGGGCGCGCCGCAGGCCGCCGCCCAGGCCACGACCGCCGCGGCCTGGCAGTCGACCAAGAAGGTGCTCGCGCTCTGGACGAACAACGCCGACCGCAACGGGTACGCCTACGTCGACGGCATCGGCTGGAAGCGCCTCGCGACGAACAGCGACAGCGTGCACGAAGCCCTGCTGGCCCTCGCCTCGTCGGGACGGCTGGCCGGTTCGATCACGTATCCCGAGGCCACCGACGGGCTGATCCACGAGATCTACCTCTGGTGAAGGTGCTGACACTCGAAGCCGACGGCGCGGCGGCCGACGTCGCGCCCGGCGAGCGGCTGGAGCTGCGGTTGCCCGAGAACGCGGGCACCGGCTACCAGTGGGTGCTGGACGGTCCGGAGCCGCCGCTGCGGGTGGTCGAGGAGACTCTCCACCCGGCGACGGACCGGGCCGGCGGCACCGGTGAGCACCGCTTCGTCCTGCACGCGGACGCCCCGGGCGAGACGACGCTGGTGGCGCGCCACGCCCGCCCGTGGGAGCCGGGGAGCGAGCTGAGCCGGTTCCGGCTGACGGTCCGGGTGCGCTGAGGGCCTCAGCCGGCGTCCTGCCAGGGTTCGAAGCTGCGCAACAGCAGCCTGACCTGCGCCGGGTCCCGGATCTCCGCCTCGACGCCGCCCGGCATCGCGATGATCAGGTGGGTGCCGCGCGCCGCGCAACCGGCCGCCGTCGCGGCCAGGACCGCCGCTCCACCGCCGTCGACCGCCGTGGCCATCGTCAGGTCCACCACCAGGCGGCGGACTCCGGCGGCGTAGGCGTCTTCGACCGCTTGGTGGTACGCGGGGGCCAGGCCGCCGTCGAAGAGTCCGTCGACGGTCAGGATGACCTCGTCTTCCAGGAGAACGCTGCGAAGTGTCATCCCGACCTCCTGCCGACCGGGTTTTTCCCACCGGTCCGGGTTCTTCGTAAAAGGTTACGTCACGCCTCCGGGCGGCCGCAGGCTGAGAGCGTCACGGCTCGACGTCGAGACGGAGCGGTGTGGATCACCACGTACGGCCGCCCACGGGATCCGTTCACCTGGGCCGAAGACGTGACGAAGCGCTGAAAGTTTCCCTCTCCCCATTCCAAGATATAGCGGACCCCGGGGCTTGTGGCAAGACCCGGGTGCGGGTCCACAATTCGGGCTCACCTTTTCCTGCCGAGGGGATTCCTTCATGCGTGTGCTGCTGTCCACGATCGGCTCGCGGGGCGAAGTGCAGCCGGTGCTGGCACTGGCCTCGGAGCTGAGAGCGCTCGGGCAGGACGTCCGCCTGTGCGTGCCGCCCGATTTCCGGGAGTGGCTCGAGGACCTGGGTTTCGACGTCGTGCCGATCGGTCCCGAACTGCGGGGGACCGCGTCGAACCACCGCGGAAAGCCGACGCTGGAACAGATCCGGAAGTCCACCGAGGACACCGTCACCACCCAGTTCGAGACGATCACCGTCGCCGCCGAGGGGTGCGATGTCCTCGTCGCCTGCGGTGCCCTGCAGTTCGCCACCCGCTCGATCGCCGAACGGACCGGCGCCGCCTACGTCTACGCGAGCTTCTGCCCCATCACCTTGCCGTCCGATTCGCACGCGCCGCCGCCGATGCCCTGGCGGACGCCCGGAAAAGCGGGAAACCGCGCCCTTTGGGACGAAGACGCGCGGCGCTGGAACGCCTTTTTCGGCGGCAAGGTCAACGAATACCGGGTGGCGGCCGGGCAGGACCCGGTCGACGACCTGCCGAGCCACGTCTTCGGTGACCGGCCGTGGCTCGCCGCCGATGCCGCCCTCGCGCCGTGGCCCGAGCCGGGCGATCCGCGGGTCGTCCGGACGGGGGCCTGGATCTGGCCGGACGAGCGGTCGCTGCCGGACGAGCTGCTCGAGTTCCTCGACGCCGGCGAGCCGCCGGTGTACTTCGGGTTCGGCAGCATGCGCGCGCCGGGCGAGGTCGCCGTGGCCGCGCTCGCCGCGGCCCGGGCACACGGACGGCGGGCGGTCGTCGCCCGGGGGTGGGCGGACCTCGTCGCCGGCGACGAGCCGGACTGCCTCGGCATCGGCGAGATCAACCAGCAGGCCCTGTTCCGGCGCGTGGCGGCCGTCGTCCACCACGGCGGCGCGGGCACGGCGACGACGGCGGCCCGCGCGGGCGCGCCGCAGGTGGTCGTGCCGCAGATGTACGACCAGCACTACTTCGCCGGCCGGGTCCGCGACCTGGGGCTCGGCGCGGCGACCGAGCCGGGCGTGCCGACGGCTGAAGCGCTGACGTCGGCACTCGACGTCGCGCTGCGGCCCGAGGTGGCGACGCGGGCGCGGGCGTTCGCGGGGCAGGTGCGCGCGGACGGCGCGAGCGTCGCGGCACAGAACCTGCTGACGACGGTCCCGCTCGCGCCGGCCTGAGCGGGCCGGTTTCCCGGGGTGCCGGCGGCCCGTTCGACGAAAGCTGAGCTACGGCAGGTACGGCCGGAGCGTCGCCGCGGTCACCCGGTCGAGGATCCGGTCGGGCAGGACGCGCGTGAGGCGGGTCAGGAACGCGGCGTCCCGGCCGATCGTGTAGCGCGTGCGCGGGCGCCTCGCGGTGGCGGCCTCGACGATGACGGCTCCGGCCTTCTCCGCCGGCAGGCCCGCCCGGGTGAAGCGCTGCGAATGCGCGACGACGGCGTGGACGAGCCCGCCGTACCGCTGCCGGTGTTCGGGACTCATCTTCTCGGCGAGACCGGTGGCGGTGGCGGCGCCGCGGTCGCCCATCTCGGTCCGCACCGCACCGGGCTCGACGACCACGACCTGCACGCCGTGCGGGGCGAGTTCTCGGCGAAGCGAATCGCTGACCGCTTCGAGCGCGAACTTCGTCCCCGCGTACGGCCCGTACGTGGCCATCGCGACCTTCCCGCCGACCGAGCTGATGTTCACGATCCGGCCGCGGCTGCGGTGCAGGAAGGGCAGCAGCGCCTGGGTGACGGCGATGTGCCCGAACAGGTTGACGTCGAACAGCCGCCGCCATTCGTCCAGGGGAAGCGTTTCGACCGGCGCGTTGACCGAGATGCCCGCGTTGTTGACGAGGGCGCGCAGCGGGCGTCGGTCCGCGTCGGCGGTGACGCGCTCGACGAGGGCCTCGACGTGCTCGGGTCGCGTGATGTCGAGGATCACCGGCTCGACGCCGGCGGCCCGGATCGCGTCGCCGTCGGCTTCGCGGCGGACGCCGGCGAGCACGTGGTAGCCGCGGGCGGCCAGCTGACGGGCGGTCGCGGCGCCCATGCCGGTCGAGGCGCCGGTGACGACCATGGTCTCGTTTTTATGTGACAGTGTCATATGAACCACTATGCGTAGTTCATATGACACTGTCAACTATGCTGGGCGCCATGGTGACGCGAGCCGAAACCGCCGCCGCGACCCGGAGCGCCCTCGTGCGAGCCGCGTCCGAACTGCTCGACGAGGGCGGCCCCGAAGCGGTGACGCTCCGCGCGGTCGGGGCTCGCGCGGGCGTCTCACGCGGCGCGCCGTACGGGCACTTCGAGGACAAGCAGCACCTGCTGACCGCGCTCGCCATCGACGCATGGAACTCGGTGGCGGACGAGGTGCAGCAGCTCCGGGCCGACCTCGACGCGACGCCGGCCGCCCGGCTCAAGCGCGGCCTGCTGGCCCTGATCGGGGTCGGCCGCCGTCAGCCGCACCTGTACGCGCTGATGTTCAGCACCCCGGTGGGCGGCGACCCGGTGGCCGCCGCGGCCGCCACCCGTGTGGAGAACGAGTTCCTCACCCTCGTGGCCGACGTGGTCGGCGAGTCCGACGCCCGCCGCTACGGCGCGCTGCTGATGTCGAGCGCGCACGGCATCGCCGGACTGGAGCTCAGCGGCCACCTGGCCAAGGAGAAGTGGACGATCGGCGGCGACGAGGTCGTGCGCCTGCTGGTCGACGCCATCCAGGCCGGCTGATCACCCCGGGCAGCAGCCACGCCGCGGGCGGGCGGGACCCGCATGACCACCGCCCTAAGCGCTGATCGCCGCGCAGAGTTCCGGGACCACCGTCTCGATGTCACCGCGCAGCACGAAATCAGCGTCCTCGTCGTACGGTGTCGGCTGGTGGTTGACGATCACCAGCGTCGCCCGGGCCTGCACCGCGATCGCGCACAGCGACGCGGCCGGCTCCACCTGCAGCGAGCTGCCGATGGCCAGGAAGACCTCGGCGGCCGCGGCGACGTGGCGTGCCCGCCCGAGAACCTCGCCGTCCAGCTTCTGTCCGAAAAGGATGATGTCGAGCTGGAGAACGCCGCCGCACTCCGGGCACCGCGGTTCTTCCTCGCCGCGCTCCAGCACCTCGGTGGTCGGCACCCGCAGCGGGCAGGACGTGCACCGCGTCATGTGCATGGTTCCGTGCAGCTCGAGGACTTTCCGCGCGGCGAGGCCGGCTTTCTGGTGCAGGCCGTCGACGTTCTGGGTGAGCACGCGGACCGCGGCCCCCGAACCGTCCAGCTCCGCGAGGGCGCGATGAGCCGCGTTCGGCTCGGCTCGCCACGCGGCGTGCCCGGCGTAGCCGCGCCAGAACTCGCGGCGCACAGCGGCATCGGCCATGAAGTTCTCGAGCGTGAAAGCGTTCACCGCATCCGGTGAGCGCGTCCAGACGCCGTCGGGCCCGCGGTAGTCGGGAATGCCGGACGCCGTGGAGATCCCGGCGCCGGTCAGCACGCCGATCAGCCGGGCACCGCGGATCCGGTCGTGGAGCTTCATACCCGCGAGGTTAACGGCCCGCCCGCGACGCGACGACCGGATTTCCCTCGCCGCTCAGTCCTTCCGCAGCCGCAACGCCAGCGCCGGGCACGCGGCCGCCGCGCGCCGGGCCTCCGCCACCAGCCCCGGCGGCACCGGGCCGGACGCCACGATCGGGTAGCCCCACTCGTCCAAACGCACGACCTCCGGCAGCAGGTCCGCGCACAGCCCGTGCGCGCGGCACCCGATCGGGTCCACCGTCACCTTCACGCCACACGCTCCGGGACCCGGCACCGGCCACCGGCCGCGTGCGCCGCCACATCGGCGCCGAACACCCGCAACGCGCTCGTCGCGAGCCGGGCCGCGCCGTCCGGGTGCGCGCAGGCCCCGCGGCCGGTGAGCAACGGGAGACGACGCGCGAGCCGGGCCGTCGACGGGCCGCCACGCACCAGCTCCGCGAAGTCCGCCGCGATCGCCGGGAGGCCGAACATGCACGGCCCGCACTGCCGGGCCGACTCCGCCGCCAGGAACGCCAGCACCTTCGCGGTGTACTCGAGCCCGCACGCCCGGGCCGGAAGCGCGTACACCGCCGGAATCCCGGACACGCCGGCCGTCAGGTCCGACGTCCAGTTCCCGCCGTAGCCGCCGGCCAGCACCGCTTGGACCGGCTCGGCCTCGCCGCCCGCCGTGGCGAGCACCGCCGCGAGCGACGCGCCGGGCGGCGTCTCCACGACCCCGGGCCGCCGGACCGCGCCGGTCACGGTGACCAGCTCGGCCCGCGCCGCGCGGTAGTGCTGCGGGCCCAGCAGGATCACCAAAGCCAGCTGGGCCAGCGTTTCGACGTTGTCCACGAGCGTCGGACGGCCGCGCACCCCGCGTTCTCCGGGCCGCGGCGACTTGCCGAGCGGCCGCGCGTCCCCGGACGTCAGGTGGTGCACGAGCGCGGTCTCCTCGCTGGCGACGTACCGGCGCGGGATCTCCTCGACGCGCACCGGCACAAGATCGTCGCGTTCGGCGAGCGCCGCGAAGACGCTCGGCAGCACCGGGCTCCCGGCGTGCACGCAAAGGATGGCTTCGCCCGCGCCGACGGCGTGCGCGGCGAGCTGCAGGCCGTCCAGCACCAGGTGCGGGGACAACGTCAGCAGGGCGGCGTCCTTGTGGCTGAGCGGGTCGCCTTCGCAGCCGTTCGCGACGACGACCGAGCGCGGTTTCCGGGCCGAGCGCAGCTTGACCGCGGTCGGGAAGCCCGCGCCGCCGCGGCCGCGCAGGTCCGCGGCGGCGACCGCTTCGATCAGCCGGTCGCGGCCGTCGTCACCGTGGTAGGCGACCCACGGCACGACGCCGGTGCGGCGCCGGTGGCCGGCCAGGTCGAGGCGGTGGGGCGGCAGGATGGTCATCGGGTACCTCCGAGCGGCGAAAGCTTGCGGGTCGCGGTGTCGGCGTCGTGGCGGGTCGCGCGGAAGGCGACGGCGCCGAGGACGGCCAGCACGCAGAGCACGTCGAAGGCGACGATCCAGCCGTACGCGGCGTCGTTCTCGGCCATGCCGAAGCCGTGCACCAGCGCGACCGGCCAGCAGAGATAGGCCAGCCAGTGGACGGCGCGCCAGGCCCGCGGCGGGATGCGCGTGCGCAGCAGGCTGGTGACGACGATCGCGAGCAGCAGATCGATCGCGACGGCACCGAAGCCGACCCAGAGCGGCTGGTAGGCCGAGCCGAACGGGACGACGACGTCGAGCCAGCTCAGCGAGACGTAGCCGTCGAGGATCGCCGACGCGATGTGCGCGACGAGGAAGGCGAGGCTGGTCAGCGCGAGGTTCCGGTGCAGGGCGGCGACGGTGAACCGCGGCCACGCCGGGGTCGCGAACCGGCCGGCGCCGAGCGCGCCGAGGACGACGACGCCGGTGAAGAGCACGAGCGACACGAGGCCGGTCGCGCGGCTGAAGTACCAGACGGCGGAGCTCATGCGGCTTTCCTTTCCGCGGGCCAGCCCGGCGTGGTGACGACGTCGCCGTCGTCGGCCGTGAGTCGCGCGGGCAGCCGTCGTTCTTCCAGCCAGGCCGGCGCTTCCGCGCCGAGGACGATGGCGGCGGTGCTCGCGGTGTTGGCGTCCACAGTGGACTTCGCGACGACGGTGACGGTGCGCCACAGCGGTTCCGCGGCATCACCGGTGCGCGGGTCGACGATGTGGTGCACGGCGCGCCCGCGGTGGCGCCAGCGCCGGAGGGTGGTCCCGGAGGTGGCGAGACCGCCGGTGTTGAGGGCAACACTCGCGGCCGGGTGGGTGACGGCGTCGGCGTGGTCGTCGCCGAGCGCGACCTGCCAGCCCCCGGCGGGTTCCGGCCCGGCGACGCGGAGGTCACCACCGAGGTTGACGAGAACACCGCACCCGAGAGCGAGGTGAATCCGGCGCGCGGCCCGATCGGCGGTGAGGGCTTTGGCGGTGGCGCCGAGGTCGAGGTGGACGCCGCGCGGGAGGACGACCAGGCGGAGAGCGGGATCGAAGAGCACGCGATGCCACCCGGGCGCGGGAACCAGGCCGGCGGTCGAGCGGTCTGCCGCGGCAGGTCGTGAGTGGGAAACAGGGTTAGAACACTGTTTCTCACTCACGACCCCCGCGACCAGCGCGAAGTCCCGGTCGTACCCGAGTGCCCGCACCGCGGCCCCGACCGTCGGGTCCACCAATCCCCCGCTCAGCCGAGCCGCGCGCAACGCCGCTCCCAGCGCCTCCGCCAGCAGCACCCCGACCCGGACCTGACGCCCGGCCCGCTCGTGCAGCCGGGAAATCTCCGAGTCCGCGCGGAACCGGCTGCACGCCAGGTCGATCGCGTCGACTTCCGCCCGCAGGAGCGAAGCCGCCTCCGCCACCTGCCCCGGGTCGGTGACGACCACCGACGCCGTCGTGCCCAGCGCGGGGAACGTCCTCGCCGCCGTGGTCACGACGCGCCCGAGCCCGTGTGCGCGCTGCCCGAGCCGGCGCTCACGCCGCTGTCCGACGACTGGAGCTGGTCCTGGGTACCGGTGGAGTCGGAAGTGCTGGTCGAAGTGGTGGCGGACGCCGTCGAAAGGCCGAAGCCGATCGCGCCGGCGGTGGCCGCGCCCAGCACCGCCACCGTCGCCGTGACCAGCGCGGCCTTGCGCCTGCCGTGCTCGCGGCGAGCCGCTCCGCCTGTCGTGGTGGGTTCCATGGGACCGAGTCTCGGCGCCGTTCCTTTGAACGACCTGGGAGCGACCTGTCAAGTCCCTGGCTGTCCACAGTAGACACCTACCTTAGGAGGTTGACAGCGGAAAGCCATTAACCCACTCTTTCCGTTGTCCGCCGGAGGTTTCCTGGTGTTCACGAACCGGACCACGACACGCCCACGTTCCGGCCTCGTGGAGTGGGCACCATGAGGCGCCCTCACCCGCCACCGTTGGAGGACCCATGATCCGCAAGCGGATCTTCGCCGCGTTCGCCGCCGCCACCCTGGTCACAGCCGGTGTCGTCACGGCAGCCGTCGTCACCGGAACGGACGAGCCGACCGCGGTCAAGCCCACCGCTTCGGCCGTGCCGGCGTTCGACCACATCGTCCTCGTGATGTTCGAGAACAAGAAGTACTCGTCGATCAACGGCAGCTCCAGCGCGCCCTACTTCAACACCCTCGCCTCGCAGAGCGCGAAGTTCACCAACGCCTTCGCGATCACCCACCCGAGCCAGCCCAACTACGTCGCCCTCTTCTCGGGCGCCACGCAGGGCGTCACCGACGACTCCTGCCCGGCCAACCTCGGCGCCAAGGCCAACCTCGGCCAGCAGCTGATCGGCGCGGGCAAGACCTTCACGGGCTACTCCGAGGCCATGCCCTCGGACGGCTACACCGGCTGCTCCAGCGGCACCTACCGCCGCAAGCACAACAGCTGGGTCGACTTCTCCAACGTCCCGGCCGCGAGCAACGTCCGCTACTCGAGCTTCCCCACCGACTTCACCCAGTTGCCGACCGTCGCCTTCGTGACGCCCGACATGTGCAACGACATGCACGACTGCTCGATCGGCACCGGCGACACCTGGCTGAAGAACCACCTCGACGCCTACGCCCAGTGGGCCAAGACGCACAACAGCCTGCTGATCACCACCTTCGACGAGGACAGCGGCACGTCGGTGAACCAGATCTTCACCAGCTTCACCGGCGCGCACGTCAAGGTCGGCAGCTACAGCGAGTCCATCAACCACTACACCGTGCTGCGCACGATCGAGGCGTCCTACGGCCTGCCGGGCATCGGCGGCGCCGCGAGCAAGTCGCCGATCCTCGACGTCTGGCAGTAACCCGCGTGTACCTCTCCACCATCGGCCGCCGAGAGCACGCCGCGAAGGGCAAGCTCTCGGCGGTCGGCGCGAACGTCTTCGCGCTCGGCGCGGTCAGCCTGGTCACCGACGTCTCGTCGGAGATGGTCACCGCGGTCCTGCCGGTCTACCTCGTGCTCGGCCTGCACCTCGGCCCCGCCGCGTACGGCCTGGTCGACGGCCTCTACACCGGCGCGACGGCGTTGCTGCGGATCGTCGGCGGGTACGTCGCCGACCGGGTCCGCCGCCGCAAGGTCGTCGCCGGGGCGGGCTACGCGCTGTCCGCGGTGGCGAAGCTCGGCCTGCTCGCGGCCGGGGCGTCGGCGGCCGCGATCGGCGCCGCGATCACCATCGACCGCACCGGCAAGGGCCTGCGGACGGCGCCGCGCGACGCGCTGATCACCCTCTCGGCGCCGGAACCGCTGCTCGGCCGCGCCTTCGGCGTGCACCGGGCGATGGACAGCATGGGCGCGTTCGCCGGGCCGCTGGTCGCGCTCGCCGTGCTGGCCGCGGTCGGCGCGACGGACCCCGAGGCGTTCGACGCGGTGTTCGTCGTCAGCTTCTGCATCGCCGCCATCGGCGTGCTGCTGCTCGTGCTGTTCGTCCGCGACCACCGGACGCCGAAAGCCGCGGCGAACACGGTCTCGCCCCGCGCCGCGGCCGCCCTCCTGCGCGGCAGCGGCGTCCGGCGCCTGCTCGTAGCGGCGTGCGTGCTCGGGCTCGCGACGGTCGGGGACGGGTTCGTCTACCTCCTGCTGCAGCACAAGGAGGACATCGCGACCGGCTGGTTCCCGCTGCTCGCGGTCGGCACCAACCTGAGCTACCTGCTGCTGGCCGCGCCGCTGGGCGCACTGGCCGACCGCGTCGGACGGCTGCCGGTCGTGCTCGGCGGCTACGGCGCGCTCGCGGTCGTCTACCTGCTGCTGGCCGGCCCGGTGTCCGGCTGGCCGCTGTTCGTGCTGGCGCTCGCGCTGTACGGCGCGTTCTACGCGGCGACCGACGGCGTCCTGATGGCGCTGGCCGGTCCGCTGCTGCCGGAGTCGTTGCGCACCACGGGGATTTCCCTGGTCCAGACGGCGCAAGCGCTTGCGTACTTCGCCTCGTCCGTCCTCTTCGGACTGGCCTGGCAGTTCTGGGGCGCCGGGCTCGCGGTCGGCGTCGCCGCGGGCGGGGCGCTGGTCGCGATCGCCGTGACGTTCGTGGTGCTCTCCCCCAGGAAGGTCGCCGCGTGAAAACCCGGATCCTGATCGCCGTCGCCGGTGTCCTCGTGCTGGCGGGGGTGGCGGTCGCCTACGTCGGGTTCGCGAGCGCGCGCAGCCACGGCGCCGCCAACACCGCCGCCACCGGCGCGGTGAGCCTCTCCCCCGGCCCGCGGCTGCTGTTCCGCAGCACCGCCGACGCCGACCGCGGCCACGTCGCGACGGTGTCCGTCACCGACCCCGGCGGCCCGCGGACGGTGTCGCCGCTGTCGTGCGCACGGGTGTACGCCGCCGGCGGCACGGGGCTCTGCCTGCGCCAGGACGGCGACCTGACCACCTACCAGCTGGCGGTGCTCGACGCGGGCCTCGCGGTGAGCCGGGAGATCCCGTTGGTCGGGCTGCCGAACCGGGCGCGGGTGTCGGCGAGCGGCCGGATGCTCGCGTGGACGGTGTTCGTCACCGGCGACTCCTACAACGGCGGCATGTTCTCCACCCGCGCCGGCATCCTCGACACGGCGACCGGTGACCTGGCCGGCACCCTCGAGGACTACGCGGTGACGCTCGACGGGAAGCCGTACCAGGCCGCGGACCTCAACTTCTGGGGCGTCACGTTCACCCGCGACGACCGTCACTTCTACGCGACGATGTCGACGGCCGGGCACCGCTACCTCGTCGCGGGCGACTTAGCCGCGCACACGATCCGGGCGCTGCGGGAAAACGTCGAATGCCCGTCCCTTTCCCCGGACGGAACCCGCGTGGCGTTCAAGTCCGCTGTGGACGACGATCCGGCGAAGGGCTGGCGGCTGTCCGTCGTGGACCTGGCGACGTCGAAGGTGACGCCGCTGGCCGAGACCCGCAGCGTCGACGACCAGCCGGCGTGGCTCGACGACCGCACCATCGGCTACGGCGTGCCCCGCGGGCCGGGCCACGCGGACGTGTGGTCGGTCCCGGCCGACGGGTCCGGCGCGGCCCGGCTGCTGATCCCGGAGGCGGAGTCCCCCGCGGCACTCAGCGACGCTCGTACCGGGCGATGATCACGCCCTTCGTGGTGGTGACGCTGCTGGTGAGCGTGAACTCGGTCAGCGGCGCCGGCCCCTCGAACAGGCGCCGGCCGCCGCCGAGCGTCAGGGGGTGGATCAGCAGCGTGTAGCGGTCGACCAGGCCGGCGGCGTGCAGCGAGTGCACGAGCGAGGCGCTGCCGATGACGGACAGGTCGTTCCCGGGACGGCTCTTCAGCTCGGCGACGGTCTTCTCGGCGTCGCCGGCGAGCAGCACGGAGTTCTGCCAGGCATCGGCCCCCTCGAGGGTGGTCGAGGCGACGTACTTGGTGACGGCGTTCATGTGGGTGGTGAAGGGGTTGCCGTCGTCGCGCCCGGCCCAGGCGCCGATGAAGTCTTCCCAGGTCCGCCGCCCGAAGAGCATGTCACCGGGGCGGCTCATGCCCTGGCCCATCTCGCGGGCCATGACCTCGTCCTGGTAGCGGTTGCCCCAGCCGCCGTGGGCGAAGCCGCCGCGGGTGTCTTCGTCGGGCCGGCCGAGGCCCTGCACGACGCCGTCGAGGGTGACGCTCATGGTGACGCTGATCGAACGCATCGGGTGTCCTTTCGTCCAGGGGTGGTTCCCCTCCTGAACGAACGGCGACGCCGCGGATCGACAGCGAGTCAGTCCAGCTTGCGCAGGCCCTCGAGGATGCGCCGCATCAGCTCGCCGTCCGGGGCCGCGAACGCCAGCCGGGGCGCCGGGAAGCGGCCCGAGGACGGACTGGCCGGCGGGATCGTGCGCGGCACGCGCCACGGCAGCCGGTCCGGGGACGTGTCGCGCCCGGTCTGTTCCGGGATCGGGAGGGTCGGCAGCGCGATCGTGCCCGCCTCGGCGAACCGCCGGGCCGCCTGCTCGAAGCGGAGGCGGGCCTGGATCCCGGCGACGGTCCAGTCCGGCTCGGGGTCCGGCTCCGAGCCGACGGTCGCCCGGCGGGGCCGGCGTTCGAGCGTGATGGCCCAGGCCGCCGCGGCGAGCGCGGGCAGCAGCAGGCCCGCGATGATGGCGAAACCGGACAGGGCCGCGGCCATCAGGAGGCCTCGGCGACGGGTAGCAGCATGGCGTTCACTTCCGGACTTGCGGTTCTTCCGAAGCATGGCCGACACCTGGATATTCGACGTGAACGAATGTTTCGCGGACCCCGGAACCCCATCATGAACGACGGGCAACGCTCCCGCAAGCGGCCGAACGGGGTGGTCCGTCCGGACGGTGAAACCGCAGGTGGGAACCGGTTTCAGGGTAGCAGCGACGGGGCCCCTCACCCAGTAGTACGGGCGCCGGCCGCGTCCGGTTCACTTTTCTTTTTGTACGTTCCCTGTACGCCTCCGCGGCAAACTCGCGAAATGCGTATTCCGACCATCCTCGTGGCCGCGACGCTGGCGCTCGCCGGGCTCGCGTCCCCGGCGCTCGCCGCCGGCGGCAACCCGCTCGAGAAGACGAACGGCTTCTACGTCGACCCGGGCTCCAACCCGGCGGCGTGGGTCCGCGACCACCCGGACGACAGCCTCGCCGGCCCGATCCGGACGGCCATCGCGACCAAGCCGGGCGCCCGCTGGTTCGGCAGCTGGAGCGGGGACGTCCGCGCGGCGGTCGACGAGTACACCTACGCCGCCGACGTCGCCGACAAGCTGCCGGTGCTCGTGGCGTACAACATCCCGGGCCGCGACTGCGGCGGCGAGTCGACCGGCGGCGCGGGCAGCCCCGAGGCCTACCGCGACTGGATCTCGGCGTTCGCCGACGGCATCGGCGGCAAGCCGGCGGTGGTGATCATCGAGCCGGACGTGCTCGCCCAGCTCGACTGCCTCCCCGGCGACGCCCGCCAGACCCGCCTCGACCTGCTGAACTACGCGGCGGCGCAGTTCGCGGCCAAGGCACCCACCACATGGGCCTACCTGGACGGCGGCAACGCGACGTGGATCCCGGCGCCGACGATGGCTTCGCGCCTGAAGTCGGCGGGCGTGCAGTCGATCCACGGGTTCGTGCTGAACGTGTCGAATTTTCACACGACCGCCGACTCGACGACCTACGGCAAGGCGGTCGACGCGGCCCTGGGCTACGCGGCGCCGTTCGTCGTGGACACCAGCCGCAACGGGAGCGGCCACGGGACGGACTCGGAGTGGTGCAACCCGCCGGCGCGCAAGCTGGGAGCACCCTCCCAGCTCGGCGGCGGCCCGGAGATGCAGCTGTGGATCAAGGTTCCGGGCGATTCGGACGGCAGCTGCGGCTACGGCACGGGCATCCCGGCGGGCACGTTCAGCCCGGCCCTGGCCGACCACCTGATCAAGGGCGACTGACCAGCGAGCAGGTGGTGGCCAGTTCCGCGGGAGTCGCGCCGGCCGGCCGCGCGATCGTCCCCGAAGCCGGCGGACGCACCCCGCGCAGCCACCCGCCCAGCGCGTCGAACGCCGTCCGGAAGCACGGCCCCAGCGGCCGCAGCCGGTCCGGGTAGACGTCGGCCAGCCCGTCGACGTGGTTGCCGTCGACCACCCGGTAGTACCGGTGCAGCGACCCGCGTCCCGCGGAATCGATCATCTTCTCGTACACGTCGGAGTCCCGCGTGATCGGCAGCAGCGTGTCCAACGTCCCGTGCAGCGTGAGCAGCGGCTTGCCGATCCGCCCGGTCAGCGAGATCCGCTCCACCGCCCGCGTCACCGAAGCGGGGCGCGACGCGTACGCGTAGTCCGCGTCACACGACGGCGTTCCCGAAGCGCAGAAAGGAGTTCCGGCCGAAAGAGCACCGTCGAACGAGGGATCCACCTCTTCCCGGTAGATCCGCTGGGTCAGGTCCCAGTAGACGCGGTAGTGGTAGTCCCACAAGAACTCCGACCCCGGCGCGAACCCGGCGTCCAAAATGGACTGGTGCGCCGAGGACGACCCCGCCGCGTAAGCCGGGTACGCGCGCAGAGCCGGTGGCAGGAACGTCAGCAAGTTCGGTCCATCGGCACGCCACAGCGTCCCCTCCCAGTCGACGCCCCCGTCGTAGAGCCACGGCCGGTTCTCCAGCTGCCACCGCACGAGGTACCCGCCGTTGGACAGCCCGGCGGCCAGCGTCCGCGTGACCGGACGGTGGTAGTGCCGGGCCGCCGCCGAACGAGCGGCCAGCGTCAGCTGCGTGACGCGCGTGTTCCACTCGGCCGGCGCGTCGCCCGGCCGGACGCCGTCGTCGTAGAACGCGGCGCCGGTGTTGCCCTTGTCGGTCGCGGCGAACGCGTAGCCCTCGGCCAGGGCCTGGTCGCCGATCGCGCGGTCGTTCGCGTACTGCCGCCGCACACCCGGCGAACCGGAGACGACCAGCCCGCCGTTCCACCGCGCGGGCAGGCGCAGCACGAACTGCGAGTCGTGGTTCCAGCCGTGGTTGGTGTTCGCCGTCGAGGTGTCCGGGAAGTACCCGTCGACCTGGACGCCGGGCACCCGGCCGTACGTCGGCAGCCCGGCCGACGTCAGCCCGGCCCAGTCCGCCTCGACGGTGTGCCCGGACGCGAGCGTGCCGGTCGTCGTCAGGTCGTCCAGGCACACGGCGACCTGACGTTGGGCCCCGGGCACGTCCACCCGGCAGCTCCCGGCCGAAGCCGACGCCGACGCGGGCAGCGCCGCCGCGAGCGCCCCCGCCAGAACCACAACCAGCCATCTGCGCACGGTCCACCTCCGGTCTCGATGCACCAGAACCCAAGCGCGTGCGCCCGGGGAGAGCCATCCCGCCGGTCACCATGAATCGCCGCGGGGATGTGGTGGACGGCCACATGGTCCGAACCAGCGGGCCGATTTAGCGTCGCTGGAAACCCTCTCAACGACGAGAAGGACTCGCCCATGCGCAAGCTCGCCCTCGCCGGACTCGCCGCGATCACCGCCGCCGTGCTCACCACCGTCGGCGTGGCCGCCGCCGACCCGCCACCGTCGTCCCTGGTCCAGGTCGCGAACTTCGGCGCCAACCCGGGTGCCCTCGCGATGTACACCTACACGCCGTCCGGGCTCGAAGCCGGCCGCCCGGTGGTCGTCGCCCTGCACGGCTGCACGCAGAGCGCCTCCGACTACTACGCCCACTCCGGCTGGCCCGAACTGGCCGACCGGTGGCGCTTCGAGGTCGTGTTCCCGCAGCAGTCGACCGCGAACAACTCGCTGAAGTGCTTCAACTGGTTCTCCACGGCCGACGACACCCGGGGCAACGGCGAGGCCGCGTCCGTCAAGTCCATGGTGGACAAGGCGATCGGCGACCACGGCTCGGACCGCTCCCGCGTGTTCGTGACGGGCCTGTCGGCCGGTGGCGGCATGACGGCGGACCTGCTGGCCGCGTACCCGGACGTCTTCGCCGGCGGTGGCATCGACGCCGGGCTGCCCGCGCAGTGCGCCACGAGCGTCACGCAGGCGACGAGCTGCCAGCAGAACAACCAGAACCTGACACCCGCACAGTGGGCGTCGAAGGTGACAGCGCAGAACCCGGGCTACAGCGGGCCGTGGCCGCGCGTCGCGATCTGGCAGGGCACCGGCGACTACACGGTCTACCCGGTCAACGGCACCGAGCTGCGCGACCAGTGGACCGCGGTCCACGGCGTCTCCCAGACGCCGACGAGCACGCAGTCCCTGCCCGGCGGCACGACGTTGACGACCTACGCCGACAAGGTCCAGCTGTACTCGATCGCCGGCATGGGCCACGGCACCGCGGTCGACCCGGGCACCGGCACGACGCAGTGCGGCAGCACCGGCGCGTACTTCCTGGCGGGCATCTGCTCCAGCTACTACACGGGCGTGTTCTGGGGCCTGGCTTCCGGCGGCACCACGACCACACCACCGACGACGACCACGACCACGCCGACGTCCACCCAGCCGTCGGGCACCTGCGTGAACGCCAGCAACTACGCCCACACGCAGGCCGGCCGGGCGCACCAGAGCGGCGGCCAGACGTACGCGAACGGCTCCGACCAGGCCATGGGCCTGTGGAACACGTTCACCACGCACGCCCTGCGTGAGACGTCCCCGGGGTACTGGGTCCTCGCCGACGGGCAGTGCTAGAGGAAGATCGGGAACGGGTTGAGATCGTCGTAGCCGTGCGGCTCGGCCAGCCGGCCGAGCCGCACGGGCACGTCGTAGAGCCGGCCGGGCGCGAACCGCGCCCAGAGCCCGCGCATCCCGGGGACGAGCACCTTCACGACGGGGAGGCCGATGTCCGGGCGCGTCTGATCGAGCACGAACACCTCCAGTCCGGCCCGCTCGATCTTCGCCCGCACCAGTCCCAGATCCGCCAGCAGGTCGGCCGAGTACGCGTAGCCGTGGTCCGCCGGTCCGACGGCCCGTCGCGCCGGATCGGGGAGGAGGTACCGCTGCTCGGCCACCGCGGCCTCGCGCAGCCACCGGGCCGCGTCCGGGTCGTCGCCGCCGTCCCACCCGTCGAGGACGGCGGGCATCATCTGGTTCAGCTCGGTCAGCGCGCGCCGCAGGGCGACGGCCGGGTCCAGGTGCGCACCGAAGCCCATCATGATCTTCTCGGACGGCCCGCCGACGCACCGGGACAGCGCGGCGAACACGGGTATCCCGATGTCGGAGGTCACGTCCAGCACCCAGACGTCCCGGCCCACTCCGGCATACGTGCGGCGAAGCTCGCCGAGCCACGGATCACCGAACGCGTCGAGGTCGACGCCCCGCTGGCGGGTGCGGTTGTACCACCACAGCGCGACGGCGTCGCGCTCCACGACCTCGAGCATCCCCTGCAGCGCGGCGTCTTCGAGCGTGCTTCCCGCCGCGTTGCCGTTGGAGTCGGCGAACACGGACACCGGCCCCGGTCCGGCGGGCACGCCGAAGTACAGCAACGCGGTCGGGAACAACCGGTGCTCGCCGCGGGTGAGCGACCACACCGGCGTCCAGTCCAGCTCGGCGTCGTCGTCGAACGGGTCGCAGACGAACTGGAACGGGCCGTGGCGCTCGCGGGCCCGCACCCGGCCGGGGTACTGGCGCTCGTGGAACAGCTGGCAGGTGTCGGGGTGCACCGCCGCTTCGCCCAGCGAACGGAAGCTGGCCCGTACGCGTTCTTCGTCGCCGTCGTAGTGACCGCTGTGCCGTTCGAGGGCCTCGCACAGCGCTCCCACCTCGGCCTGGACCGGGGTGACGCCCTTGCCGCCGTTCTGGCTCCGCAGGGCCGTGCGCAACCGGTCGGCGCCACGACGGCCCAGCGCGATGTTGGGCCCGGAGCGGTAGGAGGCGAACAGGGCCGGACCGCGTGTGTCGCGTCGCAGCTCCTTGACCACGCCGGTCAGCGGGCTGACGAGGTGCCGGTAGGTGCCGAGCACCTGCTCCGGCGCTACCGCGCGGTGCCCGCCGCCCGCGGTGTCGGTCTTCGTCCTGGGTTCCAGGCGCACGGGCCGGCGGGTCCGCTCACGCACCAGCTCCGGGTTCCCGCAAGAGGCGCACTGCGGACGGGCGCGAACCTCGTGCCGTTCCCCGGTCAGGTCACCGCTGTCGAACGTCCACAGTGCACACTGGCCGGGATTTCGCCGCCCGGCCAGCCATTTGACCGCTTCCAACGCGACGAGGTTCACCGCGAGGGCAGCCAGCGGGGCGAGCGTGACCTCCGGGCGCGGAAGCGGTCCCGGCAGGCCGAGGGTGTCCCGGACGTGCGCTTCGGCGGGCCGGTTGCCCCACAGCCGCGTGGCCAGGCAGTGCCAGCAGGGGCCGTCGCCGGGGGTGAAGAACGGGCCGATCGACAGCCGTGACCCGGTCGGCTTGGCGAGCAGCCAGGGCCGTCCGGCCGCCCGCTGCCGTGCGTCCACTTCGGACAGACCGGCCTCGAGGTAGTCCCGGCACAGCACGACGGACAGGTCCGCGTCCTCGGCTCGCTCGACCACGGTCAGGCCCGACGCGCGCAAGGCTTCCGCCGCGGCCGGAGTGGAACCCGCACCGGCCAGCGCGACCCGGCCGCGCGCGACGGCGGCCGTCGCGGCTTCACCGTCGCCGCCGATGGCGTCCCAGTAGGCCAGCGCCGGCCGCTCCGCCGCGGAACCGGCCGCGGAGCGCAGGCCGACCACCTGTGTCTCCGCGAGCCGGGCCAGCAGGCCGGCGGCTTGTTCGGCGGGGACGTCCTCGGGCAGCTCGCGGTGCACCGCGGTGAAGTCCCGGGTGCCGTCCAGCAACGGGACCAGGGACTCCAGGTGCGGACCGCGCAGGGCGGCGGCCTCGTCTTCGGACAGCACGTACACCGCGTCGCCGGGCACCACCGCGACACTCAGGTGGCGCTTGAATCCGACGAGCGGCCGGGGCGGTTCGGTCACCCGTGGATCGCGGCCACCGATGCCGGACGCTCGACGCGGCAGATGCACCCCGTCGGGAGCACCGGCGGTTCCAGCCGGCACGGGCTGACCGACGGCCGCACCGGGTCGTTCCCGCCGGATCCGGTCGTCGCCCGGCCGTCCAGCGGGTCGACCGTCAGCTCCGCCGTCCCGACCGGCCCGGTTCCGAACGCCGTCTCGAGCGCGCGTGTGAACTCGTCCACGAAATCCCCCTTGATGTCGTTTACCGGCAACTTCCATCGTGCCCGGCTGGTCCCGGGCCCACCAGGGCCGGATGGGGGCAATCAGGTCAGCAGCCCGGTGAGCAGCACCGCGGTCAGCCGCCGCGCGGCCTCGCCGGTTTGCGCCGATGTCAACGCGGTCAGCGCGAGCCGGACGTCCTCGACCGTCACCCGAGGCCGGAGGACGCCGTCTGCGCGGGCCCGCTCGACCAGCCGCGCGAACGCCTCGGCGTGCGCGCGGCGCCGGCCGGCGAACTCCGGTCCGGAAAGGACACCGGTCAGTCCCGGCTCCGTGGCCTGCCATTCGCCGAAGCGGTGGAACGTGCGGCTCAGCGCGCGGCGGCTGTCCGGATCGGCCATCGCGGCCCGCAGCTGCCGCTCGCACCGGTCGACCTGGCCGTCGAGCACGGCGGCGAGGAGGTCTGCGCGGCTCGGGAAGTGCCGGTGGACGGTCGCCGGGGCCAGACCCGCGCGCCGCGCGATCTCCCGCACCGGCAGGTCCGGGCCGTGGCGCGCGAAGGCCGTGTGCGCGACCGCGACGAGGTGCCGGCGGTTGTGTTCGGCGTCCGTCCGGCGTTTCCGAGTCAGTTCGTCGGCCACGGTTCTCACTTCCCGTTCGGCGCCGCTGATCTTTCCTAGCCTAGGCGCCATGTTCGCAACCCGATTCGAGCGGTTCGGCCCGCCGGAAGTCCTGTCCGCAGGCGAGGTTCCGGAGCCGCACGCCGGCCCCGGTCAGGTGCGGATCCGCGTGCGGACGGCCGGCGTCTCGCCGGTGGACCTGGCGATCCGCGCCGGGAAGTCCCGGTCGCCGATCGCCCTCCCGCACATCCCGGGCGTCGACGCGGCGGGCGTCGTGGACGAGGCCGGCCCCGGCGTTTCGGTCGGCGACGAGGTGTTCGGCGCGGTCGACGTCACCCGGCTCGGCGGGGCGACCGCCGAGTTCGCCGTGCTGGCGTTCTGGGCTCCGAAGCCGCCGTCGATGCCGTGGGAGCAGGCGGGCGCGGCGGGTTCCGGGATCGAGACGGCCACCCGCGCACTCGACCTCCTCGACGTCCGGGAGGGGATGACCCTGCTGGTCGACGGCGCGTCCGGCGGAGTCGGCAGCCTCGTCGTGGGCCTGGCGCTCGCGCGGGGCGCCCGGGTCATCGGGACGGCCGGCGACCTGGAGTTCGTCGAAAGCCTGGGCGCGACCCCGGTCCCGTACGGTCCCGGGCTGTCGTCTCGGGTGCCCGGCCGGGTCGACGCGGCGCTCGACGTCGCGGGCAAGGGCTCGCTGCCGGAGCTGGTGGCGCTGACCGGGACGCCGTCGTCGGTGGTCACGCTGGCCGACTTCAGCGGCCCGTCGCACGGCGTGCGCGTGTCGGTCGGGGCGCTGGGCGGCGAGCCGGACGGACGTCACGGCCTCGCGGCGGCCGCGGCGCTGTTCGAGGAGGGCCGGTTCCGCGTGCCGGTCGAGGAGGTGTTCACCGACGCGGCCGCCGCGCACGCCGCCGCCGAACGCGGGCCGCGGCGCGGAAAGCTGGTCGTGACGGTCAGCGGGTAGACGTCCGGACCGTCGTCGTCCATTCGGCCGTCCGGCCGGGTTCACGCGAGCCCAGCGCGATCAGGGCGCAGTCCCGGCCCTGGTCGAACAGCGACTGCGCGACGGTCGTGAGCCCGGCGCGGCCGGCGTCCGGGTCGTCGTCCCAGCCGGCGACCGCGAGGTCCTCCGGCACGCGCAGGCCGCGGCGGCGCGCGGCGTCGAGGACGGCGAACGCGAGCTGGTCGCTCATGGCGATCACCGCGTCGGGCTCGGTGTCGAGGAGCGCGTCGGCCTGCTTCGCGGCTTCGTCACGGTCGTTGCGGGCGACGACGGCCACCGGCAGGCCGCCTGGGTCGCCGAGGTGGTCGTAGATGCCGAGGAGCCGCTCCCGCGTGACCGGGAAGGCGATGGTTTCCGGTGACGGCGCGGTTTCCAGCCGGGGCCGGCGGTCGCGGTCGAAGGGGAAGCTGAGCAGGGCGGGCCGTCTCGCGCCGGCGAAGGTGCGTGCGGCGAGTTCTCGCGCGGACGCCCGGTTGTCGATGCTGACCACCCGCGCTCCAGCGAAGGCGGGGCCGCCGTGGATCGCGACCGGCTTGCCGAGCCCGCTCACGACGTCGAGCACCGGATCGTCGTCGACGGTCGTCCACACGATGTAGCCGTCGACCGAAGCCGACCGGACGCGCTCGACGTCGTCCGCCGCGCCGGTCGTCGGGATCAGGTTGAGGCCGCTGCCGCGCTCGCGGCAGACCTCGGCGACGCCGGCGAGGAACCGGCGGGCCTGCGGGTCTTCGAAGGCGTAGGCGAGGTGTTCGCCGAGCACGACGCCGATGGCGCCGTTGTGCCGCCGGCGCAGCGACCGCGCGGTCGGGTCCGGCCCGCGGTAGCCCAGCTCGGCGGCGACCTCGCGGACGCGGCGCAGCGTATCGGGCGCGACCCGGTCGGGCTGGTTGTAGCAGTACGACACGGTCATCGCCGAGACCCCGCACCGGCGCGCGACGTCGGCCATCGTCGGTCTGGACATCGTCCCACCCTAGCTGTGTATCGTTAAACAATGCTCGTCGAACCTCGGACAAGGCTGGCCCTGGGCGCGCTCGGCGCCGCCTGCTTCGTGTCCGTGACCTCGGAGAACCTGCCCGTGGCGCTGCTGCCGCAGCTCGCGTCCGGGCTGGGGGTGAGCGATTCCGCGATCGGGCTGCTGATGACCGGGTACGCGCTGGTCGTGGCGGTCTCGGTGGTACCGCTGGTCGCGCTGACGTCCCGCTGGGACCGCCGGACGACGGCGCTGGTCACGCTCGGGATGGTCGTGGTGTCCAACGTCGTGCTGGCCGTCGCGCCGAACTACGCCGTCGCGATCGCCGCGCGGCTGGTGGCGGCCGCGGGCCACGGCGTGTTCTGGTCGGTCGTCGCGTCGATGGCCGCTCGCCTGCTCGGGCCCGGCCAGGGCGGCCGCGCGACGGCCGTGGTGTTCGCGGGCAATTCCCTGGCGTTCCTGTTCGGGCTGTCGGTGAGTTCGTGGCTCGGCACGACCTTCGGCTGGCGGCTCGCCGTCCTCGTGGTGGCGGCCGTCGCGGCGGTGACGACGCTGGTGATCCGCGTGACGGTCGGCCCGATGCCCGCCGTCGCCCCCGCTTCCGGCTCCCGGATCGCCGTCGACCGCACGCAGTTCCCGGTCGACGTGACGACGCTCCTCGTGGTCACCGGCCACTTCGCCGCGTTCACCTACATCACGGCGATCATCGCGCGGTACGTCCACCTCACCGGCCCGGAGACTTCGGCTTTGTTCTTCGCCCACGGCTTGGCGGGCTTGGCCGGCCTGGTCCTGATCGGCCGCCACATCGACCACCACCCGCGCGCGACGGCGCTGGTCACGACGGCGGGTCTCGCGGTCTGCATGCTGACGCTGCTGGTGTCCCCGGGACCGGTGGTCGCGGGCACGGCGATCGTGGCGTGGGCGGGCCCGGCGGCGGGGATCGGTGTGGTGCTGCAGGCGGCGGTCCTGCGGGTGGCGAAGGACCGGCCGGACCTGGCGTCGGCGGTGTACATCGTGGCGTTCCAGATCGGCATCGCGCTGGGCGCCGCACTCGGTGGAGCCGGCTTGGGCCACGGGATGCTGCCGCTGGCGGTGATCGTCGCGGCAGCGGGCGGGTGGGCGTCGGCGGTCGTGGTGTGGCGGTCGAAGGCGTTCGCCTCAGCCGCCTGAGCCGGGCGAGTCGATGTGTTCGACGTAGAGCGGGGACGCAGCCAAGACCACGCCGTCGGCAGTCGGGATGCGCGCGGTCACTCGCGCGTAGCCGGCCATCCACGCCGCCGTGTACCCGGGCTGCAGGGTTCGGGTCAGGTTCCGGACGTCCTCCCAGATGCGGCTCGCGTAGAACTCGCTGTAGTCCTGGATGGTTTTCGCGGCGTCCGGGTCCTTCGCCGCGGCGTCGTCCGTCAGGAACAGCCGCATCATCTCGGCGAACTCGTGCCACCGTGAGCCGCGGAGCCGTTCGGATTCGCGCTCGGAGCCCGATCGAGTCTCCAGCAGGTGGTGCGCGGAGCCGTGCAGCAGCAGCCGCAGCCGGCCGCCGGTCGGATACTCCGGGGTCGCGGCATCGACATCGACGAACACGAGCGCTTCTCCCGGGTGGAGGGAAAGGACGCGGTAGGCCATCGGCGCCTCGAAATGCGTCCACGTGCCGGGGCGGACATCAGGGTCGGCGAACCACGAGGGCGCTCGTGAGGACTTCTCCAAGACGTCGACGGCCTTCCGGAGGGACTGGTCGGTCTCCTTCGAAGCCTTCTTCTCGAATTTGGCGCCCGTGCTCACCGGTCCCTTGAGCTCGAGCGAACCTTCGAGTCCCCTGAACGCCGACGCCTTCGGCAAGCCGGGCAGCACTTGCCGCAGTTTGGCGTCGGAGACGTAGACCAGTTCGCGCATCCCGATATCTTGCCGGACCGGGCTCCGCCGAAGCAGCCTGCCTCAGCCGCCCAGCCGGTGCACCCGCAACGCCAGCTGGATCTCCAGCGCCCGGTCCGGCGCCTGCCACTCCTCCCCCAGCAGCGACGCCACCCGCTCCAGCCGCTGCACCACCGTGTTCACGTGGACGTGCAGCACGTCCTTCGTCCGCGCCAGCTGCGATCCGCTCGCGAAGTACGCCCGCAGCGTCGCCACCAGCTCCGTGCCCCGGCGGGCGTCGTAGTCCAGCACCGGGCCCAACGTCTTCCGCACGAACCCGTCCAGGTCCGCCTGGTCGCCCAGCAGCTGGCCCAGGAACCCCAGCCCCGCCATCGCCGCGCCTTCGCCGGTCCGGCCGAGCGCCAGCAGCGCCCGGACACACCGCGCCGCTTCCCCGTGGGCCGCGGCGATCGCCGACGGGCCGCTCGCCGGGCCCGCCGCGCCCACCGTGACCGGGCGGCCCGTCGCCGCGCCGAGGTCGGCCGCCACCCGGCGGGCCAGCTCGTCCGGGTCGCCCGCGCCGAGCAGGACGACCTCCTCCGCGTGCAGCCCGACCAGCGTCGCGTGCCGGGCGGCCGCGCTCGCCACGCGCCGCCGCGAGCCGCCGTCCGCGTGCGCGACCAGCACCGCGTGCGGGGCCGACAGGTCGATCCCCAGCCGGCGGCCGCGCGCGAGCAGCGCCCGCGGGTTGCGGTCGGGCGCGGTCAGCAGATCCGTCAGCAGCTCGCCGCGGACCTCGTCCTCGGCCCGCACCACCGATCGCCGCAGCATCAGCAGCAACGCCGTCACGACGCCCGCGCGTTCGAACAGCCGCCGGTCCGGATCGGACAGCGCGGCGCGGCCCGTCAGCACGAGACTGCCGAGCGCCTCCGGGCCGGCCTGCACCGCGCACACCCAGGTGTCCTTTGTGGACACGGCGCGGCCGGCGGCGCGGGCGGCGGCGAGCGCGTCCGGGTCCAGCGGGGCCGGGGAAGCCGAGCTGGCCAGCAGCGTGCGGTCGGCGTCGTAGACCGTGAGGTCGCCGTGCAGCACCCCGGCGACGGCGGCCGCGACGTCCGGCAGGTCGCCGCCGCGCAGCACGAGGTCGGTCAGCCGGTCGTGCGCGTCCTGGGCGCGTTCCATCGCCTCGGTGTGCGCGCGGATCGTCGCGTTGGCCTCGTTGAGCTCGGCGACGGCGCGGCGGGTCTGGTCGAGCAGGTTCGCGCTGTCGAGGGCGATCGCCGCGTGGTCGGCCAGCGACGACAGCAGCGCCACCTCGTCCGCGGAGAACTCCCGCGCACCGCGGTCCGACGCGAAGAGGACGCCCAGCACCTTCGGGCCGATGGCCAGCGGGACGCCGAGGATCGCGGTCAGGCCTTCGTCGTGGACGCCGGAGTCGATGTGCCGGGTGTGCTTGAACCGATCGTCGTGGAAGTAGTCCGCCGTCGCGTACGGCCGCGCGGTCTGCGCCACCAGCCCGCCGAGGCCCTCCCCCATGCCGAGCACGATCTGCTGGAACTCCGCCGACACCGACCCGTCGCTGACCCGGACGTAGGTCTTGTTCTCGGCCTCGTCGTTCAGCGACAGGTACGAGACGTCGACGTTGAGCAGCGCCCGCGCCCGCCGGACGATCGACCGCAGCACGGTGTCCGGATCGGACAGTGCGGCGAGCTCGCTCGCGGTGTCGAACAACGCGCCGAGCTGGGCCTCGCGCCGCCGGTGCTCTTCCAGGGTCTCGCGGATCCGCAGGGCCAGCTCGCCCGCGCCGGCCAGCGCGGCCAGGTCGGCCGGGGCGAGGACGCCCTCGGCCCGCGCGGCCACGACGACGTGCGCCAGCTGCTCGCTGCTCGCCCCGGAGGCGAGCAGGTCGAGCAGCCGGCGCACGGCCGTGACGTTCTCGGGCGGTACGGTCACGGCGGTCATGCTAGGGCGAAACGGCCGCCGACCCCGCCTCGACGGCATCGACACCATCATCGTGCAGCGACTCGCCCCGCGTCTCGCGGGCCGCGAGCAGGGCGATCACGGTGATCAGGCACATCGCCGTGACGTACAGCGACACCGGCACGGTGCTGCCCCAGGCGGAGAACAGCGCGACGGCGATCAGCGGGGCGACGGCCCCCGCGGCGATCGACGACAGCTGGCCGCCGACGGAAAGCCCGGTGTAGCGCACCCGCGTCGGGAACTGCTCGGCGAAGAACGCGGCCTGCGGGCCGTACATCGCGCCGTGCAGCACCAGCCCGACGGTCGCGGCCAGCACGATCACCGCCGACGACTTCGTGTCCAGCAGCGCGAAGAACGCGAAGCTCCACAACGCCATCCCGATCGCGCCGAACAGGTAGACCGGGCGCCGCCCGACGCGGTCGGAGAGCGCGCCCCACAGCGGGATCGTCACGAAGTGCACGGCCGAGCCGATCAGCACGGCGCTCAGGCCGACGCCCTTCGGCAGGTGCAGCCCGGTCGTGACGTACACGAGGATGAACGCGGTGATCACGTAGTACGAGACGTTTTCGGCCATCCGGGCGCCGATCGTGATCAGCACCTGGCGCCAGCTGTCGCGGAAGACCTCGACGACCGGCACGTGCTTGTCCGTGTGCGTCTCGGCCTGCTTCTGCGCGGCCAGGAACACCGGCGACTCGGCGACGGCCAGCCGGATCCAGAGCCCGATCAGCAGCAGGACGCCGGAAAGCAGGAACGGGACGCGCCAGCCCCAGGCCAGGAACGTCGCGTCGGACTGCGTCGCCGAGAGGATCGCCAGGACGGCGGTCGCCAGCAGGTTGCCGCCGGGCGCGCCGCACTGCGGCCAGCTCGCCCAGAACCCGCGACGGCGGTCGTCGCCGTGTTCGGAGACGATCAGGACGGCCCCGCCCCACTCACCGCCCAGCGCGAAGCCCTGCACGAGCCGCAGCAGCGTGAGGAGGATGGGCGCCGCGACGCCCGCGCTCGCGTACGTCGGCAGGACGCCCATCAGGCACGTCGAGCCGCCCATCAGCACCAGGCTGACGACCAGGAGTTTCTTGCGCCCGAGCCGGTCGCCGTAGTGGCCGAAGACGAGGCCGCCGATCGGGCGGGCGAGAAACCCGACGGCGTAGGTCAGGAACGCCAGCAGCGTGCCGGTCAGCGGGTTCGCCGTCGGGAAGAACAGCTTGTTGAACACCAGCGCGGCGGCCGAGGTGTAGAGGAAGAAGTCGTACCACTCGATCGTGGTGCCGATCAGGCTCGCGCCGACGATCTTGGCGATCGCCGACCGGTTCGGTTGACTCACTGCGGGCTCCACTTCCTTGTGGTGACAGGGTTTCAGGCGGCGTTACGCGGCTGTCCAGCCGCCGTCGAGCGGGATGGACGCCCCGGTGACGTGGCCGGCGTGCGGCGAGCACAGCCACGTCACCAGGGAAGCGACGTCATCGGCTTCGATGAGCTTCTTGATGGCCGCGCGCTTGAGGAGGACTTCCGAGACGACGTCCTCGCGCGGGATGTCGTGCTCGATGGCCTGCGCGTCGATCTGGTTGTCCACCAAGGGGGTGCGGACGTACCCGGGGTTGACGCAGTTGCTCGTGACGCCGTGTGCGGCGCCTTCGAGGGCGGCGACCTTCGAGAGGCCTTCGAGCCCGTGCTTGGCGGCGACGTACGCGGCTTTGTAAGGAGAGGCCCGCAGCCCGTGGACGCTCGACATGTTGACGATCCGGCCCCACCCCCGCGCGTACATCGAGGGGAGCATGTGCCGGATCAGCAGGAAGGGAGCGGTGACCATGAGGGACTGGATGCGCGTGAAGACGTCCGGCGGAAAGTCTTCGAGCGGCGCGACGTGCTGGATCCCGGCGTTGTTGACCAGGAGGTCGACCTCGGCGGGCAGGGCACCGATCGTGGCGGCGTCGGTGAGGTCGGCAACGTGCGCCCAGCCCCCGACCTCGGCGGCGACGGCTTCGGTGCGGTCGCCGTCGATGTCGACGACGTGCACCTTGGCCCCGGCCGCGGCGAGGGCGCGGACGCAGGCCAGGCCGATACCGCCGGCCCCGCCGGTGACGAGGGCGGTGCGCCCGTCCAGATCGCTGGTCATGGACGGGAACGGTAAGCGTGACCCGGGTCGCGGGCTATGTGCGAGAGAGCTACAGCTCGCGAAGATCCTGTGGGGTCGGCCGACACAGGCCGATCAGGAAGGCATCCCACGATCGGGTGGAGATTTCGAGGGTGCCGCCGGAACGGTCCTTGGTGTCGCGGATTTTTGCCGCAGGTCCAAGCGCCACTTCCACGCACTTGTCCTCGCCCGAGTAACTGGACTTCCGCCACACGGTCATGGGTTCCCTCCCAGGTCGGCGATCACCTCCCCGATGAACTCCGCGCTTTCGCGTTCATCCATCGCCAGCGCCGCCATGTCCTTCGCCGCTCTGCGGTAACCGGCCACCTGATCGTCATCGTAGAGGTAAGCGCTGGCCTGGTAGAGCTCCACGAAGACGATCGACGGAAGCGCGGCGAAGTCGAGCACCGCGAAGTTGCTGTGCAGACCGGCATGGGCACCGCACCCTGCAGGCAAGACCTGCAACCTCACGTTGCTTCGGACCGAGGCCTGCCGGAGGTACCGAAGCTGCTCCACCATCACCTGGTCGCCGCCGACCCCGCTGCGCAAGGCTCCCTCCCCCACCAGCACGTGGTAGGCGAGCGGGTAATGCCGGGTGAGCACGTTGCGCCGAGCCATCCTCGCCTGGATCACCGTCGCGATCCGGTCCGGCGGCAACCCACCGGCGGTCAGGAAAGCCCGGGTGTAGTCCGGAGTCTGGAAGAGCCCCGGAACCACCGCGGGCTCCCAATCGAACATCGCCTCCGCCGCGCGCTCGTACTCGGCGTAAGCCCCCGCGCTCGGCGCTACCCCAGGCACCGCCTTCTCCAGCCAGCTCAGCTCCCGCGCGTTGCCCGCCAGGTCCAGGAGCCGGGCCCGCTCCCGTGGCTCCACCACCAACACCCCCATCAGCAACGCCACCTGCTCCACCTTGGGAATCCGCTTCCCGTACTCCCAGTTGGACAGCTCCTGCGGCAGCACGCCGATCAACCTCGCCAGCTCGCGCACGCCGAGGTCCCGGTCCGTCCGGCAGGCACGCAGCCCGAAGCCGAGCGCTCTCGCCCGGGGTGTCGCGAAGGGTGTCGCCATGACCGCATTCTGTCACCGGGGTCCGACAGTTCCGGCACCTCCACGTCGGCTGGTGTCACAAATCCGCGTCAGGTTTCCTGCAGGTCATGGACCCGGACCACGCGCTGCTGACCCGTCTGCGCGACCTGACCGAAACCCTCGCCGGCGACGTCTCCTGGCTCGCCGGCCCGCCCCTGCGCGCGGACGGGATGCGCGACCTGGGCGAGCGTCTCGCCTGCCTCGGCGCGGACCTGATCAGCCGGGCGGGCGTGCTCGACGACATCGCCGCCGCCCGCCTGCCCGCCCACGGCTGGATCCCCGAGTGCGGGCCGGATCCGCGTCGCCGTCTCGCGCACTACGTCGGCCGCGGCGAGGTCCGGCTGGGCCTCATCTACTTCTCCGGCTGCGGCGCGGGCTGCTTCCCCTTCTACGGCACCGATCCGGCGGGCAAGACCGAACGGCACGAGCGCTGCGACAAGTGCGTCAAGGAGGCCTACCGCCTCATGAGCGTTCCCGCAGCACCGCCAGGTAGTGCACGTTCGTCATGACGCCGAGGACGTTCCCGAACGGGTCGACGACCGACGCCGTCACGAACCCGGGCCCGCGCTCGGTGATCGGCTCGTACTCCTTCGCGCCCAGCTCGTGCAGGCGGGCGACGGTGGCCTCGAGGTCGTCGACGTGCCAGTAGACGATCTCGCCGCTCGCCCCGCCCATGCTCGCCGGCACGTACTTGCGATCGATCAGGCCGAGCTCGTGCTGGTAGTCGCCGATCCGGAACTCGGCGTACCCGGGCCGCTGGAAGTACGGCTCGACGCCCAGGAACTCGGTGTACCAGGCCTGCGCGGCCGCGTGGTCGTCGGCGAAGTACGAAACAGTGGCCATTCCTCGCAGCATGGCTGCTCCTCTCAAGCGGTCTGACGCCATCATGCGGGGTGAAAGTGCGCACCGAATGAGCACTTTGTTTGCGAGACTTCCCCCATGCGCGCCGACCGTCTCGTGGCCACCCTGTTGCTGATGCAGACGCGCGGCCGGGTCACGGCCGCCGAAGTGGCGGCCGAGCTGGAAATCTCCGTGGCGACGGCCCGCCGTGACCTCGAAGCGCTCTCGACGGCCGGCGTCCCCGTCTACCCGCAGCCGGGCCGCGGCGGGGGCTGGCGGCTGGTCGGGGGCGCCCGCACCGACCTGTCCGGCCTGACCGCGCGCGAGGCGCAGGCCCTGTTCCTCCTGGCCGGCCCGGCCGCGGCGGCGGCGCCCGAGGTCAAGTCGGCGCTGCGGAAGCTGATGGGCGCGCTGCCCGGCACGTTCCGCGCGGACGCCTCCGCGGCCGCCGAGGCCGTCCTGGTCGACCAGGCGGGCTGGGGTGAGCGCGTGAAGGAGCGGCCGCCGATGGTCTCGCTGCTGCGGGACGCCGTCATCGCGCGCCGCCGCGTCCGGCTCACCTACGCCGGCCGTGAGAAGACGGAACGGCTCGTCGACCCGTGGGGCCTGGTCGACAAGGACGACGTCTGGTACCTGGTCGCGGGGACGGACAAGGGCCGCCGGACGTTCCGGGTCGACCGGATCGTCGAGGCGGCCGCCACCGGCGACGCCGCGGACCGCCCGGCGGACCTCGAACTGGCGAAGGTGTGGGAAGAGGTCGTCGAGGAGATCGAGAAGCGCCGGTCGCTCCTCACCGCGGACGTGGTACTCGGCCGCCGCCACTTCGACGTGCTGCGCGACCGGTTCGGCCGGCACTGCGAGCTGGTCGCGGAGCTGCCCGAAGACCGGGTACGCGCTCGCGTCGCCGCTCCGGCGCCGATCATGATCGCGCAGGAGCTGGCGGGCTGGGGCGCGCTCGTCGAGGTCGAGGGCCCGGAGTCCGTCCGGGCTGAGCTGGCCCGGCTGGGAGCCGAGCTGGTTGCCCGCTATACACCCTGATGTCGTGAATGCCCCATTCGGGTCACCAAAGGGACTGACCGAGTCATTCGAGGCGCCGTCGGAGGCCTGCGCACACACCCCGTGGCCGCTAAGCTCCGTGAACGGCGTTAATCACTCCACAGTGGACATTGGGAAGGCCTACTACGAGTGTCCGTTACCCTCCGGTATCTGGCCGTTCGGAGTATCCGTGATCACCCGTTTGCTGTTACTGTGACGCCTCCGTGACCTGAACGTGTGTTCGGTGACACTTCGGTGAGGGCAGACGACGATGCGTGACGATGTGGTCGAGGCGAGTGCGGTGGTCGGGCACACGCCGGACGTGGTGTGGCAGATCGTCGGTTCGCCAGAGTGGTACTCGAGGTTCGTGCCCGAGATCGCCGGGTGCGAGATCCAGGAGCACGCCGCGCGCGGCCGGGGGCCCAGGGGCGTGATCCGGATCGTGCCCGAGCGCGGGCAGGTGATGGAAGCGCAGGTCCAGGCCGTGGTGTACCGGCCGGGCGAGCACGTCGTGTGGTGCGGCGTCCCCGACGAGGGCGCCTGGGTCTCGCTCGAGCTGAGACCGCTGGCCGGCGGGAAGACCGAGCTGTTCGTCCGGATGATGCTGCCGCCGTCGCACCTGGATCTGGTGTCTTCGGTGAAGAAGGACGTCCGCGCCCTCGCGCGGCGCCTCGACCTGCACCTGGCCGGGCAGTCCGACCCCGACGCCGACCGGGACGGCAACAAGGCCACGAAGCTGCGCACCACGAGCGTCCTGGTGCGCGCCGGCGTCCTGTCCGCGGGCCGCCCGGACAAGATCGCCCGCCAGCTCAGCTCGCTCGCCCAGTGGGGCGCCACCATCGCCGGCGGCTACCAGGCCGCCGCGGCCCGCGTCCCCGACGAGCCCGCCCTGCACGACGAGCGCAGCCTCCGCACCTTCCGCCAGGTCCAGGAGCGCAGCGACCGGCTCGCGAACGGGCTGAGCGAGCTCGGCGTCGGCGAACGCGACCGGATCGCGCTGATGTGCCGCAACCACGCCGCGATGGTCGAGTCGTTCGTCGCGGCCAGCAAGCTCGGCGCCGACCTGATCCTGCTCAACACCGGCCTGTCCGCGGCTTCGGTCAAGGACGTCCTCGCCGAGCACGAGCCGGCCGCCGTGCTGGCCGACGACGAGTTCGCGCAGACCATCGCGAACGTCCCGGGCGACTTCGCCCGGATCAGCACGTGGCCGGACGCCGAAACCGGCTACCCGACCGTCGACGAGCTGATCCACGCCGCGCCCGCCGATCCGCCCAAGCCGGTCGACCGGCCGGGCCGCGTCGTCGTGCTGACGTCCGGGACCTCCGGGACGCCGAAGGGCGCGCGGCGCCCCACACCGAAGGGCATGGGGACGGCCGCGGCGATCCTCGACCGGATCCCGCTGCGCGCCGGCGACCGGATCCTCGTCGCGGCGCCGCTGTTCCACAGCTGGGGCCTGGCCGCGATGCAGCTCGGCATGGCGCTGCGGGCGTCGCTCGCGCTGATCCGCAAGTTCGACGCGGAGGAGACGCTGCGGGCGATCGCGGAGCAGAAGTGCGACGCGCTGTTCGCCGTGCCGATCATGCTGCAGCGCATCATGGACCTGCCCGAGCGGGTGCGGGCGCGCTACGACCTGTCGTCGCTGCGGATCGTCGCGAGCAGCGGGTCGGCGATGTCCGGCACGTTCGTCACGCAGTTCATGGACACCTTCGGCGACGTCCTCTACAACTTCTACGGCTCGACCGAGGTGTCCTGGGCGAGCATCGCCGACCCGGGCGACCTGCGCGCGGCGCCGGGCACGGCCGGGCGCTGCCCGCTCGGCACGCGCGTCGCGATCCTCGACGAGGAGCGCAAGCCCGTCCCGCCGGGCGGCGAAGGCCAGATCTTCGTCGGCAACGACATGCTGTTCGACGGCTACACGAACGGCAAGGACCCGGCGCGGGCGGCGGACCTGATGGCCACCGGCGACGTCGGCTACCTCGACGCGGCGGGCCGCCTGTTCGTCACCGGCCGCGCCGACGAGATGATCGTGTCCGGCGGCGAGAACGTGTTCCCCCGCCCGGTCGAAGAAGCGCTGGTGGCGCTGCCCGGCGTGCACGACGCGGCGGTGGTCGGCGTGGCGGACGCGGAGTACGGTCAGCGGCTCGCGGCGTACGTCGTGCCGCGGCGCGGCGCCTCGCTGCACGCCGAGGACATCCGGGCCTACATCCACCAGCGGCTGGCCCGGTTCGCCGTCCCGCGCGACGTGTACTTCGTGCCGGACCTGCCCCGCAACGCGACGGGCAAGATCCTCAAGCGCCTGCTGCACGACGACACCTGGCCGGTCAGCAGCGACTACTGATGCCCGAGCACACGCCCGACGGCCGCTACATCGTCGTGAACGGCCGTCGGTGGCGGGCCACCGATCCGGAGATCCCGGACGACGTCCGCGACCGCCTGCAGAAGCACCTCATGGCGGCGCGGCGGGTGCAGGACCGGGAGCGCACCCAGCTGGCGAAGGTGGCGCTGGGCGAGCGCGGCGAACCGTGGTGGGAGCAGACGTCCGCGCAACGGCGTGAGCGCTGGGAAAGCGGCCTGGCCGACCTCGATCAGCCGACCGGCTGACGCAGCACGGTCTTGAGCCGCGCGGGCTCGGTCCGGCGCGGGTCGCCGAGGTAGACCTCGTGGTGCAGGCCGGTCTCCGCGAGTCCGTGCTCCGTGAGGAATTCACCGTGCAGGCGGGCGAGCAGCGGACCTTCGTCGTCGTACGGGCCGACGTGGAGCACCTGCGCGCAGCGCCCCTCGCGCAGCTTCTCGAGTCTTACGGGCGCGTCGATCTTCTTCTTGCGCCGCACCGATTCCCGAGCTTCCTCGACGGCGTCCTCACCGAGGGTGCCCGGGAGCGAGATCAGCATCGTCCACTGCCAGGAGTCCTTGGCGCGCACGGTGAACGCGGCGTAGTCCTCGGCCCACCACAGGCCTTCCAGCGGCCCGACGACGAAGTCCGCACCGGCGCGCTTGGCCGTCATCTTGATCGTGTAGGCGAAGGCGTAGAGCGCTTCGACGGCTTTCCGGTAGCTGTCGGCGGTGTTCGGGTTGCCGCGGCCGTCGATCGCGAGGAACTGCTGCTCGGGCACGTCGAGCAGCGCCCAGTCGGTGTTCTTCGGCGCGTACAGCTGCTTCAGGTCTTTCTTGACGTCGTAGGGCATCAGGTCAGTCCTTCCAGCCACTCGGCTTCCGCCTCGAGCTGCTTGATCGAGTAGTCGAAGATCGCCCGGACGAACGGCGGCGCCTCGGCCTCGGCCGCGCGCCGGACCTCGGCCAGCCGCTCCTGCACGGCTTCCGCGCGCCGGGCCAGCGCCGCGCTGAGCCGTTCGGGTGGGATCGAGGGGCTGTTCGCCAGCCCGGCGAGCACCGGCGGGTGCACCGGGCGCAGTTCGGCGATGGCCGCCTCCGCGGCCGCCGCGCACGCCCGCCGGCCCGCGTCCGTCGCCGTGTACGTCTTCTTGGCCTTGGCGTGCGCCCGCTCCCCCGGGACCTCGGCGACCAGGCCGCGGTCGCGGAGTTTGCCGAGCACGTAGTAGATCGAGCTGAAGCCGAGGGCGGTCCAGTCGCGCATACCGCGTTCCGAGACGACCTCGTCCAGCTCGTAGCCGTGTCTCGGCCGCTCGACCACGAGGCCGAGCACCGTCAGTTCCGCGTCGGTCAGCACTGGCCTATTCTAGTACTGGAATACAACCGCTCGTCAAGGTCGCCGGAAATTGTCGGTGGGTGCTGGCATGCTTCACCGGGTAAGCGTCCCCGGGCCACTAGCCTGGGGAATCCGACCGGACGGCAAGGGAAACCAGTGGGGGGACAGGTGGTGACGGCGGTGCCGTGGACCGCGGAACGCGTGGCCGGGCTCGCGCCGGATCCCGCTTCGGAGAAGGCGGGCCGGGCGCTGGCCGCGCCGGCGAAGTGGTCGGGCGCGGGTGCGTCCGAGGACGCCGTGTGGGGCTTCTGCCAGGGCAGCGGCAAGAAGCCGTACCAAACGTGCGTCGAGCTCGCCGAGCCCGCGTTCCGGTGTTCCTGCCCCAGCCGGAAGTTCCCGTGCAAGCACGCCCTCGGGTTGCTGATGCTGTGGGCCGCGCGGCAGCTGGACACGGCCGAGCCACCCGAGTGGGTGCACACCTGGCTCGCCGAACGCGCCGATCGCGCCCAGAGGGCGGAGAAACGCGCGGAAGCAGCCGGCCCGAAGGACGAGGAAGCGGCCGCGCGACGCGCTTCGGATCGGGCGGCGCGCGTCGAAGGCGGCGTCGCCGAGCTGAAGGTCTGGCTGACCGACCGGATCGGCGCGGGCTTCGCCGGTTTCGAGCGCAGCGGCGGCGAAGAGCTGCGCACGGTGGCCGCCCGGATGGTCGACGCCCAGGCATCCGGCCTCGCGGGCGGCCTGCGCCGGGCGGCGGCGATCGTCGGCCGCCGCGACTGGCCGGAGGCGCTGCTGGGCGAGCTGTCGCTGCTGTACCTGCTGGCGGACGCGGCCACTCGGCTGGACACGCTGCCGCCCCCGCTGGCGGAGACCGTCCGCGCGCGGCTCGGTTTTTCGGTGGAGACGGCCCGCGTCCTTTCCGACGGCGAGCGCGTGTCGGACGAGTGGCTGATCACGGGCGCGGCGGACGAGGAGAACGACCGCCTGCTGACGCGCCGCACGTGGCTGCGCGGCCGGCTGACGGGCCGGGACGCGCTGGTGCTGTCGTTCGCGCCACCGGGCCGTCCCCTGGACGCGTCACTGCCACCGGGGCACCTGCTGACGGCGGAGCTGGCGTTCTACCCGGGCGCGGCCCCGTTGCGAGCCCTGGTGGCCGAGCGCGGAATCGCCCTGCCGGCCCCGGCGACCGAGGGCGGCTCGATCGCGGACGCACTGGCGGCGTACGCACGGGCGATGGCGGCGGACCCGTGGCTGGAGCGTTGGCCGGTGCTGCTGTCGGGGGTCACCCCGGCCGAGCACGCGGGAGGCTGGTGTCTGTCCGAAAAGGACGGAACGGCGTTGCCGTTGGTGCCGTACGCGTTCCCGTGGTCGCTGCTGGCGATGTCGGCCGGCCGGCCACTGACGGTGGCGGGCGAGTGGAGCCAGTCGGGGTTGCGGCCGTTGATGTGCTGGCAGGACGACCGGGCGGTGCGGCTGTGATCGTTTCCGACGCGCCTCACGAACGAGCCGACGAGAAGCTTCCGGGAGCTGCAGGGGCAGTCACGAGCTTTCCCATCACCTCGAGCCCGGCGACACCACCTCACGCGGCCTGCCCAGGCTTCCCGACACCACGGCTGCCGAACCGAACCGCGGCCACCGACGTCCGAGCGCACCTCCCCGCCACCCCGACCCACCCACCCCGGAAGGCGGTGAAGCCGTGAAAGCCTGGGAAGACCTCGTCGGCACCGCGCTCCTCGGCACCCGCCGGCGCACCCTCGACCCCGCCACCCAGCCTCCCGCCGTCCAAAGCCTCCTCGAAGGCCGTGAAGATCCCGCCGAACAGCTGCTCGCCGCGGCGGCCGTGCTCACCACCTACCGGCGGGCCGGGCGGCGGGCCCAAAGCGATGTCCGTCCCCTGCCCGTCGCCTCGCCCGATGAGCGGCCCTTCGTTCCTCCCCTCGCGCGGGAACGGCTGGCGCGGCTGCTCGCCGCCAGTCATCCCGATCTGCTCGTCGAATGGCTCGGCATCGTCGCCGGCACGGACTACCGCGTCCCGCCCGAAACCCTCCCCCTGCTCGCCGAAGCCGCGCGCAGCAAGGTCGCGCTGCGGGGGCCGCTCGTCGCCGTCGCCGGGCCGGTCGGGGCGTGGCTCGGGCAGCGGAACCCCGACTGGGCCTTCCTCTCCGCGCCGCCCGAGGCCGGAAAGGACGTCTGGCAGTACGGCAGCCTCGCACAGCGCCGCCGCTGGCTCGCCGCCAAGCTCGACGACGATCCCCGCGTCGCCCGCGAAGCCCTCGCGGGATCCTGGAAGAGCGAACCCGCCGACGTCCGGTCGGACTTCCTCGGCGTGCTCGCCGGGCACGTCGGCGCCGAAGACGAAGCCTTCCTCGAAGCCGCCCTCACCGATCGGGCCGCCGCCGTGCGTGAACGGGCCGCCGATCTGCTCGGGCGGCTGCCCGGCACCCGGTACGGCGAGACCATGGCCGACCGGCTGCGGCCCCTCGTCCGCCGGAAGGGCCGGGTGCTCGAAGTCACCGTCCCCCAAGGCGAACGCGGCGAAGGCACCGTCCGGCTGCGCACCCTCGCCGCCGCCGCTCCGCTGGCCTTCTGGACCGAGTTCGGCCCGCCCGCCGAAGTCGTGCGGATGACCGTCGAGGGCTGCCCGGCCGGGGTGCTGCGCGACTCCTGGGCCACCGCGGCCCTGCGCCAGCGCGACGAAACCTGGGCGCAGGCGCTGATCGGCGCCGACCCCGGCGGCCGCACCACACCGCCGCTGCTGGGCGTGCTGAGCCCGGCGAGCCAGGCCGCCACCGTCGGGCACCTGGTGAGCCGGCTGCCCGTCGAGTCGTTCGCGCGGCTGGTGCACGAGCTGCCCCGGCCGTGGACGAAGGAACTCGGCATCGCCCTGCTCGACTGGATCGCCCGCCAGGACGACCACCGCCTGGTCTCGCACGCCGCCGTCGTGATCGCCCGTGCGGTCCCCGCCGCGTGCCTCCGCCACCCGCTCGCCACCACCCGCCTGACCATGGACGCCGGTCCGTGGCGCCGGGCGCTCACCGAAACGCTGAACTTCCGCCGCGAAATGTACGAGGAGCTCGCATGACCGCCGCCACCGTCCTCCGGCCGCACGCCGAACAGGACCACGCCGCCGAGCTGGCCGCGCTGGCCGCCGCCGACGAGCGGGCCAAGCCGCCCAACTGGAACCTGTCGCCGTGGGCCGTCGTCGAGTACCTGCTCGGCGGCACCCTGCCCGACGGCACCGTGATCACGCCGAAGTACGTCGGCCCGCGGCGGCTGATCGAGGTCGCCGTCGCGACGCTGGCCACCGACCGCGCGCTGCTGCTGCTCGGCGTGCCCGGCACGGCGAAGACGTGGGTGTCCGAGCACCTTTCCGCCGCGATCAGCGGGGATTCGACCCTGCTGGTGCAGGGCACCGCGGGCACGTCGGAGGAGTCCATCCGCTACGGCTGGAACTACGCCCGCCTGATCGCCGAGGGCCCGAGCGCCGCCGCGCTGGTCGAAAGCCCGCTGCTGCACGCGATGCGGGACGGCAAGCTCGCCCGGCTCGAAGAGCTGACACGCATCCCGGCCGACGTCCAGGACTCGCTGATCACGATCCTCTCCGAGAAGACGCTGCCCATCCCCGAGCTGGGCACCGAGGTTCAGGCGCGGCCGGGCTTCAACCTGATCGCGACGGCGAACAACCGCGACAAGGGCGTCAACGAGCTGTCGAGCGCGCTGCGGCGGCGGTTCAACACCGTCGTGCTGCCGCTGCCGGACAGCGCCGAGGCGGAGGTCGAAATCGTCAGCCGCCGGGTCGCCGAGCTGGGCACGTCGCTGCAGCTGCCCGCGGAAGCCGCCGAGCTGTCCGAGATCCGCCGGGTGGTCACGGTGTTCCGCGAGCTGCGCTCGGGCCGCACCGAAGACGGCCGCACGGCGGTGAAGTCGCCGTCCGGCACGCTCTCGACGGCCGAGGCGATCAGCGTGCTCACCGGCGGGCTCGCGCTGGCCACGCACTTCGGTGACGGCGTGCTGCGCCCCCACGACGTCGCGGCCGGCATCCACGGCGCGGTGGTCAAGGACCCGGTGGCCGACCGCGCGATCTGGATCGAATACCTCGAGACGGTCGTGCGCGAGCGCGACGGCTGGGCCGACTTCTACCGGGCGGGCCAGGAGCTTTCGTGACGACGCACCTGCTCGGCATCCGCCACCACGGCCCGGGTTCGGCCCGGGCCGTGGCGGCGCGGCTCGCGCAGCTCGAACCCGACGTCGTGCTGATCGAAGGCCCGCCCGAGGCCGACGTCCTGGTCGAGCTGACCGAAGACCCGGCGATGGCGCCGCCGGTCGCGCTGCTGGCGTACGCGACCGACGACGTCTCGCGCGCCGCGTTCTGGCCGTTCGCCGTCTTCAGCCCGGAGTGGCAGGCGCTCGCCTACGCGCGGGAGGCCGGGATCCCGGTGCGGTTCTGCGACCTCCCGGCCGCGAACACGTTCGCCGCGGGCCCGGACGAGCACGCGGGCCCGCCGGTCGACCCGCTGGCGCTGCTGGCGTCGGCCGGCGGCTACGACGACCCGGAACGCTGGTGGGACGACGTCGTCGAGTCCCGGCGGGACAGCGAAAACCCGTTCGAGGTGATCGCGGACGCGATGACCGCGGTGCGCGAGGACGAGGAACCGCCACGCGGCAACGAAGCCCGGCGCGAGGCCTACATGCGCTCGGTGCTGCGCCGCACCCGCAAGGACGGCTTCGAGAACATCGCCGTCGTCTGCGGGGCCTGGCACGTGCCCGCGCTCGCCGACCCGCTGCCGCCCGCGTCGCACGACCAGACCATCCTCAAAGGACTGCCGAAGCGGAAGGTCTCGTGCACCTGGGTGCCGTGGACCCACGGGCGGCTCGCGACGGCCAGCGGCTACGGCGCCGGGGTGCGATCGCCGGGCTGGTACCACCACCTCTTCACCACGGCCGAGAACGTCACCACGCGCTGGCTGGCCGGCGTCGCGGCGGTGCTGCGGGAGGAGGACCTACCCGTCTCGACCGCGCACGTCATCGAGGCGGTCCGGCTGGCCGAGACCCTCGCGACGCTGCGCGGGCGGTCGTCGGCCGGGCTGGCCGAGGTCACCGAAGCCACCCGGTCCGTGCTCTGCGGCGGTGACGAGGTGCAGGTCGAGCTGGTCACGCGGCGGCTGGTGGTCGGCGAACGGCTCGGCGAGGTGCCCGACCGCGTGCCGCAGCCGCCGCTCGCCGCGGACCTGACCGCGACGGCGAAACGCCTGCGGCTCAAGAAGGATCCGATCGTCAAGGAGCTCGACCTCGACCTGCGGACCCCCGGCGGGCTCGACCGCTCGAAGCTGCTGCACCGGCTGCGGATCCTCGGCATCGAGTGGGGCAGCCGGGAGGCGTCGGCCCGGCGGAACAAGGGCACGTTCCGCGAGACCTGGGCGCTGTGCTGGGAACCGGCCTTCGAGGTCGACCTGGTGGCGGCCGCGGTGCACGGCACCACCGTGCCGTCGGCGGCGACGAGCGCGGTCCGCGACACCGTCGAGGGCACGCCCCCGCTGGACGAGGTGACCACGGCGGTCGAGAACTGCCTGCTCGCCGACCTGCCGGAGGCGTTGCCCGAAGCGCTGGCCGCCCTCGACGCGCGGGCGGCGGCGGACGCGGACGTCGCCCGCCTGATGTCGGCGCTGCCCGCACTGGCCAGGGCGACCCGCTACGGGAACGTGCGTGGCACCGACACCGGGGCGCTGCGCGCGGTCGCCGACCGCATGCTCGACCGCATCTGCGCCGGGCTGCCACCGGCGACGCACGGGATCGACGACGACGCCGCGGCCCGGATGGCCCAGCTCGTCGACGGGGTGCACGACGCGACGTCGCTGCTGGGCGACGACCCGAAGGAGCGCTGGCTCGCGGCGCTGGCGCGGCTGGCCGAACGGCCGTCGCTGCCGCCGTTGCTGGCCGGGCGGCTCACCCGGATCCTGCACGACGCCGGGCTGCTCGACGCGCTGGACATCGAACTGCGGCTGGGGCGGGCCCTCACGCCGGGCATCGCACCGGCGGCCGGCGCGGCCTATGTCGAAGGCTTCTTCGACGGCGGTGCATTGCTGCTGGTGCACGACGAAGGCCTGCTGCGGGTGATCGACGCGTGGCTCGCGGGGATCCACGACGACGTCTTCACCGAGGTGCTTCCGTTGCTGCGCCGCACTTTCGGCGCGTTCAGCGGGCCGGAGAAGCGGGCGATCGGGCACCGTGCGGCCGGGCTCACCGGCACCGCGGCGGTCGTGGCGATGGCCGAAGAACTGGACGAGGACCGGGCGGAGCGCGTGCTGCCGGTCCTCGCGACTCTGCTGGGGGTGGGAGCTTGAGCACGGACACCGAGCGGACTCGGCGCTGGCGCCTGGTGCTGGGCGCCGAGGGCGCGGGTCCCGGGTCGGGACTGGCCGACGCTCAACTGTCCGATGAGGACAGTGGGGTCGACGCGGTGCTGGCCGCCCTGTACGACAAGCCGGACGAGGAGGCGGCGGGCGGGCCGCGCAGCGCGAACCTGGGCGCGTCGGCGCCGCGGGTCGCGCGCTGGCTCGGCGACATCCGCCGCTACTTCCCCAGCACCGTCGTGCAGGTGATGCAGCGCGACGCCGTCGACCGGCTGGGCCTGACCCGGATGCTGCTGGAGAAGGAGCTGCTCTCGGCGGTCGAGCCGGACGTGCACCTGGTCGGGACGCTGCTGTCGCTCAACGGCGTGCTGCCGGAGGAGACCAAGGAGACGGCGCGCGAGGTCGTCCGCAAGGTGGTCGAGGAGCTGGAGCAGCGGCTGGCCGAGCGCACGCGCGCGGCGATCAAGGGGGCGCTGGACAAGGCGTCGCGCACGCATCGGCCGCGGCCGGGTGACGTCGACTGGGCGCGCACGATCCACCGGAACCTCAAGCACTACTCCCCCGAGCTGCGCACGATCGTGCCGGAGCAGCTCATCGGCTACGGCCGGCGCCAGCAGTCGGTGCAGCGCGACGTCATCCTGGCCGTGGACCAGTCGGGCTCGATGGCGGAGTCGGTGGTGTACTCGGGGCTGTTCGGCGCGGTCCTGGCGTCGATGCGGGCGTTGCGGACGAGCTTCGTCGCGTTCGACACGGAGGTCGCGGACCTGACCGAGCACCTCGCCGACCCGGTCGACGTCCTGTTCGGCACTCAGCTGGGCGGCGGCACGGACATCAACCGGGCGATCGCGTACTGCCAGGGCCTGGTCGGCCGCCCCGAGCAGACGCTGCTGGTGCTGATCAGCGACCTGTACGAGGGCGGCAACGAAGAGGAGCTCCTGCACCGGATCGCCGAGCTGGTCGGCGCGGGCGTCCAGGTGGTGACGCTGCTGGCGCTGTCCGACTCGGGCGCGCCGTCGTACGACCACGAGAACGCGGCGGCCCTGGCGGAGCTGGGAGTCCCGGCGTTCGCGTGCACGCCGGACCAGTTCCCGGAGCTGATGGCGGCCGCCGTCCGGGGCGACGACCTGCAGGCCTGGGTGGCCCGGGAGACCAGCTGAGTTGCGGAATGAAACTCAACCGCGCGCGGTTGAGAGGTGAGCGGGACGTACTCGGGGCCCGCACCGCCGACCAGGAAGGGACGGCTCGCCATGAAGGTTCGCAGCTCGGTCCGTTCGCTCGCCCGCCAGCCGGGCGCCCAGGTGATCCGGCGCGGTAACCGCGTGTTCGTGATCAACAAGGACAACCCGCGCCAGAAGGCTCGTCAGGGCTGACTCGACACGGCCGCCCGGTCTTCCGCGCGGCCGAAGCGCATCACCCCGTCGTCGACGCGGGTGAACCGCATGTCGGCCAGATCGAGCAAGTAGTTCTGGCGCATCATCCAGGGCCGCCTCTCCCCCTGCTTCGGCAGGTCGGAGGCGGCCCTCTTGATGTACCCGGACGCCAGGTCCACGATCGGGCGCGGCCGGCCCGCCGCCGACGCCGATGCCGCGTCCGGGGCGCAGTACGCGTACCCGCGCCGGTCCAGGTACGCCAGCAGCCGGCACACGTACTGGGACGTCAGGTCCGCCCGGAGCGTCCACGAGTTGTTCGTGTAGCCCACGCACCACGCCAGGTTCGGGACGCCGCCGAACATCATGCCCTTGTACGCGCGCTGGTCGCCGGGAGAGATCGCGCGCCCGTCGACCGACAGCGCGATCCCGCCGAACGCCACCAGGCGCAGGCCCGTCGCCGTCACGATGATGTCGGCGTCCAGTGAGCGGCCCGACTCCAGCAGCACCCCGGACGCCGTGAACCGCGCGATCCGGTCCGTCACGATGTCCGCCTTGCCCGACCGCAGCGCCCGGAACAGATCCGCGTCCGGCACCAGGCACAGCCGCTGGTCCCACGGGTCGTACGACGGCACGAAGTGCGGGTCCACCGGGATCGATGCCGGCAGCTGCGCCGCCACCCGATCCCGCAACGCCTGCGCCGCCCGGCGCGGCAGCCGCCGCATCAGCTGGAAGAACAGCGTCCCCATGACCACGTTCTTGCCCCGCACCACCCGGTGCGCGAGCTTTTCCGGCAGCAGCGCGCGGATCCGGTCGGCGAGCGCGTCCTTCCCCGGCCGCGCCACGACGTACGACGGCGAGCGCTGCAGCATCGTCACCCGCGCGGCCTGCGCGGCCATCGCCGGGACGAGCGTCACCGCCGTCGCGCCGCTGCCGATCACCACGACCTGCTTGCCCGTGTAGTCCAACGCCGGAGGCCAGTGCTGCGGATGCACGATCTCCCCCGCGAACTCTCCGCGGCCCGGGAAGTCGACGACGTGCCCGGACTCGTACGAGTAGTAACCACTGCACAGGTACAGGAACCGGCAGGTGAACGTCGCACCGTGCTCGGTCGAGACCGTCCACAGCGCGTCCGGCGACGACCACGACGCCCGCACCACCCGGTGGCCGAAACGGATCCGCTCGACGACCCCGTGGGCGGAAGCCGTCGAGCGGATGTACGACAGGATCGACGGGCCGTCGGCGATCGCCTTCGGGTCCTTCCACGGCCGGAACGGGTAGCCGAGGGTGAACATGTCCGAATCGGACCGGATGCCCGGATAGCGGAACAGGTCCCAGGTGCCGCCGATGGTGTCGCGCGCCTCCAGCACGGCGTACGTCTTGCCCGGTAGCCGCTCCTGGAGCCGGCAGGCCGCGCCGACGCCGGACAGGCCGGCGCCCACGATCAGGACGTCCACGTGCTCGGCGGCGCTCATGAATTCCAGCCTAACCGAGGTGGGGACCCCGCCGGACCGGGTCGGGGCACCGGCCCGGCGGGGAGGATCACGACAACCGCACGACCTGTGTCGCGCCGAAGGTGCCCTTCACCGGCACCGTCACGGACTTGCCGTGCACGGTCACCGTCACGCTGTCCTGCGTCTGCGTCGGGTCCGACACCGCCAGCTGACGCCGCCCGAGCGCGACGGACGCGGGACCCGACACCCGAACGCCGTCGACCGAGCCGGCCGCGAAGAAGTTCGCCAACGTCGTGTCGGCCACCCGGAGCGCCTGCACCACCGGGGTGTTCGCGAGAACGCGCCACGCCCAGGACGCCGTGAGCGTCCCGACCACGGAAGCCCCCGGGAGCACCGCGTACGCGTACTTCGCGTCCGTCGGCTTGACGCCGTGCTCCAGCACCAGCTTCTGGTACCGGCGCGTGTTCGGCGTCGTCGTGCCCTTGGTGTTGGCGCCGGTGTCGATGTCGCGCCACGCGCCGGTCCGGTCCTCGCGCAACGCCGTCACCGAAGCGTCGTCCAAGAGGACGTACCCGCCGACGTCTTCCAGGTGCACCCAGTGCGGCCGCCGGAGCGCGGAAGCCTTGCCGAGGTCGGTCGGGACGCGCCGGAAGTCCGCGGTCAAGGCACCGCGACCGCCTTCGCCGAGGTTGCGGTTCTCGATCGTCGTGCGCACGTTCGACGCCGACGTGCCGGTGATCCCGGCGCCGAGGCACACGATCCCGGACGGCGTGAAGAACCACGACTTCTTCGCGACCAGCGAGCCGTCCCAGGACTTGAAGTCCACGGCGAAAGCGCCGTGCTCGTTGTCCCAGCGGACGCCGCCGGTGTGCGGGTTCGGGCCGACCGGCACGCCGCCGAACTTCGGGTCGACCGGGCCGTCGTTCTCGGTCGTGCCCGGCAGCAGCAGCGGGTCGACCGTCGGCCAGTAGGCGTCGGTGTAGTGGCCCTTGGCGTTGGGCAGGAACGTGTAGAGCACACCGTCGCCGACGTGGTAGCCCTTGAGGTTCTGGCCGTTGATGGACTCGTAGCGCGAGATCCGCGTCGAGCTGACGCCCAGCGACGCCGACCAGTCGCCGGTGACGTGCACCATCCGGTCCTGCTGGCCGAAGTCGCGGTGCGTCGCGACGACCCGCGCCGGGCGCGCGCCCGAGGCCAGCATGTCCTGCGCGAACTCGATGCCCGGCGTCGCCACCAGGTCCGGGCCGGGCGCGAACCGCTCCGGGTCGGGGATCTTCAGGAACGGCGCGTACGTGCCTTCCTTGATCCACTTCGCGGCCAGCGCGTTCAGATCGGTCTTCGTCTTGCCCGACGCCGTGCGGGCCAGCACGAGTGTCGCCACCGTCAGTTGGTGGCCGATGTCGTGTCCGGTCTCCCCCTGCCGCGACAGCATCCGCCCGCGCACGGGTTCCATCAGCGCGCCCGCGTAGACGAACGGCGCGAAGCTGTCCGCGACCAGCGCGTAGATCTTGTCCTTGAGCGGCTGCGGCAGCGCGTACTCCGTGCCCGCCGTGACGTGGATGGCGCCGGCGAGCGCGGTGAGCAGGACGATGCCGTAGTGCCCGGGGTACGGGATGGTGTCGTGCTGGATGAACGAGCCGTCGACGTGGAAGCCGTCGCCCGCCGCGCGGTCCAGCTTGGCGACGACGCTCGCCGCGCCCCCGCCGGCGACGTCGGTGAGCGCGTCGATACCCGTCTTGATCCAGGCCGTGTCACCGATCAGCGCGCCGGCGACGATCGAGATGAGCGCCTTGTCCGCGCGGTTCGCGCCGGTCTCGACGAGCGACGTGTTGTTCGCGCGGACGTTCGGGTTGCCGACGAACCGCTTGATCGGGCTGACGTACCGGGCCAGCTCGTCGGCGGTCAGCCGGTCGGCGACCACCGAAAGCGTGTGCAGCACGTAGTACGGGACGCCGATTTCGTAGGTGTACCAGTTGCCGATCTCGCCGACCTGCGGGTTGTACTGGCTCGCGTAGATCAGCTCGAGCGCGGCCTTGATCCGGTCGAGCACCACCGGGTCGCCGGACAGCGCGCCCCCCGGCGTGCCCCAATCGACGGCGATCGCGCGCAGCCGGGCGTACATCGACGTCGTGTAGTCGCTGCCCGGGCCGAGCGGCAGGTCCGTCCACAGTGGAGCGCCACCGCCGGCGACGGACAGGCTCGCGTTGTAGGCCTTGGCGACGCGGCCCAGGTTGGCCAGCGCTTCGGTGCGTTCGGGCGACGGCCGGTTGATGCCGGTCTGCAGCTGCCGGTAGGCGGCGACGATCGGCGCGGTGGCCGTCGGCACCCCGCTCGCGGCCGGGGTGACCACGGGCGCCGCGGAAGCGAACGCGGGACGGGTGAGCAACACGGTCGAAGCGGCCGCCAGCGCGCCGCCGCGCAGAGCGTTTCTCCGGTTCACGGGCATGGCAATGCCTCCCAGGAAGGGGAACGGGGACTCAGGTGTGCGGCGGCGGTAGGGGTCGTGAGTGAGAAACAGTGTTCTAACCCTGTTTCTCACTCACGACGGGGTCAGCGGGAGCCGTCGGTGCGGCGGGGCAGCTGCCAGGGGTTGGCCTCCTGCAGGGGTTCGGGCAGCAGTGCGTCCGGGAAGCCCTGCCACGCGAGCGGGCGCAGGAAACGCTCGATCGCGGCGGTGCCGACGGACGTCGTGGTCGGGGCGGTCGTGGCCGGGTACGGGCCGCCGTGCTGCTGGGCCCAGCTCACCGTGACTCCGGTGGGCCAGTCGTTCCACAGCAGCCGGCCGGCGATGCGGCTCAGCGCCGGCAGCACCGGCCGGATCCAGTCCACATCGGACTCCTCGCCGTGGATCGTGGCGGTGAGCCCCGGTTCGATGACGTCGAGCAGGCGCAACAGCTCGCCCTGGTCGGCGTAGGTGACGATCAGCGACGCGGGGCCGAAGCACTCCTCGTGCACCGCGTCACCGCCTTCGAGGAACTGCTTGCCGGTGGTGGCCAGCAGCGTCGGGGTGAACGCGGGCGACGAAGAAGCCGACGAAGACACCACCTCGACGCCCGGCACCTCCCGCAGCTGCGCCAGCTTGTCGGCGTACCCGGCGGCGATGCGGTCGTTGAGCATCGGCTGGGCCGCGGCGCCGTCCAGCGCCGCGCGCAGCGTGTCGGTCAGGTTGTGGTCCTCGGGCAGGAACAGCAGGCCCGGCTTGGTGCAGAACTGGCCGGCCCCGAGGGTGAACGACCCGGCGTAGCCCTTCGCGACGGCCTCGCCGCGCGCGGCGATCGCGGCCTCGGTGACGACGACCGGGTTGACGCTGCCGAGCTCGCCGTAGAACGGGATCGGCCGCGGCCGCGCGTTCGCGATGTCGAACAGCGCCCGCCCACCGGGGATGGAGCCGGTGAACGACGACGCCGCGATCCGCGGGTCCTTCAGCGCGGTGACGCCTTCCTCCTGCCCGAAGATCACGTCGAAGATGCCGTCGGGCGCGCCCGCGCCGATCAGGGCTTCGCGCACGATCCGGCCGGTCAGCGCGGACAGCTCGGGGTGGCCCGGGTGGGCTTTGAGGATCACCGGGCAGCCCGCGGCGAGCGCGGACGCCGTGTCGCCGCCGGCGACGCTGAACGCGAACGGGAAGTTGCTGGCCGCGAACACCAGCACCGGCCCGATCGCGGTCTTCACGCGGCGGATGTCCGGGCGCGGGCCCATCGGCCAGTCGGCGTCGGCGTGGTCGACGGTGGCGCCGAGGTACTCGCCGTCGGTGAGGACCTCGGCGAACAGGCGGAGCTGGAACGTCGTGCGCTTCAGCTCACCGGCCAGCCGCGGGGTGGCGGGCAGGTGGGTCTCGGCGTGCGCGAGCGGGACGAGGTCGTCCGCGGCGGCGTCGAGGGCGTCGGCGGCTGTGACGAGCCAGCGGGCGCGTTCGGCCGGGGTGGCCGCGGCGGCGGGACGGGCAGCCGCGGCGGCTCCCGCCAGGATCTTCTCGAGCGTGGCGGCGTCGGTGGCCTGGCTCATGGGTGGAACAGCTCCTCAGGCAATTTCCGGGTCCCGGGGTCCGACCCCGGATATCTCAGTTCTCGTGGGCGGCGGCGGTGGCCGTGCCGAGGTCGCCCCAGCGACCCGGACCGGCCAGTCCGAGGTGGTACAGGTGCAGCTCGGCGGCGCCCGCCTTGGCCAGCTCGCCCACGTACGCGGCGATGTCCGGCACCGGCGCGGCGGCCACCGCGGTGATGTAGCTGCCGATCGCCACCCGTTCGGGCAGCGCCTCCCGGGCCGCCGCGACGGCGTCGGCCCCGGTGGCGGGTGCCCACCCGAACAATACGACCGCGTCGGCGTCGTCCGCAGCGGACGGCGTCAGCCCGGGCAGCGCGCCGGTGACCCACGGGTCGAGCGCGCCGTGCAGCACGACGCGCGTCCCCGCGGGCAGGCGGTCCAGCACCGCGGCCCGCAGCTCGTCGGTGGCCCGCTGCCGGGTCCGCAGCAACGCCTGGGTCAGGTCGGGCGGCAGGTCGTCGGCCGTGACGCCCAGGTCGCCGGTCGCGACCAGCCGCCGAACCTCCTCGACGAGCTGCGCGCGGACGGTGTCCGCGTCGAGGTCCCACGAAGACGCGCAGGCGTCGCAGCAGCAGATCGACAGCAGCCGGGCCACCGCCGGCGCCCAGACGCCGTCGGTCTTCTCGTGCTGGTGCTGGTGCACCGCGCCGAGCGGGCCGCAGGCTTCGAGGATCACCGACGACAGCTCCAGCCCGGCGACAGCTTCGGCGGTCAGCGTCGCGGCGTACTCCCGCACCGCGGGCTGCGACGGGCACAGCGCCCAGGGATAGCTCTCCCCGAAGCAGTTGCGCACGACGACGTCCGGGTGCTCGTAACCGAGCTGGGAGTTGTGGGTCAGCACGATCCACGCGGCGGCCGGGATCCCGGCTTCGGTGAGCAGCCGGACCGCGTCGCCACCGCTGTCCTCCGACGTCACCCAGTCCGGAGTGGACGGACGCAGCGCGCCCCACCCCTCGGAAACCGGGCGGTAGAAGGCCGCGTGCCGCGCGACCACGGCCGTCCGCGAAGCCGACCACGGTGTCGCGGCGCGGGCGCTGTGGTACGACAGCGCCACGGCCACCTCGTCGACACCCAGATCGCGCACCCGCGCGGCGAACCCGCTCTCCAGGACGTCCCAGGGGTAGGCGTATCCCGTCACCTTCACCGGGTCACCACCTCGCCGTGTTCGGCTCGAACCCGTCGACGTACTTGCGCATGTAGGTCACGTCGTCCCGCTTCGTCAGTCCACATCGGACGTAGTTCTCGTGCAGCTTGGCCAGCGCGTCCTCGTCGAGCTTGACGCCCAGCCCCGGGGTCGACGGCACCGGCACGGCGCCGTCGCGGAACTCCAGCACGCCCGGCTCGATGACGTCCTCGACCTTCCACGGCCAGTGCGTGTCGCAGGCGTAGGTCAGGTGCGGGGTCGCCGCGGCGACCTGGACCATCGCGGCCAGGCTGATCCCGAGGTGGCTGTTGGAGTGCATCGACAGACCGACACCGAAGCTCTCGCACGTCGTCGACAACGACTGCGTCGCGCGCAGGCCGCCCCAGAAGTGGTGGTCCGACAGCAGGACGCCGATCGCGCGCGCCCGGAAGCCCGGCTCGATGTCGCCGAAGTTGACCACGCACATGTTGGTGGCCAGCGGCATCGACGCCTCGGCGGCCACCTGGGCCATGCCCTCGATGCCCGGCGTCGGGTCTTCGAGGTACTCCAGGACACCGTCCAGTTCGGCGGCGACCCTGATGCTCGTTTCGACGGTCCACGCGCCGTTCGGGTCGATCCGCAGCGGGTGCCCGGGGAACGCCTCGGCCAGCGCGCGGATCCCGTCGACCTCCTGGGCCGGCTCGAAGACGCCGCCCTTGAGCTTGATCGAGCGGAAGCCGTACTGGTCGATCATCCGCTTCGCGGAGCCGACCAGTGTCTCGGGCGTGGTGATCTCGCCCCAGGAGTCCTCGCGGCCGTCGATGTGCTTGCCGTACTTGTAGAACAGGTACGCGGAGAACTCGACGGCGTCGCGGGCCTTGCCGCCGAGCAGGTCGGTGATCGGGCGGCCGAGGTACTGGCCCTGCGCGTCCAGGCACGCGACCTCGAACAGCGAGTACACGCTCGCGATGGTCTTGCGGATCGAGAAGCCGCCGATCAGCCCGTGGGCGTCGGTCAGGACCGTGCCCGACAGCGCCCGCGCGACCAGCCGCTGCAGCCCGGGCAGGTCGAAGACGTCGTGGCCGCGCAACTGCGGCAGCACCTTGCGCACCTCGCCGAGGAACGCGTCGTCGCCGTAGGACTCGCCGAGCCCGACGACGCCGTCTTCGCACTTGACCTGCACGACGCTGCGCAACGCGAACGGCTCGTGCACGCCCATGACGTTGAGCAGCGGCGGGTCGGCGAACGCGACCGGCGTCAGCACCACATCGAGGATCTTCATCAGCCCAGCGCCTTCAGCGTCACGAAGCCGTCCTCCACGACCTTCTCGAGCCGGTGGATCTGCTCCGGCGTCGGCTCGACCAGCGGCGGCCGGACCGGGCCGACCTTGTCGCCGCGCAACCGCGCGGCGGCCTTCACCAGCGACACGGCGAAGCCCGGCGTCTCGTCCCGCAGCGCCACCAGCGGCAGGTAGAAGCCGGTCAGCAGCGCGTCCATCACGCGAGTGTCGCCCTCGCCGAGCGCGCGGTGGAAGCGGTGCGCGATCTCCGGCGCGAAGCAGTGCACGGCCGAGGAGTAGCGGGCGACGCCGATCGAGGCGTACGCCTTGGCCGAGACCTCCGCCGTCGGCAACCCGTTGAAGAACAGGAAGTTCCGCGACCGCTCGGTGTCCAGCGACCGGATCGTGGTGACGATCCGGGTCATCACCTCGACGTCGCCGTAGCCGTCCTTGAGTCCCACGATCGAGGGAATGTCCAGCAGCGAAGCCGCGGCCGGCGCGCTGAAGACGCCGGTGCCGCGGTGGTAGACGATCACCGGCACCGACGAGTCCCCGACGGCGTAGCGGACGAAGTCGACCAGTCCCGCCTGCGGCCCGGAAACGAGGTACGGCGGCAGCAGCAGGACGCCGTCGGCGCCCCCGGCCTGGGCCGCCGCGATGCCGGCCCGCGCCGACGCCGCGCCGCCACCGGCGCCCACCCAGACCGGGACACGGCCGGCGGCCACCTCACGCGACCGGGTGAGCACCGAGGCGTGCTCGGCGGGCGAGAGCGAGCTGAACTCGCCGGTGCCGCACGCGACGAACAGCGCACCGGCGCCCGCCGCGATGTGGCTCTCCACGTTCTCCGCGAGCGCGTCGAGGTTGACCTCGAGGTTCTCGGTGAACGGGGTGAGGGGGAACGCCAGCAGGCCGTCCAGCTCGATCTCGTTCTGTGCCATCAGTTTCTGCTCTCTCGTCCTTCATTCGGTTCCGGCCGGGTGTGGCCAGGCGTCAGGCGGGCACGGTCGTGCCTTCCTTCTTGCGGTCGACGTCGTCGTCGGTGTTCACGGTGTCGACGATTTCATCGGCCGCCGCGCTCCGCTCGGGCGCGAGCAGGCCGAGGCCGACGTACAGGGCGAGCGAGACCAGGATCGGCGTGGCGACGAGGACCGTCTGGTTCGCGGTGAAGACGTAGTAGCAGAGCCCGTAGGCGATCAGGCCGCCCGCCCAGGAGACCAGCGCCGCGCGCGGGCCGCACTTGCGGAACCACGGCAGCATGCCCAGCAGCAGCGGGATCGAGATCGGGCCCATCAGCGCGGCGACCCAGTTGACGACGATCTGCAGCACGCCGCCGAGGTTCTGCGCCTGCGTGGCCACGAGCATCGTCAGCGCGACGAAGACCACCGTGGTGATCCGGGCCGCCTTCAGGCCCTGGACGTCGGTCCACTGCCGGGTGCGGCGGACCATCGCCGGGATCATGTCGCGGGTGATCACCGCGGAGATCGCGTTGGCGTCGGAGGAGACCATCGCCATGGTGTGCGAGAAGATCCCGGCCAGCACCAGGCCGACCAGGCCCGGCGGCAGGAACGTCGTGGTCATGATCGCGTAGGACTGCGTCGGGTCCTTGATGCCGGGGATGAGCAGCGGCGCCGCGAACATCGGGAACATCAGCACCAGCGGCCACACGAGGTACAGCGCGGACGAAAGCCGCGCGCCGCGCCGGGCTTCGTGGGTGTTCGGCGCCGCCATGTAGCGCTGCGCCAGGTTCCACATGCCTCCGTTGTACTCCAGCGTCTTCACGAGCACGTAAACGAGCAAGAAGATGGTGGTGTACTTGGACGTCACCGGGTCGAGGTGGTTCTCCGGCAGCTTGTCCCACATCGTCCAGAGCGCGGAGATCCCGCCCAGCTTGCCCAGCACCACGACGATCATCACGATCGCGGCGATGCCCTGGATGACGAACTGGCCGAAGTCGGTGAGCGCGTCGGCCCACAGCCCGCCGATGGTGCAGTAGACGAGGGTGACCGCGCCGGTGATGAGGATGCCGAGGTTGTAGTCGAGGCCGGCGAAGACGTGCAGCAGCGTCGCGACGGCGAACCACTTGGCCGCGATGTCGAAGATCTTCAGCAGGCTGCCGCTCCAGGCGAGCGCCTGCTGCGTCGGCACGTTGTACCGCTTGGCCAGGTACTCCAGCGGCGACGCGACGCCGAGCTTCGAGCGCAGCCGGTTCCAGCGCGCGGCGAACAGCCAGCTGCCGATGCCCACGCCGATGCCGATGCTGGCGAAGCCCCAGAAGTACACGGTGACGCCGCTGGTGTACGCGACGCCCGCGTACGCGACGAAGAGCACGGCGCTGTAGCCGGACATGTGGTGCGAGATGCCGGCCAGCCACCACGGCATCTTGCCGCCGGCCGTGAAGAAGTCCTTCACGTCGCTGACCCGTTTGTGCGACCACCAGCCGATCACGATCATCAGCGCGAAGTACGCGCAGACCATCGCCCAGTCGAGTGCGTGCACCGCAGGCTCCTTTCCGCGTCCACAGTGATGCGGTCTCGAACGAGATGTTCACATCCATGAACGGAGTCTGTTATAGTGATTATGTTCATCCATAAGAACGTTGTTCGGGACGCTAATATGGCCGGAGTCACAAGTCAACGGCCGGACGGAGGCACACAAATGCCGCAGAAGGTGGACAATCCGGACGCCCGAGCGGACGGTGCCCCCGCCGAATCCTCGGGAGTGAAGTCCGCGCGGCGCGCGGTCGACCTCATCGAGACCTTCGCGGCGAACGACGTCTGGCTGTCGCTTTCGGACCTGCACGCGCGCACGGGCTTCCCGCGCTCGTCGCTGCACGGCCTGCTGCGGACGCTGCTGGAGGCCGGCTGGCTGGAGGCGGACACCAACACGGCCCGCTACCGCCTCGGCGTCCGCGCGCTGATCTGCGGCACGGCGTACCTGGACCGCGACGCCGTCGTCCCGTTCGCCACCGAAGCGCTGGAGCGCATCCGGGAGAAGACCGGCTTCACCGCGCACTTCGCGCGGCGCAACGGCACCGAGGTCGTCTACCTGGAGACGCGCGAGTCGCAGCGCTCCACGCACCTCGTCTCCCGCGTCGGGCGCACGCTGCCCACGCACGCGACCGCGCTGGGCAAGGCGCTCCTGGCCGAGCTGACGCACGACGAGATCGAAGCGTTGATGCCCGCGACGCTGCCGCCGCTGACTCCCAACACCATCACTTCGCTCGAAGCCCTGCACGCCGAGTGCGCCGCGACGCGCGAGCGCGGGTACGCCGCCGAGATCGAAGAAGGCACGCTCGGTGTCCGCTGCGTCGCCGCGGTGATCCCCTACCGGATCCCGGGCACCGACGCGATCAGCTGCTCGATGCCGATCTCCCAGGTGACCGACGCCGACGCGCAGCGCGTCGGCGAGCTGCTCGCCGAAACCACCGCCGAGCTCGGGCAGCAGCTGCGCCGGGCCGGAATTCGCTGACCGCCGCCCTTATCGAGAGGAACACAATGACGGACCAGCGTGTGCTCATCACCGGGTCGGCGGGTGTCGTCGGCACCCTGATGCGGCCCCGCTTGAAGCGCGACGGCCGGGTGCTGCGCCTGCTCGACCTGGCGCCGCAGACGGCGTCGGACGCCTCCGAAGAGATCGTCACGGCTTCGGTGACCGACGCCGAGGCGATGGCATCGGCGTGCGAAGGCGTCGACGCGCTGATCCACCTCGGCGGGCACAGCCGCGAGAACTCGTGGGAAGCGACCCTCGACGTCAACATCAACGGCACGCAGACGGTCCTGGAGGCGGCCCGCGCGGCGGGGGTGTCGCGCGTGATCCTGGCGTCGAGCAACCACGCGGTCGGCTTCCGCCGCAACGACTCCGACCTCCCGGCGGACTCGTCGCCGCGGCCGGACACGTACTACGGCGTGTCGAAGGCGGCGATCGAGGCGCTGGGGAGCCTGTACCACTCGCGCTTCGGCATGGACGTGATCGTGATCCGGATCGGCTCGTGCTTCGAGACACCGTTGCCGCTGGGCCCGCGCGGCCTGACGACGTGGCTGTCCCCGGACGACGGCGCGCGGCTGTTCGAGGCCTGCCTGTCGGCGCCGTCGCCGGGGTACCGGCTGATCTGGGGCGTCTCGGACAACACGCGCCGGATCTACTCCCTGTCGGAGGCGGAAGCGCTGGGGTACAAGTCGCTGGACGACGCGGAGGTGTACGCCGAGCAGCTGGCATCGAAGCCGGCGCCGACGGGCGCGGCGGCCGAGTACGTCGGCGGGCCGTTCTGCACCGCTCCCCTGGGCGTCTTCAACCCGCTCTGACGGTCTTGCGGAGCTGCTCGGCGAAGGATTGTTGCGTGGACTGGCTGTCACCCTGGTGCGTCGAGCAGCTCGGAGCCGGGCCGGTCGAGGTGCTGTTCGAGCGGACGTCCCTTTCGGCGGTGGCCGGGCTGCGGCTGGCCGACGGCCGGGAGGTCGTGGTGAAGGCGCGGGAGGACGACGGCCGTGCCGGCTCGTGCGTCGCCGCGCAGGCCCGGCTCGCGGACCGGGGGTTCCCGTGCGCCCGGCCGATCACCCCCGTGACCGTCGTCGACGCGCTGGCCGTGCACGCCGAAGAGTCCTTGCCGGGTGGGGAAATGCTGCGCGGTGATTCGCCGGACGTCGCCGTGCGCTGTGCCGCGGTGTTCGCCCGGCTGATGGCCGAGCTGGCCGACGTGACCGTCGCGCCGCCGCTGCCCAACCCGCGCTGGGTGCGCTGGGACCACGGAGGTTCCGGGCTGTGGCCCGCGATCGGGTTCCTCGACGAGCGAGACCAGGGCGCCGTGCCCGCGCACGTCGTCGACACCGCCCGCCGGGCCCGCGAGCGGTTGCTGGCCACCGACCTGCCGTGCGTGCTGGGCCACGCCGACTTCGAAGCCCAGAACCTCCGCTGGCGGGACGGCGAAGTGCTGGCCGTGCACGACTGGGACAGCCTCGCCTGGCAACCGGAAGCGGCACTCGTGGGCGCGGCTTCCGGCGCGTTCGCCAGTGCCACGCCGCCAACACTCCCTCCGATCGAGAGCTCCGAGGCTTTCCTGACGGCCTACCAGGACCTCCGGGGCCGCCGGTTCACCGCGGCGGAGCGGGAAACCGCCTGGGCGGCCGGCCTGTGGACGGCCGCGCACAACGCCCGTTGGGAAGCCCTGCACGGCGATCCCCCGGTGTCCGGCGAGGCCGTCCGCGCCCAGGCGGCGGAACGACTCCGCCGGGCGAGCGCCTGACCGCCCTTGGGCAACCCGTGGGCTCGCCTGCCGGTTCACCCCCTGACGTAGCGCGTCAGCATCGCGACCATCTCGTCCTCCAGCCGATCCGCGTCGACCGGCTCGTGGTCGGCCACGAGCTGGTGGATCACCAGCTCGACCGTCGTGACGATCAGCCGCGCGGCCGTCTCGGTGTCGGCGACCCGGACCTCGGGGTGCTCCTCCAGGAGCGCCCGCATGTAGGCCTCCAGGGACCGCTTCATCCGTTCGGCCTTCTCCAGCAGCTCGTTCGTCTGCGGCGCCTGCTCCCGCAGCATCCGCAGCAAGCGGGGTTCGCCGAGGTGGGATTCGATCGCACCGCGGATGAAGACGCGGAAGACCTGGTCGATCGGGCCGGGCAGCTGCTCCCGCTGGACCCGCTCGACGATGGCCATGCCGTCGTCGAGGTGGCGGACCAGCAGCTCGGCGAGGATCGCGTCCTTGTTCGGGAAGTACTGGTACAGCGAGCCGATGGAGATCCCGGCCTGCTCGGCGATGCGGTTGGTGGTGCCGGCGGCGTAGCCGTGTTCGCCGAAAACGTGAGCAGCCGCGGTCAGGATCCGCTGGCGGGTCAGCTCGGCGCGGACCTGGCGCGGCTGTTTACGTGGCTGGATGCGGCGCTGGTCCGATGACACGGCGCTCCCCTCCGCGCGCCTCGAAAAGCGAGTAGCGCAAGACCTGAATATTTGCTCATAATTATGGCATGACCAGCACAAATACGCTGAGCACTCGGTACCGGCGGGTCTCCATGGCCGAGGTCAGGAACCGACTGGGCGCCCCCGAAGAGATGATCGAGGGCAAGAAGCTCGACCACGTCGACAAGCACGCCCGCCGCTTCATCGCGCACGCCCCGTTCCTCGCGTTGGCCACCGCCGATGCGACCGGCCGCACGGACTGCTCACCCCGCGGCGACTACCCGGGCTTCGTGAAGGTCCTCGACGAGCACACGCTCGCGCTGCCCGACCGGCCCGGCAACAAGATCGCCGACTCGTTCCGCAACATCGCCGAGAACGACGGCGTCGGCCTGATGTTCCTCATCCCCGGCATGCGGGAGGTGCTGCGCGTCAACGGAAGCGCGTACGTCACCGACGACCCGGACGTGCTCGCCCGCATGCGCACCGAGGCCAAGGCGCCGATGCTGGCCATCATCGTCGAGGTCGCCGAAGCGTACTTCCACTGCGGCCGGGCGCTGCTGCGGTCGAGGCTGTGGGACCCCGCCAGCCAGGCGCTGGCCGCGGAGATGCCGTCGGCCGGCGAGATCGTCACCGACCAGCTGCGCGTGGCCGTCGACCCGGCGGTGTTCGACCAGATCCTCGAAGACAGCTACCGGAAGTTGTACTGATCATGCAGAAAACGATGCTGGAGAGCGTCGAGCACGTCGCCGATGACGTCGTCTCGCTGGTGCTTCGCGGGGACGAAGGGCCACTGGAAGCGTGGGAGCCGGGTGCGCACATCGACCTGGCGCTGCCGAACTGGCTGACGCGGCAGTACTCGCTGTGCGGCGACCCCGGCGACCTTTCGGCGTACCGGATCGCGGTCCGGCTCGATCCGCTGAGCCGGGGCGGGTCGGAGTACATCCACTGGTACCTCAGCCCGGGCCGGACGCTCGAAGTCTCCTCGCCGCGCAACCACTTCCCGCTCGTTCCCGCGCCGGAATACCTGTTCCTGGCGGGCGGGATCGGGATCACGCCGATCGTGCCGATGCTGCGCGCGGCCGTCGCCGCCGGGGCCGCCGCTTCGCTAGTCTACGTGGGACGGTCGGCTTCGACCATGCCCTTCGCGGCGGAACTCGTTGCCACGTATGGCGAACGCGTGTCTCTGTTCTCCCATGACCGGCCGGATCTGGCTTCTTTCGCGGAGTTCGCGGGTGAGGTCTACTGCTGCGGACCGGCGTCGATGCTCGCCGCGGCGGAAGCGGTGTTCCCGCGGGTGCACGCCGAACGCTTCGAGCCCACCCGCCGCGTTTTCGGCCCCGACACGCCGTTCGAAGTGGTGTGCGCCCGGTCCGGGTCGACGATCCAGGTGCCGGCCGACGAGTCCCTGCTCGACGCGCTGAACCACGCCGGAAAGCCGGTGCCGTCCGGATGCCGCGAAGGGGTCTGCGGGAGCTGCGAGCTGTCGGTGCTCGACGGCGAACCCGAGCACCGCGACGACATCGGCGCCCCCGCGGGGCGGATGTACGCGTGCGTGTCGCGGGCGTCGTCGCCGCGGCTCGTGCTGGACGTTTGATGATCCCGAAGGTGCGTCGCCCCGCGTCGCGACGGATGATCACCCTCGAAGTCCTGGCGAACACCGCGCCCAGCCCGGCGTTCCGGACGATCACCCTCGGCGGGCCGTCGCTCGGCGACCTGGAGGTGGCGGGCGACGACCAGGCCGTGCGGCTGTTCTTCCCGCGAGTGGGCCAGGACGGGCTGCGGATGCCGACCCTGGACAACGAGGGCTGGATGGCCGAGGTGCTGCTGCTGCCGAAGTCACGCCGTCCCTGGGTGCGCAACTACACGGTCCGGCGCGCGCGGCCGGGTGAGATCGACATCGAGTTCGCGCTGCACGACGGCGACGCCCCGGCGGCCGAATGGGCCCGGCGCGCGCGTCCCGGCGACCCGGCGGGCATCTTCGACCTGGGCGTGAGCTACCTGCCGCCGCCCGGGGTGGCGTGGCAGCTGCTGGCCGGGGACGAGAGCGCGGTGCCGGCGATCCTGGCGATCCTCGAGAGCGCCGCGGACGACCTGGTGGCCGAGGTGTTCCTGGAGGTGCCTTCGGCCGCGGACGTCCGGGTCGTTCCGGCACCGCCCGGGGTGCGGGTGCACTGGCTGCCGCGGCCCCGGCCGGGCCGCCCGGGGGTCCTGGCGCTGGAGACGGTCGTCGCGGCCGACCTGCCACCGGGGCGGGCTTATGCGTGGGTGGCCGGCGAGGCCGCGCTGGCCACCGGGATCCGCCGTCACCTGGTGCGGGACCGCGGCTGGGCGAAGTCCGACATCGCGTTCCTGGGCTACTGGCGCCACGGCCGTTCCGCCCCGGGCTGACACCGACGGACGACACGCGTACCCGAAGAGTCGGCTCGCGAGTCGTCCATCCAGGCACGCGAGTCGTCCGTCTGGGTACGCGAGATGGCTGTCCAGGCGAGTACGTAGGCCCGCCCACGGACGAGGTTCGCGTACCATCGCGAGCAGCCTCGACGTCGAGGAGGCAGGCGTGGGCGAACTCGGGCTGACCGACACCAACGGCATCCTCGCGCTGCCCTGGGTCCGGCCCGAACGCACCAGCGCGGGGCTCGGCTGGGACCGGGTCTACGTCTCCCGGCAGCGGGAACGTCCTTACCGCGCCGAGTTCGCGCCCGCCCGCAGCCACCAGCTGATCCTGCACCTCGACGGGCCGGTGACGGTCCGGCGCGGCGTCGGGACCCCGCGCGAACGCAGCCGCCGGATGCCCGCCGGCGGCCTGTTCCTGCAGCCGTCGCACGCCGACCTGTCGGTCGAGCTCGGCGGGGAGCTCGAGACCGTGCACGTCTACGTCGCCGACGACGCCGTGCAGGAAGCCGCCGGCGACCACGCGCCCGTGCGGCTCGCCGAGGAGCTCGGCAGCTCCGACCCCCTGCTCGAACAGCTGGTGCTCAGCCTCGACGGCGTCGTCCGCGACTGGGAACCGAGCGCCCGCACCTACGCCGACCAGCTGGGCGCGCTCGTCGCGGCGCAGCTGGTCCGCCGCCACCACGCCGGCCCCGCCCACGAGCCCGGCCCGGCGCGCGGCCTGTCCGACCGGCAGTTCACGCGCGTCCGCGACCTGATGGCGGAACGCCTGGCCGAGCCGGTGCCCCTGGCGGAGCTGGCCGCACTCGCCGGGCTGAGCGTGAGCCAGTTTTCGCGGCAGTTCAAGGCCCGCACGGGCCTGCCCCCGCACCGGTTCCTGCTGCGGCTGCGGGTGGAGCAGGCCGGGCTGCTGCTGCGCACCGGCGACGACCCGATCGCCGAGATCGCGGCCCGCTGCGGCTTCTCCCACCAGGAACACCTGACGCGGGTGCTGCGCGCCCAGCTCGGCACGACCCCGGCCGCACTGCGCCGGGCAGGCTGACCCGACGCGCGTTTCGTGCCGTCGCGCAGCACGAACGTGCAGGACCGCGCACCCCGGCAGCCGGATACTCCCTCGCATGACCTCGTTCACCTACGCCGCGAACCCCGTCCGGGTGGTCTTCGGTTCGCTCGACGCCGTCGGTGCCGAAGCCGACCTGCTCGGCCTCCGGCGGGTCCTGCTGGTCGGCCGCCCGCGGTACGCCGACCGCGCCGCCGAAGCGCTCGGCCCGCGGCTGGCCGCGCGCTTCGAAGACGCCGCGATGCACACGCCGGTCGACGTCACCGAGCGCGCGCTCAAGGTCGTCGCGGAGTACGACGTCGACGGCGTGGTCGCGATCGGCGGCGGCTCGGCCACCGGGCTGGCCAAGGCGATCGCGCTGCGGACCGGCCTGCCTCAGCTGATCGTCCCGACGACGTACGCGGGTTCCGAGCTGACGTCGGTCCTGGGCCAGACCGAAGACGGCCGCAAGACCACCCAGCGGACCCCGGAGGTCCGGCCCGAGACCGTGCTCTACGACGTCGAGCTGACGCTTTCCCTTCCGGCGGCGGTCTCGGCGGCCAGCGGCCTCAACGCGCTCGCCCACGCCGTCGAGGCCCGCTACGCCCCCGACGCGAACCCGATGACCGATCTGCTCGCCGCCGAGGCGGTGAAGCTCCTCACGAGCGCGCTGCCGCGTATCGCGAAAGATCCGTCCGATGTGGACGCTCGCACCGACGCCCTGCGCGGCGCCTGGCTGGCCGGCACGTGCCTCGACGCCGTCACGATGGGCCTGCACCACCGGCTCTGCCACTTCCTCGGCGGCAAGTTCGGCCTGCCGCACGCGGAGACGCACGCCGTCCTCCTCCCGTACGTCATGGCCCACCAGGGACTCGAGGACGCCGGCGAGATCTTCGAACTCGCCGCGAGCCTCCCGATCCCGCATTCGCTGGCCGAACTCGGCCTCACCGAAGCGGACATCGCGGACGAGCCGGAAGCAGACCTGCTCCGCGCGGCGATCACCGGCACCCGCCCGGCCGCTCCGCCCAGTCTCAAGGCACTCACGAAACAGGTCGTCGACAGCTTCGCCGCCGCACCGGACCGCATCCGCGAACTCCTCACCGACCTGGTCGAGACGTTGCACGGCTACGCGATCCGCACCGAGCTCACGCAGGACGAGTGGGAGTACGCGATCGGCTTCCTGACCCGGGCCGGGCACATCACCACCGACACCCGGCAGGAGTTCATCCTGCTGTCGGACACGCTCGGCGTGTCGAGCGTCGTCGACGTCCTGACGAACTCACGCACGCCGGACACGACACCGTCGGCCGTGCTCGGCCCGTTCTACGTCGAAGGACCACCCGAGACCCCGCAGGGCGCCGACATCGCGGCGGGGCTCCCGGGCACTCCACTGTGGACCGACATCCGCGTAACCGACACCGACGACCGGCCGGTTCCGGACGCGATCGTCGACGTCTGGCAGTCCAATGAGGACGGTTTCTACGACGTCCAGCTGCCCGACGTCGACGGCCCGGTGCTGCGGGCCCGCTTCCGCACCGACGCCGAGGGCAGGCTGCGCTTCCGGACGATCGTGCCGAGCGCGTACCCCATTCCGGCGGACGGGCCCGTCGGGCAGATGCTCGACGCCGTCGGGCGCCACCCCTACCGGGCCCCGCACGTCCACTTCATGATCGCCAAGCCCGGCTACCGGACGCTGATCACCCAGCTGTTCGTCGCCGGCGGCGAGTACCTCGACTCCGACACGGTGTTCGGCGTCAAGGAAGGCCTGATCGTCGACTTCGCCGAGCAGCGGCTCGAGTTCACCTTCCGGATCTCAGGGAGCAGCGCATGAGCTACGACACCGACGTCATCGTGGTCGGCAGCGGCCCGGCCGGCGGGTCCGCCGCGCTGCTGCTCGCCACCTACGGCGTGCCGACCGTGCTGGCCACCAAGTACGGCTGGACGGCCAACACGCCCCGCGCGCACATCACCAACCAGCGCACCATGGAGGTGCTGCGCGACCTCGGCGTCGAGGACAAGGCCCTCGCCGTCGGCACGCCGCCGGAGCTGATGGGCGACACCGTGCTCTGCACGTCGCTGACGGGGCCGGAGATCGGCCGCATCGCCAGCTGGGGCACCGGCGACTCCTCGGCCGCCGAGTACGCCGCGGCCAGCCCGTGCCACATGATCGACCTGCCGCAGACCTACCTCGAGCCGATCCTGGTGAGCGAGGCCGCCGCCCGCGGCGCGAAACTCCGCCTGGACACGGAGTTCCTGGACTTCACGCAGGACGAAGACGGCGTCACCGCCCGGTTCCGCGACCGCGTGCGCGGCGACGAATTCACGTTGCGCGCCCGGTACCTGATCGGCGCGGACGGCGCGCGCAGCCGGGTCGCCGAGCAGGCCGGCCTGCCGATCGCCGGGCAGACCGGCAAGGCGGGCAGCATGAACATCACGTTCACCGCCGACCTCGCGCCGTACGTCGCGCACCGCCCGAGCGTCCTGTACTGGGTGATGCGGCCGGGCGCGCACCTCGGCGGGATCGGGATGGGCCTGGTCCGGATGGTGCGGCCGTGGAACGAGTGGCTGCTGACCTGGGGTTACGACATCGCGCAAGCGCCGCCGGAGGTCGACGTCGAGGAAGCGACGCGGCTGGTGCGCGACTTGGTCGGCGACGCCTCGCTGGAGGTCGAGATCACCTCGACGTCACTGTGGACGGTCAACCACAACTACGCGACGGAGTACCGCAGCGGCCGGGTGTTCTGCGCCGGGGACGCCGTGCACCGGCACCCGCCGTCCAACGGGCTCGGCTCGAACACCTCGATCCAGGACTCCTACAACCTCGCGTGGAAGCTCGCGATGGTGCTTCGAGGCGAAGCGGGGGAAGGGCTGCTGGACAGCTACAGCGCCGAGCGGGCGCCGGTCGGCAAGCAGATCGTCGACCGGGCGAACCTGAGCCGCGACCAGTTCGGGCCGATCTTCGCGGCGCTGGGCATCGCCGGCGACACCGACGCCGACGGCATCACGGCCGGGCTCGAGACCTGCCTCGCGCCCACCGCCGAGGGCGCGCGGAAACGGCGTGAGCTGGAAAAGGCCATCGAGCTGAAGCACTACGAGTTCAACGCCCACGGCGTCGAGATGGACCAGCGGTACGTCTCGGGCGCGGTGCTGCCCGACGGGGTCGTGAAGCCCGCCGAGCGCGATCCCGAGCTGTTCCACCGGCCGAGCACCGAGCCGGGGGCGAAGCTGCCGCACGCGTGGCTGGTCGGCCCGCACGGGCGCCGGGTGTCCACTTTGGACCTGGTGGGCGGCGGCCGCTGGACGGTGCTCACCGGCCTGACCGGCACGGCGTGGCGCGACGCGGCCGCCAAGGCCGGCGCCGAGCTGGGCCTGGACCTGCGCGCGGTGCGCGTCGGCGACCCCGAAGGTCGCGACGCCTACGGCGACTGGTCCCGGCTGAGCGGCATCGACGAGGCCGGCTGCCTCCTGGTCCGCCCGGACGGTTACGTCGCCTGGCGCCACGCCACGGCAACCCCGCAAGCCACGAACGCACTCCTCACGGCCCTGAAGTCCCTCCTCGACCGTGCGTGAAGGGGCATCACGTGTGATTGGGCGGGCATCACCCGTGATTGAGCGGGCATCACCCGTGTTTGGAGGGGCATCACCGCGATGCCCCGCCAATCACACGTGATGCCCCGCCAATCACACGTGATGCCTCTCTGATCACGGGTGATGCCCCTTCTGTCACGGGGTGGTGACGTGGGTGAAGGTGACCGGGACCGTCGGGGGGCCACTGCCGTCGCCGATGCCGGGGCGGGACGGGTCGATGCCGCCGCGGGCGACGTCGTCCAGGACGCGGAGACCCGCGTCGTCGATGCTGCCGAAGACCGTGTACTCCGGTGAGATCTCGACGTCGCCGAAGACCAGGAAGAACTGGGACCCGCCCGAGTCGGGCTGGGCCGTCTTGGCCATGGCGAGGACGCCGCGGCCGTACGTCAGCTCCGGGAACACCTCGTCGCGGATCGAGTAGCCGGGGCCGCCGGTGCCGTCGCCCACCGGGTCGCCGCACTGGAGCATCTGCAGCCCGGCCGTCACGGACAGCCGGTGGCACGACGTGCCGTCGTAGAACCCCTGCTTCACCAGGCTCACGAAGTTGACCACGGTGCAGGGGGCGAGGGCGCGGTCGAGCGTGAGGCCGATGTCGCCGGCGCTCGTCGCGAGGGACACCGGGACCGTGCCGGACGACGACGCCGGGCCGTCGGGCGGCAGCGCCACCTTCTTCGGCGCCGGCGACGTGGGTTCCGGGGTGAAGGCGCACGTCACCGGGTCGGCCAGGGGCTTGCTGCGCTTCGGCATCGGCGCCCGGGCGCCGGCAGGCAGCGAAACCGGCGCGCTCGTGGTGGCGGTGGTCGGCGACGGGGAGGGCGATGGCGACGACGACGCCGGCCGGGCCCCGGCGACCCCCTTGACGTCCTGCTCGCGCAGGAAACCGGGATAGCCCCAGGCGAGGAAGGCCAGCGCCATCAGGATGACGACGACGACCGACCCGACGATCAGCACGACGGCGGCGGGCGAGGTCCGCCTCGGCGGCACCGGCGGCTGCCACTGCGGGTACTGGAAGAACTGCTGGTAGTGCTGCGGGCCGCCCGGACCGGGCGGCGGCGTTGCCCCGTCCGGCCTGCCCCCGTCCGGCCGCTGCCCCGGCACCCCCGGCTCGCTCATCCCCGCTCCCCTCGTCAGCCGCCCATTGTGCCGCGAACGACTGCGCCCCGGGCGGGAATCCGGGAAGAAGGACGAAGCGGACGGCGGGTGAGGCCCGCCATCCCCACCCGACAACCGACCGGGCGCAGGCAGCCGCCGCTCTGCCCGTCCCCGCGACCGGCGGCGACCCGCCCCAGCGCTGACAGCCGCCTGCTCAGCTCCTCACGGCAGCCCCCACGGTGCGCTCGCTCCGCCGGGGGCGACCGGGCGCACCCCGAAGTCCGGCCGGTCCCCCTTCCGGTACACGAAGGCGTCCTCGCCCCGGTCCAGCTCCACCTGGACGTCGCCGTTGCCCAGCCGCCGCCACCGGCGCGCGCGGCCACGGGCGTCCGTCACCGTCAGCTCTCCCTCGATGCCCGGCCGCAGCACGCAGGGCGCTCCCGCTTCGCTGTGCACCTTCAGCCAGCGCGTCTTCCCACCCGACCGGGACGCGCTCAGCAGGAACGCGCCCTCGGTCCGGAAGTCCCGCAGCGCGATGTCGCCCCAGGCCGCGGGCACCGCCGGGAACAGCCGGACGACGCCGCCCCAGCTCTGGACCAGCATGTCCTGCATGGACTTCGCCGCCGACAGCGGCGTCTCGATGACCGGCCCCGACTCCTTGTACATCGTGTTCGGCTGGATGTACCGGCGCTGCAGCTCGCCGAGGTAGAACGCCGCCTGCTCGCCGCGCAGCATCTGGGCCGAGATCGACGCCGCGCCGGTGAACGTGTACCCCTGCAGCGCACCCTCGAAGCCGACCCAGTGGTTCAGCGACGTCTCGATGATCGCCCGGTGCTCCGGCTGCTCCCACGTGACGTCGTAGAGCGGGTAGATCTGCAGCATGTGCGAGTAGTGCCGGTGCGACTTCGCGAACGGCACGCCGGCGCCGATCATGTACCCGTTGACGTCGGCCGGGTAGTCCACCAGCGTCGCCAGGACGTCCCGCCAGCGAGGCGCCAGCGGGTCACCCGGCGCCGTCTGCAGCAGTGTCTTGCAGCCCCAGCGGATCAGCGAGAGGTCGTAGTTGCAGTCCGGGGCGTCGACGCCGTACTCGGGCGAGAACGTCGGCGGCAGGTGCAGCTTCCCGTCCGGGCCCGGTGCGAGGAAGTGCAGGTAGTAGTTGATCGCCTTGCGCAGCAACGGGAACAGCGTGTCCCGCAGCAGCGCGGCGTTCATCGTGTGCCGGTAGGACAGCCACACGTTGTGCAGCGCCCACGTCAGGTTGCCGACCTCCGGCGTCGGCGGGTCCTGCCCCGGGACGCCGACGGGGAACCCGCTCGTGGCGTTCGAGACGCCGTTGAGCAGCGTCATGTCGGTCGTGCGCGGGATGCCCGCCGAGTCGGCCTGGTACGGCGTCGCCACCTGGCTGCTGAGATTCGCGCGGTACTTGTCGAGGGCGTGGCTGACGGCGTCCAGCTCGAGGTGGTTGGAACCGTGGATGAGCCAGTACTCGAGCTGGACGTTGAGGTTCCACCACGTCGCCGGCCACGGCGTGTTCTCCAGCCACGGCCCGGACGTCGCCATCACCGGCGCCTCCCGCCGGGCCGCCGACGCGACCTTGTACAGCTGGATCCAGTAGAAGCTCTGCAGCCGGGTGTCCGGAATGGACAGGAAGCTCGCCCGGTAGTGGTCGTGCCACCAGCGCCGGTGGTCCGGGGTCAGCGCGGCGAACGAAGAAACCCGGCGCACGGTCCCCAGTGCCCGCGCCACCGACGTCTTCGCCGGGTGCGACCACGCCACCGACGTGTACAGCGTGCGCGCGCCGCCGCGGGTCACCTCCCGCCAGGCCGTCACGTGCTCGCCGCCGGCCAGCAGCGGCTGGACGGCCAGCCGCGCGTCGCCGCTGCCGCTGAGCTGCACCGGCGGGTTCGCGGTGTAGCCGGCGGGCGGCGGCTTGTTCCACACCGGGTCGGCGCGCGGGCTGACCGCGGCCGCCGGGTGGAACACCCACTTGAACCCGCGTTCCCCTTCCGACGGCCGGATCTCGACGGCCAGCAGCGGCTGTCCGGTGTGGACGATCGCGCGCAGGCTCAGGCTGCCGGCCGCGGTCGTGATCGTGCCGGTCAGCTCGGCGTTCCACAGGTCCATCCGCCAGTCGATCGCGGTGATCGCGCCGACCGGTTCGAGGGTGAAGTACCCGATCGGCAGCCGCGCCAGGCCGAAAAGCGAGCCGAACTCCGGGCGGTGGTCCTGGACCTGGCTGTGCTGGACGTTGAAGCGGATCGCGTTCTGCCCGGGCTCGGCGTAGATACCCGAGCCGAGGAACCCGTTGCCCAGGAACGGGCCCTCGTACCAGGTCTTCGGCAGCCGCCGCCAGTACAGGTCCGCCGTGCCGAGGAACCCGGCCCAGCCGAAGTCGTCGCTGCCGGGTGTGTCGGCGAACGCGGGCGTGACGCCCGCCGCGCCGGCCGCGATCCCGGCGAGCGCACCGCCGAGCACGGTTCTGCGGGTGATGTCCATGGCGACCTCCTTGTCGACAGCGGATTCAGCTCGGCAGGCCCCACGCCGGGGCCGGGCCGAGGGCGGGGACGTCGCGGGGCGCGCAGTCCGGTCGGCCGCCGCGCGGGGTGACGACGGCGGTCCCGCCGCGCCGCAGCCCGATCGCGATCCGGCCGGGCCCGGCCGGGCGCCACGGCAGCCGCCGGCCGTGCTCGTCGCGGACGTCGACGTCCCCGGCGACGCCGTGCTGCAGCACCAGCGGCTCGCCGGCTTCGCTGTGCACGCGCACGAACTCCGTCTTCCCGTCGCGGCGGGAGGCGTCCACGAGGAACGCGCCCTCCGCGCGCAGGCCGTCGATCGAGGCGTCGCGCCAGGTCGCCGACACCGACGGGAAGATCTTGAGCACGCCGCCGGACCCCTGCACCAGCATGTCCACCACGGACTGCGCGGCGGTGATCGGGCTTTCGATCGCGAAGTTGGACCCTTCGCGGTACATCGTGTTCGCGGTCAGCTCGGTGTCGGCCACGACGTTGCGGTCGAGGAAGAACTTCAGGTAGCGCAAAGCTTCCTCGGGCGCGTCCATCACCGAAGACATCGACGACGCGGCCGCGTAGCTGTAGCCGTGCCAGGCGGTCTGATCGGCGATCCAGTGCCGGAACGTCCGCGTCATGAGGTCACGATCGCCGGGCGAGTCCCACACCTTCTCCCGCAGCGGGTAGAGCCACAGCAGGTGCGAGAAGTGCCGGTGCGACGCGGACAGCGGGACGCCGTCGCCGATCAGCACGCCGTCGGCCGCGGTTTCGTGGTAGGGCACCAGTTTCGCGCTGATCTCCTGCCAGATCGGGACACGCGGCTCGTTCAGGCGCAGGATCCACGCGGTGTCGACGAGCGTGCGGGCGGCCCATCGGATCAGCGAAAGGTCGTAGGTGCAGTCGGCCGCGTCGGCGTACTCCGGCGAGCGGGTCAGCGGCAGGTGCAGGAACCCGTCCGGGCCGGTGAACAGGAAGTGGCGATAGAAGTTCAGCGCCTTGGCCAGCGTCGGGTACAGGACGTCGCGCAGCACGCGCCGGTCCAGGTGGTGGCGGTAGGCGAGCCAGACGTTGTGCAGGCCCCACAACAGGTTCCCGGTCTGGTCGGTCTTGGACGTCGTCCCGGGGACGCCGACCGAGCGCGTGCCGCCGGGCCGCAGCCGCCAGTCGCCCGGGTGCGAGAGCGCGTAGGTGTCGCCGTCGCGGTAGGCCGGCGGGACGGACGTCTCGAGGTTCGCGTGGTCGCGCCGGAAGGTCTCGGTGACGGCGTCGAGCTCGGGGTGGTTGCTGCTGTTGACGATCGGGTAGGTGACCTGGACGTTGAGGTTCCACCAGACCGCGGTCCAGCTGTTGCCGACCTCGGGGAACCACGGTCCCCACTCGGACACGACCGGCCCGCCCGCCCGCGTGGCGGCCGCGATCTTGTACAGCTGGATCCAGTAGAACCGCTGGACCTGCTTGTCCGGCACCGAAACGAAGCTGCGCCCGTGGTAGTCGTTCCACCAGCGGCGGTGGCGGGCGAGCAGGGCGTCCGGGTTCGCGGCAAGCGCTTTCCGGACGCTCGCGAGGGCGTCCGCCGTGTGCGTCGTGCCCGGGAAGCTGTAGGCGACGGTCGCGGCGAGCAGCCGACGCGCGCCGATCCGGCGTTCGCGCCAGGCCGTCGTGTAGCCGCCTCCGGCGAGCATCGGCTGCGCGCAGTACCCGTCGGCCACTTCGGGCGCGGGGTTCGCGACGTACTCGGGCGGCTTGCGGACGGTGCGGGTGGTCGCCGACTCCAGCGGCTGGAACGCCCACGCCGCGCCGGTCTCCCCCGCGGTCGGCGTCAGCGAGACGAGCAGCACGCCGAGGTCGTTGTGCACGACGGCGGAGAAGGCGACCGAGCCCTGGGTGGTGGTGATCGTGCCGCCGAGCTCGGCGTTGTAGAGGTCGAGCGTCCAGTCGACGGCGGTGATCGCGCCGGCGAGCGTGAGCGTGAGGTAGCCGATCGGCAGCCGGGACAACCCGATGCCGGCCTCCCACTGGATGCGCTGGTCCTGCACCTGGGTGTGGCTCAGCATCACCTTGAGGACCTGCGGCGTCCGACCGGCGTAGACCTGCGCGCCGAGGTAGCCGTTGGCGAGGAACGGGCCTTCCTGCCAGTTCTGGGGGAGCCGCTTCCAGACCATGCGAGCGTCGGCGGCGACGTCCCGGTGCGGGTTCCCGGCGGCCAGCGCCGGCGAAGCCCCCTCGGCCCACAGCCCGCCGAACGCGGCGGCCCCCACCGCGACCGAGGCAGAGCGGAGCACGGTACGCCGCGACACTGCGTCCATGAAGCGTCCTTTCGGATTCATACTACGTTTCGCGAGGTCTGCAGGCGGCGTGCGGCCATGTTTACAGACAGAGTCGCGAAAGACCAGAGCGGTTCACCCAGAAAGCGGCAGATACATCCGATGTATCCGGCGCAACGGGGAGTCAGGCGGCCTGACAGAGCTGGGCGGCCAGGGTGTCGGCCGCCCAGGTCTCCCACTGCTCCGGCGACCAGCCGCGGTCGCGGACGAACACCTGGTAGAGCTCCGGGCTGAGCACGCCGAACAGCAGGTCGGCGGCGTGCTCGGCGGTCATCCCGGAGCGGGCCCGCGGCTTGGCCATCAGGGACCGGGCGGCTTCGAGGTGGACGGCGAACCGCGGGTCGACGTCGTCGTCCCACTGCCCGGCGAGCGCCGGGTCGGCCGCGGTGGCCGCGCGCAGCATCTCGACGATCGGGGCGACGCGCTGCAGGATCCCGCGGGTGCCGCGGACGTGCAGTCGCAGGTGCGCTTCGGCGGTCGGGGCCGCGAGCGCGTCCTGGAACCACGGCCGGTCCATCGTCGCGACCGGTTCGAGGTCGCCCGCGATGGCCACGTCGACCAGTTCCTTGAGCAGCACCCGCTTGTTGCCGAAGGTGAAGTAGATCGTCTGCACGGCGACGTCCGCCCGGTCGGCGATCTCCTTGAGGGTCGTCGCGCCGTAGCCGTTGCGCAGGAACAGGTCGCGCGCCGCTTCCAGCATGCGCCTGCGCGTCCGCGGGGCGTCACGGACGCGTTTCTTGCGCTCTTCCATAACTGGAGTGTACATCTAGAGTAGGACTCTAGTAATGGAGGAACCCATGCAGGCCATCGCCAACGCCCGGCAAGCCGAAGCCTGGAACGGCTGGGAGGGCGTCCACTGGGCACAGAACCGCGCCCGCTACAACGCGATCGTCGGCGCCTTCAACGACGACCTCTTCCGCATCGCCGCGATCGCCCCGGACGACCACGTCCTCGACGTCGGCTGCGGCACGGGCCACGTCACGCTGCTGGCCGCCCGGCGGGCGGGCCGCGGAACCGTCGTCGGCGTCGACCTCTCGGCCCCGATGCTGGAGCGCGCCGGCGCCGACGCGGCCGCCCAAGGCATCGCCAATGTCCGGTTCGAGCAGGGAGACGCCCAGGTCCACCCGTTCCCGGACGCCGGCTTCGACGTCGCGATCAGCCGGGGCGGGGTGATGTTCTTCGAGGACGCGGTGGCCGCGTTCGCCAACATCCGGCGCGGGCTGCGGCCCGGCGGGCGGCTGGCGTTCCTCGGCCCGCAGGGCGGCGGCCCCGACAGCGACTACGCCCGCGCCACCGCGGCACTCAAGCCTCTGATGCGCGCGCCATCACCCGCGTCGCGGGGCATGGGCTCATTGGTCGAGCCGGCCCGCATCCGCGAAGTGCTCGACGCGGCCGGGTTCACCGGCATCCGGATCGAGCCGGTCACCGCGCCGATGGACTACGGCCGTGACGCCGCCGACGCGGCCGGGTTCATCCTCGGCCAGGGCCCGGTCCGCACCAACCTGGCGGGACTCGACCCGGACGTCGTGGCGCGGACGCGGGAAGAGCTGCGGGCGGGGCTCGAAGCGTTCGAGACGCCCGAAGGGGTTCGCATTCCGGGCGCGGTCTGGCTGGTCGACGCCACCCGCGGCGGGTTCTAGGCCCCCGGTAGCGGGGGCAGCGCGGGCGTCTCCAGCCAGCGCGTGAAGAACGTGCTCAGCGACCGGCCCGCGTACGCCTCGGCCATCGTCACGAACCCCGCCGTCGTCACCAGGCCGTGCCGGTGCTCGACCGCCCACGCCTTCAGCAGCGCGAAGAACGCCGGGTCGCCGATCTCGGCGCGCAGCGCGTGCAAGGTCAGCGCGCCGCGCTTGTAGACGCGCTCGTCGAACATGCGGGCCACGCCGGGGTCGGCGATCCGGACGTCGGCCGGCTTGGCCTTGATCCGGGTGTGCCAGCTCCGGGCCAGCGCCTGCGCGGACTGGCCGCCCGACTCCTCCGACCACAACCACTCGGCGTAGGTCGCGAAGCCCTCGTTCAGCCAGATGTGACGCCAATCCGCCACCGTCAGGCTGTTGCCGAACCACTGGTGGGCCAGCTCGTGCACCACGAGCCGCTCGTGGGTGCGGCGGCCGTCGACGTGGTTGGCGCCGAAGATCGCCATGCCCTGCGCCTCGATCGGATCGTCGAGCTCGTCGTCGGTCACCACGATGACGTACTCGCCGAAGGGATACGGGCCGAACAGCCGCTGCAGCATCTCGACCATCCGGCCCTGGCGGCCGAAGTCGCGCTCGAAGAGACGGCGCAGCCGCGGTGGCACGGCCGCGCGCTGCGGCACCGCTTCGAGGACCGAATCGACGCGACCGTGGCCGAAGCCGACCATCAGCCGGCGTGCGCTCACGCCCGTGTGCGGGAACCAGCCGCGGCCGGACAGCTCGAGCTCGTCGTAGCGACCGATCTGCACGCTCATCAGGTACGTCGCCGTCGGCTCCGGACGCTCGTACACCCATCGCGTGGTGCTGGCCGCGGTGTAGCGGTCCACCAGGTTGCCGGTGACCGCGACCAGGTACGGCGACGCCGTCGTCACGGTCACGCGGTAGGTCGCCTTGTCCGCCGGGTGGTCGTTGCACGGGAACCACGACGGCGCGCCGACCGGCTGGCTCGCCACCAGCGCGCCGTCGGTCAGCTCGTCCCAGCCGACGTCGCCCCAGCGGCTGCCGACCGGCCGCGGGTTGCCGACGTAGTGCACCTCGATGACGAACGCGGCACCCGCCGCGATCGCCCTCGCGGGCCGGACGTGCAGCTTCGCGCCGCGCTTCAGGTACTTCGCGGGCTTCCCGTCGACCAGCACGCGGTTGATCCGGAACTCGCCGAAGTCCAGGCTGACGCGGGAAAGCGCCTGCGTCGCCTCGGCGGTGATCGCCGCCGAAGCCGAGAGCCGGTTCGGCGCGACCTTGTAGTCCAGGTTCAGGTCGTAGTGCCGGACCCGGTAGCCGCCGTTGCCGTGTGCGGGCAGGTAGGGGTCACCGGAGGTATCCGCGCCGGGTGCCGGAGCCGGAGCCTTCGAAATCACCCGTGCCGAACCTTTCCTAGTACCGACGTACCAAACCAGGCTCGCACGGACGGGTGAGTCCGGCGAGCCAGGCGGGTACTTCGTGACCTTCTGCTTACTTGCCCGTCCACGCCGAGATCGGGTTGCCGAGCCAGCGCGTGTCGGCCGGCACCTCGTCGCCGCGGGTCACCAGCGACCCCGGGCCGACCGTGGTGCGCGCGCCGATGCCGGCACCCGGCAGCACGATGCCGTGCGGGCCGAGCGTCGCACCTTCGCCGAGCACCACCCGCGACATGCTCATGATCCGGTCGTGGAACAGGTGCGTCTGCACGACGCAGCCGCGGTTGATGGTCGCGCCGTCGCCGAGCTCGACGAGGTCGGCCTCGGGCAGCCAGTACGTCTCGAGCCACACGCCGCGGCCGATCTTGACGCCCATCGTGCGCAGCCAGGCCGGCAGCAGCGGCGTGCCGCCGATCGAGCCGATCAGCCACGGCACCGCGAGCGCCTCGACGAAGGTGTCGGCCAGCTCGTTGCGCCAGACGAAGGAGCTCCACAGCGGGTGGTCGATCTCGCGGAACTTCCCGACCAGCAGCCACTTCATGACCGTCGCGGTCAGCGCCGCGACGATCCCGGCGCCCAGCAGGGCGGGCCCGGCCAGCAGCGCGGCGACCGCGAAGCCGAACGCCGACGCCGCCCACAGCAGCCCGAAGGCGACCGAGACGGTCAGCGCGACCCCGCACATGACCGGGATGATCCGGCACAGCTCGACCAGCGCCCGCGCCGCCTTGAGGTGCAGCGCCGGGGTGTAGGTGCGGCTCGTGTCGGCGTCGCCGATCGCGCGACGCACCGGCAGCGGTGGCATCCCGAGGTACGACGAGCCCTTCTTCGCCTTCAACGGCGTCGAGGACAGCACACCCACGAGCCCGCGCTTCGGCACCGAACGGCCGGGTGCGGTCATGCCCGAGTTGCCGAGGAACGCCTGCTTGCCGATCCGGGCCGGGGCGACGTGCAGCCAGCCGTGGCCCAGCTCGTAGGTGGCGACCATGGTGTCGTCGGCCAGGAACGCGCCGCTGTCGACCTTGGTCATCTTCGGCAGCGCCAGGACGGTCGACGCTTCGACGTTGCGGCCGACCTTCGCGCCGAGCAGCCGCAGCCACACCGGCGTGAACAGGCTGGCGTACAACGGGAACAGGCCTTCGCGGGCCATGCTCATCAGCCGTTCGGTGGCCCAGACCTGCCACGCGACGCGGCCGTGCACCGGGTGGTAGCCCTCGACCATGCCGATGCTCAAGCACCGGACACCGGCGAGCACCAGCAGCATGTAGGCGAGGAAGTACGCGGCCGTCGCGACCGGCACGAAGATCAGCGCCTGGACGAACGCGGCCAGGAGCGTCGGCGCCCCGGCGATCGCGTAGCCGAGCACCACGACGCCCGCCAGCGCGGCGATCCCGGGCAGGAACCCGAGCAGCAGCGACGTCGCGCCGTAGACGGTGGCCCAGAAGTGCGACCGCGGCGGCCGGCTGGCCGGCCACTTCAGCGCGTCACGCTCGTCCTTGGCCACGCGCGCGGCCGGCGAACCGGCCCAGCGCTGCCCGGCCGGGACGGCGCCGCGGACGGTCGAGCCGGCCGCGATCTCCGCGCCCTTGCCGATGCGGACGCCGGGGAACAGCGTGCTGCGCGCGCCGATGCGGGCTTCCGCGCCGACGCGGACCTTGCCGATGTGCACGACGTCGCCGTCGACCCAGTGACCGGTCAGGTCGACCTCGGGCTCGATGGCCGCGCCGCGGCCCAGCTTGAGGAAGCCGGTGACCGGCGGCGGCGAGTGCAGGTCGACGTCCTTGCCGATCCGCGCGCCGAGCGCCTTGGCGTACGTCGTCATCCAGGACGCGCCGGCGACGCTGTCCGCGCCGCTGAACTCGGCGAGCTTCTCGGCCGTCCACAGTCGCAAGTGGACACTCCCGCCGCGGGGATAGGTGCCCGGGCGCACGCCCGACAGCAGCACGCGGGCACCGCCGGCGGCGATCGCGATCCGGCCCGCGGGGCTGAACAGCACCACCCAGGCCAGGCCGATCCACGCCCAGTTCAGCGTCGGCGCCCAGGCGAACCCGAGCAGCGCCAGGATGTTCGACAGCGCGGCCGCCAGCGTCGCCCAGCGCAGGCCGACGAGACCCATCAGCGGAATCGTCAGCACCGTCTGGACGACGCCCGCGCGACGCGGGGTCGGCGCGATGTCGCGGCGTTCGGTGGCCTGGCCGCTGAGCGCGTCCAGCATCGCGGCCAAGGCGCCCAGCTTGGGGTGGGCGTAGATGTCGGCGACCGACACCTGCGGGTGCCGGGTGCGGATGCGCGCGACGATCTGGGCGGCGGTCAGGCTCCCGCCGCCGTGGGTGAAGAAGTCGGCCTTCGGGTCGTCGACCGACACGCCGATGATCTCGGCCCAGCCTTCGGCGAGCCACGCCTCGGTCGGCGACAGCCCGGCCGCCGCGGCGTCCACTGTGGACAGTGGCCACGGGAGGGCGTTGCGGTCGACCTTGCCGGAGGTGCGGGTCGGCAGGTCCTCGACGACGGCGAGCAGCGGCACCAGCGCGGCGGGCAGGTGCTCGCGCAGCCGGGTCGCGGCCTCGTCCTGGTTGAAGGGCACTCCGGCGGTGGGCACGACGTACCCGACGAGGACCTGGTTGCCGGCCTTGGTGCGGCGGATCGCGGCGGCCGCGCCCTGCACACCCGGCAGGGCCTGCAGCGCGGCGTCGACCTCGCCCAGCTCGATGCGGCGGCCGCCGAGCTTGACCTGCTCGTCGAGCCGGCCGAGGAACAGCAGGCCCTCGGCTTCGGCGCGGACCATGTCACCGGAGCGGTAGGCGCGCTGCCAGCCCAGCGACGGCAGCGGCGCGAACTTCTCGGCGTCCTTCTCGGCGTCGAGGTAGCGGGCCAGGCCGGCGCCGCCGATGACGAGCTCACCGGTGTCGCCCATGGCGACCGGCTGCCCGTCTTCGTTCACGACGGCGAGCTGCCAGCCGGCCAGCGGCAGGCCGATCCGCACCGGGCCCTCGCCGGTCAGCTGCGCGGCGCAGGCGACGACGGTGGCCTCGGTGGGGCCGTAGGTGTTCCAGACTTCGCGGCCTTCGACGGCGACGCGCTCGGCCAGCTCCGGCGGGCACGCTTCGCCGCCGAAGATGAGCAGGCGGACGTCTTCGAGAGCGTCGGCGGGCCACAGCGCGGCCAGCGTCGGCACGGTCGAGACGACGGTGATCCCCTGCGCGACCAGCCACGGGCCGAGGTCGACGCCGGTGCGGACCAGCGCGCGCGGCGCCGGCACGAGGCAGGCGCCGTGGCGCCAGGCCAGCCACATCTCTTCGCAGGAGGCGTCGAAGGCGACGCTCAGGCCGGCCAGGACGCGGTCGCCCGGGCCGATCGGTTCCTCGGTGAGGAAGATCTCGGCCTCGGCGTCGACGAACGCGGCGGCACTCGCGTGGCTCACCGCGACGCCCTTGGGCTTGCCGGTGGAGCCGGAGGTGAAGATGATCCAGGCGTCGTCGGCCGGGCCGGGGACGCCGGCCCGCCCACCCGGCGTGGAGTGGACGTTGATCTTGCCGTCGGTGGCCACCGCGGCCACCTGGGCCTCTTCGAAGACCAGCTCGGCGCGCTCGTCCGGGTCGTCCGCGTCGACCGGCACGTAGGCGGCGCCGACGGACAGGGTGGCGAGGATCGCGACGTACAGCTCGGCGGTGCCGGAGGAGATCCGGATGCCGACGCGGTCGCCGAGGCCGACGCCGTAGCCGCGCAGGCGGCGGCCGTAGGCGTCGATCTCCTCGAGGAGCGCGCGGTAGGTCAGGGTGGTCGTGCCGTCGTCGATCGCGGCGGCGTTCGGGTGCCGCTCGGCGGTGGCGGCGAGGACGTCGAGCAGGGTGCGCTCGCCGGCGCCGAGGCCGGACCAGAACAGGGCCCGGTCGGCGACCGGGGTGGCCGACGGGGCGTGCGTCACTTCGGCGACGCAGGCGAGCGGGGCGGTGATCTCCGCGGCGGATTCGGCGGGTTCGATCGTGACGGTCATCGGGTTGCCCCCTCGACCGGGTAGAAGACGTGCAGGGACGAACTGTGGGCGCGCAAGCCCATCACTCACCTTCCGCGAGCCTCACCGGGCTTGCACTCCTGAATGAGGCGCCCGCAACGACCCTTCACCATACTCGCAGATGAAGGAACCATATCTTCCAGATCACGACGGAGTGTCGGACCTCACCAACACCGCCCTGACCAGCGTGATCCAGGTCGCACTCGAGGGGACCACGCCGGCCGGGCGTCAGGCTGGACGTCAAAAAGTCACCGGGTTTTGGCGGGCCTGGCCGCTTTTCCGCCGACCTTCGGTTTCGCGTTCTTTTCGCGGACGCGCACATTCACCCGGACGGGGCTGCCTTCGAAGCCGAACCGCTCGCGGAACTTGCGCTCGATGAACCGGCGGTAGCCCGCCTCGAGGAAGCCGGTGGTGAACAGCACCAGCGTCGGCGGCCGGATGCCCGCCTGCGTCGCGAACAGCACCTTCGGCTGCTTGCCGCCGCGGACCGGCGGCGGGGTGGCCGCGATCAGGTCGGACAGCCAGGCGTTGAGCTGGCCGGTCGGCACCCGCTTGTCCCACGACGCGAGCGCCGTCCGCAGCGCCGGGGCGATCTTGCGCACCGAACGGCCGGTCAGCGCCGAGACGTTGACCTTCTCCGCCCACGGCACGCGGACCAGGCCGCGCTCCAGCTCGCGGACCATCGCGTGCCGGCGGTCCTCGTCGACCAGGTCCCACTTGTTGAACACCAGCACGCAGGCGCGCCCGGCCTCGACGACCATGGTCAGCACCCGCAGGTCCTGCTCCGAGATGGGCTCGCCGGCGTCCAGCAGCACGACCGCGACCTCGGCCGCGTCGATCGCGGTCTTGGTGCGCAGCGAGGCGTAGTACTCGGCGCCGGCGGCGAAGTTGACGCGCTTGCGCAGGCCGGCCGTGTCGATGAACCGCCAGGTCTCGCCGTCCAACTCGACCAGCGAGTCGACCGGGTCGACGGTGGTGCCCGCGACCGAGTCGACGACCGAGCGCTCCTCGCCGGAGAGCTTGTTGAGCAGGCTCGACTTGCCGACGTTCGGCTTGCCGACCAGCGCGACGCGCCGGGGGCCCGACGTCGCGGCGACGCCCTCGCGCGGCGCCTCGGGCAGGGTCTTGAGGATGGCGTCGAGCAGGTCGCCGGAGCTGCGGCCGTGCAGCGCGCTGACCGGGTGCGGCTCGCCGAGGCCGAGCGACCACAGCGACGCGGTGTCCGCGAGCAGCCGGTCGTCGTCGACCTTGTTCGCCACGAGCAGCACCGGCTTCTTCGAGCGGCGCAGCACCTTGGACGCGGCTTCGTCCGTGGCCGTGGCGCCGACCGAGGCGTCGATCACCAGCAGGACCGCGTCGGCCGTCTGCATGGCCAGCTCGGCCTGGGCGGCGACGGAGGCCTGCAGCCCGGTCGCGTCCGGCTCCCAGCCGCCCGTGTCGACCAGGGTGAACTTGCGCCCGCCCCAGTAGGCGTCGTAGGCGACGCGGTCGCGGGTGACGCCCGGCACGTCCTGGACCACGGCTTCGCGGCGGCCGATGATGCGGTTGACCAGCGTGGACTTGCCCACGTTGGGCCGGCCGACCACGGCGAGCACCGGCTGCGCGAGCGCCGCCTCCTCGGCCGCTTCCGCAGCGTCGATCTGCGCGTCGAGCCTGGCGAACTCGGTCTCGTCCGACCAAGTGCCGTCGACTTCGCCGACGCTGTCCAACTCTTCCATGACTACCTGTTTCCCTTATGGCGTAACGAAACCGTTTTCGGTACGCCAATCGTCCAAAGTCTTGACGAGCGCCGCGAGCTCGCCGCGCAGCTCTTCGGTGCCCTGGTCGAGCCCGGTCTTCCCGGGTCCGACCTTCGGCGTGAACGGCTCCCCCACGAGGATGTCCACGCGCGGGCGCCAGCGCCGCTTGCCGTCCGCGGGCTTGCGCGTGCCCCGCGTCGCGACCGGGAGCACGGTCGCGCCGGAGGCCCGGACCAGCCAGGCCGCGCCGCGTTCGGCCGCGCCGACGTCCCCCGCACCGCGGGTGCCCTCGGGGAAGATCCCGACGACGCCGCCGTCCTTGAGCACGCCGACCGCGGTCATCAGCGGCTTGCGGTCGATCTCGCCGCGCTTGACCGGGATCTGCCCGATGGCCACCAGGAACTTCCCGGCGAGCCCACCCAGCCAGTCGTACAGCTCGGCCTTGACCAAGAACGCCGAACGCCGCGGCAGCATTCCGAAGATCAGCTGCGGCTCGATCATCGAACTGTGGTTGGCGATCACCACCACCGGGCCGGTGGCGGGCATCCGCTCGCGGCCGTGCACGCGGATGCGGAAGGCCGAACGCAGATGGTACCGGCCGAAGATCCGGCCGGCGTCGTGGAGTGCGCCGACGGAGCCTTCCGGCAGTCCCCTGGCCGACTTCGGGGGGTCCAGGGGGGCTTGCCCCCCGGCTGGGGTCCGGGGCTCGGCCCCGGAAGACCCAGCTTTCATCGAGCGACCTCGGCGTTGCACCCCGCCAGCAGGCCGCGGTGGCTGGCCAGTTCGCTGAGGGCGACGATCACCTGGTCGATCGACAGTTCCGAGGTGTCGACGTGCACGGCGTCGTCGGCCGGGCGCAGCGGCGAGGCGGTGCGGGTGGAGTCGAGGTGGTCGCGGCGCTCGACGCTCGCGAGGGCATCGGCGACCGACGACTTCCGCCCGGCCGCGCTGTCCTGGGTGCTGCGCCGCGACGCGCGGACGTCGGCCGAGGCGGTCAGGTAGACCTTCAGCGGCGAGTCCGGCGCGACGACGGTGCCGATGTCCCGGCCTTCGACGACGATCCCGCCGCGGTGCTCGACCACGTCGTCGATGATCCGGCGCTGCCGGGCGACCAGCAGCTCACGCACGTGGGGCACGGCGGAGACGGGCGAGACGGCCTTGGTGACCTCGGGACCGCGGATGTCGGCGGCGACGTCCTCGCCGGCCAGCCGGATCTCGAGCCGGTCCGGGCTCGTGCCGATGCCGAAGTCGGTCCTGTCGGCCAGCCCGGCGACGGCGACCGCGTCGGCCGGGTCGACCCCCGCGCGCAGCACGGCGAGGGTGACCATCCGGTACATCGCACCGGTGTCGAGGTAGCCGGCGCCGAGGCGCTGGGCGAGCTTGCGCGCGACGGTGGTCTTCCCGGTCCCCGACGGGCCGTCCAGCGCGACCACACCACGTAGGGCTCCCGTCACCGGCACTCTCCTCGCGTTCTCGTCTCGTTCGGCTTTGGTGTCCATTCTGCCGGTCGGGGTGCGGAGGAGATCAGTCGGCCCGCGCGCGGAAGCGGCCGACGACCAAGGCGAGGCGCTCGTCACGGTTTTCCGGGGACAGGCGGTGCCCGCGATCCAGGGTGATCAAGCCGTGCAGCGCGCCCCAGAAGACCTCGGTGAGGATCCCGGCCTCCTCGTCCCCCGCCACGGGCTCGACCACGGCGAACAGCCCGGCGAACGCCTCCTGCATCACCGCGGGCGTGTCGTCCTGGGCGAACGGCAGCTCCGAGGCCAGCGTGAACATCGCGTCGTAGAGCGCGGGCTTGACGTCGGCGAACTCGACGTACGCCCGCGCGACCCCGGCGATACCGCCGTCGCGGGCCGCGGCCAGCACCGAGGCCAGCTCGGCGAAGCCCTCCAGCGCGGCCGCCGCCATGATCGCGTCCTTGCCGCCCGGGAAGTGGCTGTACAGCACGGGCTGGCTGTACTCGATCAGCGCGGCGAGCCGCCGGGTCGTGACGGCGTCCCAGCCCTCCGCCTCGGCCAGCTCCCTGGCCGCGGAGACGATCCGCTGCCCGCGCTCGGTCCGGTCGCGCACACGCCGCTGTCGCTGGGTCATACCACCGATACTAGCACTGCTAGACAATCTAGCGCCGCTAAGCTAGCGTTGCTAGTATCGCTAGCAACGCTAGAAAACTGGAGGGAACACCATGCTCATCGCCGGCTACGTCCTCGTCGCGATCGTCTCGCTGGGAATCATCTACGTCGGGCTCAACTACCTCTTCGCACCGGCCAAGACCGCCGCGGGGTTCGGCTTCACCGAGGTCCCCGAAAACGCCGAGAGCTTCCTCAACGTCAAGGGCGGCCGCGACGTCGGGGCCGGCCTGGTCCCGCTGACCCTGATGATCTACGGCGACCCGCACGCGCTGGGCTGGGTCATCCTCGTCGCGGCCGTCTGGCCCCTCTTCGACATGCTGATCGTCCTGCGCCACCGCGGGAAGAAGGTCATCGCCTACAGCGTCCACGGCGTCACCGCCCTCGTCATGGTCGTCGCGGCGGCACTTCTGCTGCTCGGCTGAACGTCGCGAATCGGACACGTGGGTTACGGTGGTTGGGTGAACGTCGAAGTAACTCCCCTGCCCGGCATCGGGGTCCGGAAGGACTTCAGCACCCGTACGGGCCGCCGCATCGGCGTCGTCACCCAGCGGGACGGCCACACCGAGCTCATCGTCTCCAAGACCGACGACGCCGACGCCTGCGCCGCCTCGATCCCGCTGACCGCGGACGAGGCGGGCACGCTGGCCAACCTGCTCGGCGCGCCGCAGCTGGTCGCCCAGCTCACCGAGGAGCACCGGGACCTCCCGGGGATCAGCACCCGGCAGCTGCCGATCAAGCCGGCCGGCCCGTTCGACGGCCGGACGCTCGGCGACACGGCGATGCGCACGCGCACGGGTGTTTCGGTGGTCGCCGTCGCACGGGCGGGCCAGGTGCACCCCTCGCCGGCGCCCGACTTCACCCTCACCGGGGGCGACCTGCTGGTCGCGGTCGGCACGAGCGAGGGCCTCGAAGCCGCCGCCAAGATCCTCAAGTACGGCTGAGCGGCCGATGGATCACACCGCGCTGTCCCTGATCGAACTGGGGGCGGTCTTCTTCGTGCTGGGCGCGCTCGGGCGCCTGGCCGGGAAGATCGGCCTCTCCCCCATCCCGCTCTACCTGCTCGGCGGCCTCTGCTTCGGCTCCGGCGGCCTGATCCCGCTGACCGACATCGGCGGTTTCACGCACCTGGCCAGCGAAATCGGCGTCGTGCTGCTGCTCCTGCTGCTGGGCCTCGAATACTCCGCGGCCGAGCTGTTCACCGGGCTGCGCCGCTCGTGGACCGCGGGCCTGCTCGACATCGTCCTCAACGCCGCCCCCGGTGCGGCCGTCGCGCTGCTGCTGGACTGGGGCCCGGTCGGCGCGATGGTGATGGCGGGCGTCACGTACATCTCGTCGTCCGGGATCGTCGCGAAGGTCCTCGGCGACCTCGGCCGGCTCGGCAACCGCGAGACGCCGGTGGTGCTGTCGATCCTCGTGTTCGAGGACCTCGTGATGGCGCTCTACCTGCCGATCCTGACCGCGGTCCTCGGCGGCGTCTCGTTGCTGGGCGGCATGGAAGCCGTCGGGATCTCCCTGCTGGTGATCACCGTGGTGCTGGTGATCGCGCTGAAGTTCGGCCGGTACGTCTCGGCCGCCGTCGACAGCCCGGACCGCGAGGTGTTCCTGCTCAAGGTCCTCGGCGCGGCGCTGCTGGTGGCCGGGCTCGCGTCGGCGATGCAGGTGTCGGCCGCGGTCGGCGCGTTCCTGCTCGGCATCGCGATCTCGGGCTCGACGGCGGAGAACGCGACGCACCTGCTCGAGCCGCTGCGCGACCTGTTCGCCGCGGTGTTCTTCGTGGTGTTCGGGCTCAACACGAACCCGGCGTCGATCCCGCCGGTGCTCGGCTGGGCGATCGTGCTGGCGGTGGTGACGACGCTCACGAAGGTCGGCACCGGCTGGTGGGCGGCGCGGCGGCAGGGCATCGGGAAGATGGGCCGGGCCCGCGCCGGAGCGGCGCTGGTGGCCCGGGGCGAGTTCTCGATCGTCATCGCGGGCCTGGCGGTGACGGCGGGCGCGGTGGACGGCGAGCTGGCGGCGCTGGCGACGGCGTACGTGCTGCTGATGGCGATCCTCGGCCCGACGGCGGCCCGCGTCGTCGAGCCGATCGCCCGCGCGCTGCAACGGAAGTCCGCGACGAAGACGGCTCCCGTCGAAGCGAGCTAGCGCAGGTCCGCCCGGCCCTGCGACGGCACGAACGCGCCGCCGTCGAGGGCCGGGTGCGTGGCCGCCGCCGGCACGACTCCGGCCAGCGGCACCGACGCCGACGTCCGGGCCAGGTCCAGCGTCACCCGGCCCGGCTGGGCCGGCCCGCGGATGAAGCTGCCGTCCGTGCCCCCGATGATCAAGGCCAGCGCGTGCCCCTTCGGCACGATGTGGTCCGTGGACGCCAGATCGAACGTCATCGTGTAAGCCGTGCCCGGCGTCAGCGGCCGTTCCTGCGAAAGCGACGCGTAGTTCGCCAGGTCCGCCCAGCCGCGGCTCAAGATCGTGTAGTTAACCTTCTTCACGTCCGCCGACGCGATCCGGTAGCAAGCGTCGTCGCCCGCGGTGGACGAGCCCCAGCAGTTCTCCGTCGTCCCCGTCTTGATCCCCTCGCCGCTGCCGGCGAAGTTGCGGATCGTCGCCGGGCCGAGGTCCACCAGCAGCGCCGAAAGCCGGGCCGATGCCGTGCTGGGCGTAGCCGTCACGGTCACCGCGGACGTCCCCGAAACCTGCAGGTCCGTCTTGAGGGTTCCGGTCGAGTAGGTCAGCGCCGCGCTGCCCGGGTTCGTCACCCAGGTGTCTTCGCCGAGGTTCGGGTTGTCGGTGAAAGACGCCGTGCCGGACGCCGCCGCGGTGCCGAGCGAGCCGCCGGTGTGCGGGCGCAACGTCGTGGCCACCTCGTTCGCCGCCGGGTACGCGCTCTGGTCCACCCACTGGTCCGGCTGCCGCTCGACGCTCGCCTGCGGCCCGTTCTGGACGCCGTTGTCGACACCCAGCAGGTAGTGGTCGAACCAGCGGTGCAGCAGGTCCACCCAGCCGTCGCGCCGGTAGTCGAACGGGTCGACGTGCCCGGTCTGCGACAGCCAGATCTTCTTCTCGACGTTCAGCCCGCTCCACCACTGTCCGAAGTGGATCGTCTTGACGTTGAGATCGTTGACGCCGTGGGAAAGCAGCACGCTGGCCCGCACGTTGCCGGCATGGGTGACGTAGTCGCGGTCCGCCCAAAGCGGCCCGTAGTCGCCGTCGGCGGTCGCCCCCTGCTTGAGCACCTGGTTCTGGGCCGCGCAGTTCTGGCCGCTGTTGCGTGCCTCGACGGTCTGCGCCAGCCCGTCCGGGTTGAAGCCGAAGGTCGCGCCGTCGGAGCGGTAGTAGTCGTACCAGGAGCTGATCGCCGAGATCGGCACGATCGTCTTCAAGCCCGCGACGCCGGTCGCCGCGACGCCGTTGGCGATCGTGCCGTCGTAGGACTTCCCGATCATGCCGACGTTCCCGGTGCTCCAGCCCGCGGTCACCGCGCTGCCGCCGGTCTTCGCGCTGTATCCCGTCGCCCGCCCGTTCAGCCAGTCGACGACCTTGCGCGCCGAGTCGACGTCCGAAGCGCCGCCGACGTCCGCGCAGCCGGCCGAGCGGTTCGTCCCGGCCAGGTCGACGAGCACCACGGCGTACCCGCGCGGCACGAAGTAGTTGTCGTAGAACAGCGGGAACTTCACCGGCTTCCCGGCGCTGTCGTACGACTTGAGCTCGCTTTCGTTGCCGCGTCCGCAGCACGAGTAGTACGGGCTGGCGTCCATGATCACCGGCACGCGTGACGTCGCCTCGCTCGGGCGGACGATGTCGGCGGCGACGCGGTCGGGCTTGCCGTCGCCGTCGCCGTCGTGGCCGATGTCGACCCAGACGGTCTCGCGGACCGCCTTCGCGTAGTCGTAGACCGGCTCACTCGCCCGGGGAGCCGCGTGGGCCACCCCGGGGAGGAACGCGGTGAAGAGGATGGTCGCGAGAACTCCGCCTGCCAGACGCGATCGCATGGCTCCACGCTGGCAGCGGCGGAGTGCTCGCGCCACGGCGGAAAGTCGGGACTGTGCCGACCGGGGGCCCCCGAAAGCGGCGTCAGAGCTCGACGGCGCGGTAGAGCGAGCCGACCTCGCCCTTGGTCAGCCGCCGGATCGAGCCGACGCGCTGGTTGCCGAGCTGGACGTCGCCGATCGCGGTGCGGACCAGCTTGAGCACCGGGTGCCCGGCGTCCTTGAGCAGGCGGCGCACGATGTGCTTCTTGCCCTCGTGGATGACCAGCTCGACCAGCGACTTGCCGGAGTGCATGTCCTTGACCCGGAACTGGTCGACCTTGACGATGCCGTCCGGCAGCTCCCAGCCGTTGCGCAGCTCCTTGCCGAGCCCGCGCGGCACGAGGCCGTCGACCTCGGCGAGGTAGGTCTTGAGCACCTGGTAGGACGGGTGCATCAGCCGGTGCCCGAGGTCACCGTCGTTGGTGAGCAGCAGCAGGCCCTCGGTGTTCTCGTCGAGCCTGCCGACGTGCACGACGCCGGGCGTCTCCTCGTAGCGGCCCATCAGGTACTCGCCGACGCACGGGCGGCCGCGGTCGTCCGACATCGTCGAGTGCACGCCCTTGGGCTTGTTCAGGGCGAGGTAGATCAGGTCGTCGCGCAGGTTCACGCGGGTGCCGTCGACGTGGATGATCGCCTCGTCCGGGTGCACCCGGCGGCCCAGCTCGGTGACGACCTGGCCGTCCACCTCGACCCGGCCGGCCGCGATCAGGTCCTCCGCCGCCCGCCGGGAGGCGACCCCGGCTTGCGACAGCACCTTCTGCAGGCGGATGCCGTCGGGGTGTTCACTGGATGTCATCGATGGTGTCCACTTCGGGTAGCAACGGAGCGATGGCCGGCAGGTCGTTCAGTGACGACAGCCCCAGTCGCTCCAGGAACAGCTCGGTCGTCACGTACAGCGTGCCGGTCGTCTCGGGGTCGGTCCCCATCTCTTCGATGAGGCCGCGCGCGAGCAGCGTCCGGATCACGCCGTCCACGTTCACGCCGCGCACCGCGGCGACCCTGGCACGGGTCACCGGCTGCCGGTACGCGATCACGGCGAGGCTCTCGAGCGCGGCCCGGGTCAGCTTCGACCGCTGGCCGTCCAGCAGGAGCTTCTCCACGAACGGGGCATAGACGTCTCTAGTGTAGAACCGCCACCCCTCACCGACGCGCCGCAGGTCGATCCCGGAGGCGCGGTCGGTGAACTTCTGCGCCATGGTACGGAGGGCGACGACGATCCTGGCCTTGGGTTGGCCGACGGTATCGGCGAGCAGTTCCTCGCTGGCGGGCGAGTCGACGACGAGGAGAAGCGCCTCGAGGGCGGCTTCGAGGATCTCGTCGGACGTGACGTCGGGGAGGGAGTCGACGTCACCGGCGGCGACGAGGTCGGACTCGGGGTCGTCGGCGCCCGGCTCGGCTTCAGGCTCGGGTTCAGTCACGTCCGCGGCTACAGCAGCAGAATTTTCTTCAGTGACTGTAAGCGGCGCCCCGACTGAAGCCTCCGCAGCAAGACCACCCTCGCCAGGCTCGACTTCAGTCCCTTCAGCCACGTCCGCAGCTACAGCGACAGAACTATCTTCAGTGACTGTAACCGGCGCCCCGGCCGAAGCCTCCGCAGCGGCACCACCCTCGGCGGGCGCGGCTTCAGTCACACCCTCAACAACAGCGGCAGAACTATCTTCAGTGACTGAATCCAGTACCGGCGCAGAATCGGCGGGCTCGGCGGAATCCGCGCCGTCCACAGCCACCTCGACCAGCGGCTCCACCGGCTCGCCATCGTCCGTCACCGGCTCGCCGGAGAGCGCCTCGTCCAGCGCCAGTTCCGCCGCGCCCTCGACGTCGTCCGCCGCCGGCAAAGCCGGCTCGGCCGGCTCGTTGTCTTCGGGGCTCACCCGTACTCCTCTTCGTCTCCGGCGGTCCGGTCCAGCTCGGCCGCCGCGGAGGCGTCGGCCATCGAGCCGCCCGTCCAGCGGACGTGCAGCTCCGCCAGCGCCTCCGACTGCTCGAACTGGACCGTCGCCTCGCGGTAGAGCTCCAGCAGCGCCAGGAAGCGCGCCACGATCTCGACCGTGTGCTCGCAGTCGTCCACCAGCTCGCCGAACGTCGCCTCGCCCGCCGCGGCCAGCTTGACCCGCAGCAGCGCCGCGTGCTCGCGGACCGACACGCGGCCCATGTGGATGTGGGCGATCGACACCGTCGGCGGGGGCTTGGGCCGGAACACCGCCACCGCGATGTCGGCGAACTTCGCCGGCGTCACGCCCAGCATCACCTCGGGCAGCAGCCCGATGAACCGCTCCTCCAGCGCCACCGACCGCGGGTAGCGCCGCAGCGCGTTCTGCTCCAGCTCGCCGAACAGCGCCGCCACCTGCTTGTACGCGCGGTACTGCAGGATCCGCGCGAACAGCAGGTCGCGGGCTTCGAGCAGCGCGAGGTCGTCTTCGCTCTCCACCTCGGCCGAAGGCAGCAGACGCGCCGCTTTCAAGTCCAGGAGCGTCGCCGCGATGACCAGGAACTCCGTCGTCTCGTCGAGGTTCCATTCGGTGCCCAGCGCGCGCGTGTACGCGATGAAGTCGTCGGTGACCCGGTGCAGCGCCACCTCGGTGACGTCGAGCTGGTGCTGCGAGATCAGCTGCAGCAGCAGGTCGAACGGCCCCTCGAAGTTGGCCAGCCGCACCTTGAACTTCGACGTGCTCAGTTCTTCGGTGTTGACGCCTTCGGGGATCATCCCGCCGTGCACCGTCTGGTGCTCTTCGGGTACCTGTTCCTCCGGAGCCGGTGCCGGCTCGTCCATCAGCCCTCGGTTTCGCCGCCGTCTGAGCCGACCACCCGCAGCCGCTGCACCAGCACCGACTCTTCGCCGTTCTGGTCGAAGTCGGCCAGCAGCACCGCGACCGCTTCGCGAACCAGCCGGCCGCGGTCGACGACCAGGTCGTGCTTCGCGCGCAGCGTCAGCCGGGCCTGCTCCATGGCGACGAGCTCGTCGCCGGAGACGTACACGGTGATCTTCGCGTCGTGCTTGGTCCGGCCCGACCCGTGCGGGGCCACGCCGCGAGCGAGCTGCTCCGACCGGCCGTTGCCGGCGGGCTTGGCCTTTTCGACGGGTTCGGGCGCCGCCTGGGGCGGAAGGTCGAGAGCGGGGCTGGAGGTGATGCGGAAGAGTTCCGACGCTCCGGGCAGGGAAGCACGCCTGCTCACCGAGCGATCACCTCGCGGGCCAGCTGGCGGTACGCCGCGGCGCCGGCCGACTTGGGCGCCCAGGTCGTGATCGGCTCACCCGCGACCGTCGTCTCGGGGAACCGCACGGTGCGGTTGATGACCGTGTCGAACACGGTCTCGCCGAATGCCTCCACCACGCGAGCCATGACCTCCTTCGAGTGCAGGGTTCTCGGGTCGTACATGGTGGCGAGAATCCCGACTATGTCCAGTTTGGGGTTGAGGCGTTCCTGCACCTTCTCGATCGTGTCGATCAGGAGCGCGACGCCTCGCAGACTGAAGAACTCGCACTCGAGCGGGATGATCACGCCGTCCGCGGCGGTCAGCGCGTTCACCGTGAGCAAGCCGAGTGAGGGCTGGCAGTCGACAAGAACATAGTCGTAGTCGTTCATGACCGGACGAAGGACCCGTAACAACGTGTGTTCGCGCCCTACCTCAGCGACGAGCTGGACCTCCGCCGCGGACAGGTCGATGTTGCTCGGCAGCAGGTCAACGCCGTCCACGCGGGTTTTCATCAGCACGTCGGTGGCGCTGACCGACCGCTCCATGATGGCGTTGTAGACCGTCTGGTCCAGTTCGTGCGGCTGGATGCCCAGACCGACGGCGAGCGCGCCCTGGGGGTCGAAGTCGACGAGCAGCACCTTGCGGCCGTACTCGGCGAGGGCGGCACCCAGGTTGATGGTCGACGTCGTCTTGCCGACGCCGCCCTTCTGGTTGCACATCGCCATGATCTTCGCCGGGCCGTGCTTGTCCAGCGGCGCCGGATCGGCGTGCTCGCGGATCGGGCGGCCGGTCGGCCCGATACCCTCGAGCTTGACCTTCTTGCCGTTGCGCTCGTGCGGTTCGTCGCCGTCGTGGACCGCCGGGGTCGCGATCTTGACGTCGCTGAGGTTCGCCGCCGCCGACCCGGCGGACTCGGCCGCGTGGGCCGGCTGGTTCGGTGTCGACATGGCGAGAAGACTCCTTGTTCGTCGCGTCCGACGCAGCCTATGCGCGGAGCCGGAGCCCCGGCAAAGCAACGCGCCGGACTCGACGGGGCAATGTCACTCGACCGTCGGTGCAGCGTACGAAGGCCCTTCGCCCTCTACAGGGCCATCTAGCCCAGTGCCCGCGGGTGCGCCGTCGCGTACACCTCGCGCAGGGTGTTGACCGTGACCAGCGTGTACACCTGGGTCGTCGTCACCGAGGCGTGGCCGAGCAGTTCCTGGACGACCCGGACGTCCGCGCCGCCCTCGAGCAGGTGCGTGGCGAAGGAGTGGCGGAGGGTGTGCGGCGAGACCGCGGCGGTGATCCCCGCCCGTTCGGCGGTGTCCTTGAGGACCTGCCACGCGCTCTGGCGCGAGAGCCTGCTGCCGCGGGCGTTGAGGAACAGCGCCGCGGTGCCGCGGCCGTGGGCGGCGAGCGCCGGCCGGGCACGGACCGTGTAGGCGTTCAGCGCGGCGAGCGCGGGGCGGCCGATCGGGACGAGCCGCTGCTTGCCGCCCTTGCCGTCGAGCAGGACGGTGCGTTCGACCTCGTCGACGTCGTCGATGTCCAGGCCGACGGCTTCGGAGATCCGGGCGCCGGTCGAGTAGAGCACCTCCAGCAGCGCCCGGTCGCGCAGCGGGCGTTCGCCGTCCGGCGGCGGGGTCTCGAGCAACCGCAGGACGTCGTCGACCGGCAACGCCTTGGGCAGCCGCTTCGCGGGCGTCGGCGGCCGGACCTCGCGGGCCGGGTTGTGCTCGGTGAGGCCTTCGGCGTGGGCGAACTTGTGCAGCCCGCGCGCGGCGACCAGCGCTCGCGCGGCCGACGACGCGGCCAGCGGCCGGTGCTCGCCGTCGCCCTCGCGCAGAGCGGCGCCGAACGACGTGACGTGCGCGGACGTGACGTCGGCGATCTTGCCGACGCCCATGCCGTCCAGGTGCGCGGCGTACCGGCGCAGGTCACGGGCGTAGCTGTCCAGCGTGTTGCGCGCGGTCCCACGTTCGACGACGAGGTGGTCGAGGTACGCGGCGATCACGCCGTCCGTGCTGTGCGGGCTGGAGGCCACGCGGGACACCTTAGGCCGTGCGGGCACCGTGACCCGGGAGAAACCCCGTTCTCAGCTTGGCGCGGTTACCTTGGATTCATGGAGTCGGACCAGCTCCGCATCGGCACGGCCGAACGGGAAGAGGCGGCGAGGCTGCTCGCCGACCACTTCGGCATGGGCCGCATCACCCCGGACGAGTACGAGACGCGGGTGACGGACGCCTACGCGGCGACGACCCTCGGCGACCTGCGGCCGCTGTTCCACGACCTGCCTCAGCCGCACCCGGGGTTCTTCGGGCCGCCGCCGGCGTACGCGCAGACGACGATGCAGCTGCCGGCGTACGGGCCCCCGATCGACCCGTACGCGCCGCCGCCGGCCCCGATGCCGTACGCGCCGGTCCCGTACTCCTACCGGTCCAAGACCGTGGCCGGGGTGCTGCAGATCGTGCTGCCGTTCGGCGTGGGGCGGTTCTACACCGGCCAGGTCGGGCTCGGGCTGCTCCAGCTGCTCGTCGTCATGCTGACCGGGGTCGGCGTGATCTGGCCGATCATCGACGGCATCACGCTCCTGAAGGACGGCGGGCTGGACGCCCAGGGCCGCCCGCTGCGCCCCTGAACCGAGGCGCAGCGGACTTCCTCAGGCTTCCTTGCGCTTGGCGAACGCCGTCGGGCGGTCCTCCCACGGGGCGTCCGCCGGGCGGGCCGGAGCCCCTCCGGTGACCACCGCGTGCGCGGCGAGCACACCGGACACCGTGGCGCCGTTGATCAGCTCGCCCGCCAGGGCCATCCGGACGGCTTCGGCGAGCGGGAACTTGCGGATGACCAGGTCCGCCTCCTCCTCGCCGAGCACCTCACGGTCCACATCGGACAGTCCGCGGGCCAGGAAGATCCGCACGACCTCGTCGGTGAAGCCGGGCGACGCCGCGACGTCGACCAGCGTCACCCAGTCCGCCGCCGCCAGGCCGACCTCCTCGACCAGCTCGCGCTTGGCCGTCCCGACCGGGTCCTCGCCGAGGTGGTCGATCAAGCCCGCCGGCAGCTCCCACAGCCGGTGCCCGATCGGGTGCCGGTACTGGTGGATCAGCGTGACCTGCTGCTCGTCGTCCAGCGCGACGATCGCCACCGCGCCGAGGTGCTCGATCACCTCGCGGACCGCGGTGTCCCCACCCGGCATCACGACGTCGTCGATCCGCAGGCCGACGACCCGTCCGATGTGGACGTCCCGGCTGGACGCGACGGTGAACTCGTGCTCGCCCGGCGCGGTCACCGGGCCGCCACGGAGGCCTCGGGCAGCTCGACCGGCAGCCGCTCGGCGACCTTGCGGTCGACGACGGCCTTGACGAACGCGCTGAACAGCGGGTGCGGCCGGGTCGGGCGGCTCTTGAGCTCGGGGTGCGCCTGGGTGCCGACGAAGAACGGGTGCTTGTCGGCCGGCAGCTCGACGAACTCGACCAGGCGGTCGTCCGGCGACGTGCCGGAGAACACCAGGCCCGCGTCGGAGAGCTGCTTGCGGTAGGCGTTGTTCACCTCGTAGCGGTGGCGGTGCCGCTCGGACACCTCGGTGGTGCCGTACGCCTTGGCGACCTGCGAACCCGGCTTGAGCTTCGCCGGGTAGGCGCCCAGGCGCATGGTGCCGCCCATGTCCCGCTCCCCCGCGACGACGTCGCGCTGGTCGGCCATCGTCGAGATCACCGGGTGCTTGGTGTTCTCGTCGAACTCCGACGACCCGGCGTCGGCGATCCCGGCCAGGTGCCGGGCACCCTCGATGACCATGCACTGCAGGCCGAGGCACAGGCCGAGCAGCGGCACGCCGCGGGTGCGGGCGTACTCGATCGCGCCGACCTTGCCCTCGATGCCGCGGATGCCGAACCCGCCCGGGATCAGCACACCGTCCACATCGGACAGCACCGACGCCGCGCCGGACGCGGTCTGCGCGTCGTCCGAGGCGACCCAGACGATCTCGACCTTGGCGCGGTGGGCGAACCCGCCCGCACGCAGGGCCTCGGTGACCGACAGGTAGGCGTCCGGCAGGTCGATGTACTTCCCGACGACGGCGATCCGCACGACCTCGCTCGGGTTGTGCACCCGGTCGAGCAGGTCACCCCACACCGTCCAGTCGACGTCGCGGAACGGCAGCCCGAGGCGGCGGACGACGTAGGCGTCGAGCGCCTCGCGGTGCAGCACCTTCGGGATGTCGTAGATCGACCGCGCGTCGGGGCAGGCGATGACGGCCTCGTTGTCGACGTCGCACATCAGGCCGATCTTGCGCTTGAGGTCCTCGGGGATCTCCCGGTCGGCCCGGCAGACCAGCGCGTCCGGCTGGATGCCGATGTTGCGCAGCGCGGCGACCGAGTGCTGGGTCGGCTTCGTCTTGAGCTCGCCCGACGGCGCCAGGTACGGCACCAGCGAGACGTGCAGGAAGAAGCAGTGGTCGCGGCCGACGTCGTGGCGGACCTGGCGGCAGGCCTCCAGGAACGGCAGCGACTCGATGTCGCCGACCGTGCCGCCGACCTCGGTGATGACGACGTCCGGCGTCTGGCCGTTCTCGTCGGGTTCGGCGGCCGCGGTGATCCGGGACTTGATCTCGTCGGTGATGTGCGGAATGACCTGGACGGTGTCGCCGAGGTACTCGCCGCGGCGCTCCTTGGCGATCACCTCGGAGTAGACCTGGCCGGTCGTGACGTTGGCCTTGCCGTCGAGGTCGCGGTCGAGGAAGCGCTCGTAGTGCCCGATGTCGAGGTCGGTCTCCGCACCGTCGTCGGTGACGAACACCTCACCGTGCTGGAACGGGTTCATCGTCCCGGGGTCGACGTTGAGGTACGGATCGAGCTTCTGCATCGTGACGCGAAGCCCGCGCGCGGTAAGGAGTTGTCCCAGGCTGGAAGCCGTGAGCCCTTTACCCAGAGAGGAGGCGACGCCTCCGGTGACAAAAACGTACTTGGTAGCCCGTGACTGAAGTCCCACGGGCCGCCAGCATATCCGAAGACCGCGGAACCGCGCGCCGGGACATGCCGTAAGCCGCTTTCGGGGGATCCGTGGGGGCGGAGCCCCCGGCGGGGTGCGGGGTTCGACCCCGCAGGACACAGTGCGGTTGACCACCCGACGGAGTGAGGTCAGGCCTTCGCCAACCGCAGCCGCGGCCGTCCGGTGAGCGCCTGGCTGCCCGGCAGGCGCCGCAGCACCTCGACCATCACGATCGTCAGCGCGATCGTGGCGAAGTAGATGATCACGCTCAGCCAGGGCGCCCCGAAGCGCTCGGCCACGTGCGGGATCAGCGGCCCGAGGAACGCCAGCGCGAGCGGGTGGACCAGGAAGATGCTGAACGACCGGTTCGCCGCCCAGGAGACCAGCCGGGCCCCGCCACTGCCTTCGCGACGGCGACCCGACCACCACGTGCTGAACGCGTAGATCGCCGCGATGACCGCGAGGAACCACGGGATCAGGTAGGGCTGGAACGGGTCGCTGGCCACCTGCGGGAACGTTCCACTGTGGACGGTCCGGAGGTAGTACCACTCCGTGCCCGCCAGCACCGCCACGAGAGCGCCGCCGAGCAGCAGCCGGTGCCGGCCGACCCAGGCGTGCACGGCCTCGAAGTGCATGGCCACCACGGCCCCGAACAGCGTGTAGAACTGGTACGGCAGCACGGTGGCGTACAGGTGGGTGATCGTCTCGTAGCCGACGCCGAACGGCTGGTACGTCATGAACAGCGTCACGCCGGCCTGCAGCACCCCGCTGCCGAGCAGCAGCCACTTGTGCTTGCCCTCGGTCGCCCGCAGCAGCTTCATGATCCACGGGAACAGCAGGTACACCTGCATCGTCACGAGCAGGAAGTACAGGTGGTACCAGGCGCCGCCGGTGACGAGGTCCTTGAGCAGCAGGCGCATCGACGCCTCGAGCGAGTCCGGCTGCTGCGTGCCGGTGACCAGCGAAAACGCCCAGAAGAACATCGACCACGCCAGGTAGGGCGTCGCGACCAGCGGGAGCCGCTTGCGCCAGAAGTCGGACGGCGTGATCTCGCGGCCGCGGTTCTGGAACACCAGCACGAACCCGGTGAGCGCGAAGAACGCCTCCCGCGTGAAGTGCAGCGGCGTCTCGACGGCGTTGGCGCCGACGTCCTGCGCGAAGTTCGTGGCGCCGACCACGTGGATGAGGATCACGCACGCGAAGGTGACCAGCCGGAACAGGTCGATCTGGTGCAGGTACGGCGCTTTTCCACCCGGTCTCGCGATCCGGGAGGGCGCTTCGAGAGTGGCCTGGGCAGTCGTCATCGTGCCGCCGTTCCGGCACCGTCGTCGGCGTGGTTCACGTTGTCAGACTTGCCACCCATTCTGTGAATTTCCCATGAAGGCACTGGGAAGCGCCTGTTGGCCGGGACCCATCGGGCTGTGGAATATGCCACTCCCGCTCACGGAGCGAAGACCCGCCGATCATGTTAATACGTAAGCTCTCCGGTACCGAGCGTGACCTTCGTCATCCCGCCGTGATCAGCGGAAAACATCCCGCTCGACCTCGTCGCGGACCGCCGCGAGCGCGTCGCGCAGTTCGGCGTGTCCCACCGAACCGAGCGCCAGCCGGAGCGCCTGCGGCACGGCCGGCGTCGTCGCGAACGGCTCGGCTGTGGCCACCGCGACGCGCCGCCGGGCGAGCGCCGCCACGATCCGGTCCGGCCGGGAGTCGCGGGCGAGCGGCAGCCACCGGAAGTACGACGACGGGTGCCCGATCCACGGAAGCCCGGCCAGCACTTCCGAAGCGAGTGCCTGACGCCCTCGCGCGTCGTCGCGCTTGCGGGCCTCCAAGCGTTCGACCGTACCGTCGTCGAGCCACCGGCGCGCGATGGCCGCTGTCAGGGCGGGCGTGTTCCACGTCGTGGCCCGGATCGCGCTCTCGAGCGCCGGCACCAGCTCGGGCGGCGCGACGGCGAACCCGACGCGCAACCCGGTCGCGACGTTCTTCGACAGCCCCGAGACGTAGACGGTGGTCTCCGGCGCGAGCACCGCCAGCGGCGGCGGCGCGTCCTCGGCGAGGTAGGCGTAGGACGCGTCCTCGATGATCGTGACGCCGTGCCGCCGGGCGATCTCCACGAGCCGTGTGCGCTGCCCGGCGGAGAGCACCCAGCCCAGCGGGTTGTGCAGGGTCGGCATCGCGTACACCGCGCGGACCCGGCGACGGCGGCACAGCCGGTCGAGCTCGTCGAGGTCAGGCCCCTCGTCGGTCACCGGCAGCGGCGCGAGGTCGAGCCCGAGCGTGCGCGCGAGCACCCGGAAGCCGGGATAGGTGAGGGCGTCCACCGCGACGACGTCGCCCGGGCTCAGCAGCGCCATCGCCGTCACCGCCAGGCCGTGCTGGGCGCCGTCGACGATCAGCACGCGTTCGCGGCCGACGTCGAGCCCGCGCCGGCGCAGGTGGCGGGCGACGGCGGCCCGGTCCTCGGCGCGCCCGCGGTGCGGCTGGTAACGCAGCAGGGCGTCGAGGTCGCCGGCCGTGGCGAGGTCCCGCAGCGCCTCGCGCAGCAGGTCGGCCTGACCGGGCACGGCCGGGGAGTTGAAGCTGAGGTCGACGGCGTCCGCGGCGACCGCACGCTCGTCGGCGCCCTCACCGGCGGCGAGGTCCCGGACGAACGTGCCCCGCCCCTGCTCGCCGCTGACCAGCCCCATCGCTTCGAGCTCGGCGTACACCCGGGACGCCGTCACGACGGCGATGCCCTCGTCGGCGGCCAGCCGCCGGTGCGTGGGCAGCCGCGTCCCGGCCGGCCACTGCCCGCCGCGGATCTTCGCCGCGAACGCGTCCACGACGGTCTTGTACTTCGGCACCCGCACACCGCGATTGTAGACAGGACAATTTGTGGACTGTCCTGGATCGGCGGTCCTAGCGTGCGGTCATGCACACCGCGATCCTGACCTTCGACGGCTACAACGAACTCGACTCGCTCATCGCGCTGGGCGTCCTGAACCGGCTGCCCGGTTCGCGGGTGTCGATCGCGAGCCCCACCCCGCGGGTGACGTCGATGAACGGCGTCACGATAGACGCGACGATCGGGCTCGAGGAGGCCTGCACGGCCGACGCCGTGATCATCGGCAGCGGCGCGAAGACCCGCGAGGTCGTCGAGGACCCGGCGATCATGGGCGTGCTACGCGGGCTCGACCCGGCCCGGCAGCTCCTGGGCGCCCAGTGCTCCGGCACGCTCGTCCTGGCGAAGCTGGGACTGCTCGAGGACGTGCCCGCCTGCACCGACCTGACGACGAAGCCGTGGGTCCTCGCGGCCGGCGTCGAGGTGCTGAACCAGCCCTTCTTCGCCCGCGGCACGCTCGCCACCGCGGGCGGCTGCCTGGCCTCGACGTACCTCGCCACCTGGGTCCTCGCCCGGCTGCACGGCCTCGAAGCCGCCGAGCACGCGATGCACTACGTCGCGCCGGTCGGCGAGAAGGACGAGTACGTCGAGCGCGCCCTGCGGAACGTGACGCCCTACCTCGAGCCGGCCGCGATCTCCGCCTGATCCGGCTCGTCACCGAAGAGGGACTTCAGCGTCACCTCGCGGTTGACCCGCACGTGCTCGACGGCTTCGGCGTGCGCCCGGTCGGCGTCCCCCGACGCGATCGCCTCGTAGAGCCGACGGTGCTCGTCGAGCAGCTCCGTCCAGTGCTCGTTCTGGCTCGTGAGCCAGCGGAGCCTGCCCTGCAGGGGCTGCAGCATCGTGGTGAGCAGGGCGTTGCCCGCGATGGCGACGATCTCGTCGTGGAAGCGCGAGTTGAGCACGGTGATCCGGGCCGCGTCGCCGCGGGCCGTCGCGCGGGCCGAGTCGGCGAGCATCCGCTCCAGCCGCTTCAGCTCGGCCGCGCCCGCCCGTCCGGCGGCGCGCCCCGCCGCGAGTCCTTCGAGCGCCTCGCGGACGTCGAACAGCTCTTCGACGTCGACCCGCGCGAGCTGCCGGACGACGATCCGGCGGGCCGACTGCTCGACGAGGAAGCCTTCGGCCTCAAGGCTGCGGATGGCTTCGCGGACGGGCACCCTGGACACGCCGAGGTCCTCGGCCAGCTCGC